>DATCDZ010000106.1:0-16706 GCA_036510395.1 Verrucomicrobiia bacterium
TGAAAATATCCTGCACCGCCTGCGGCGGTCACGTTGAATTTCCCACCAACCTTTTGGGCGAAACAATCCCCTGCCCGCATTGCCGGGCCACCATCATCTTGAAGCGCGCGGACAACATAAAAATGTCTTGCTCATCGTGCGGCGGCCACATTGAATTCCCCGCGCACGCCCTGGGCGAAAAAATTTCATGTCCGCATTGCGCTAAAACAACCACGCTGTCAAACCCCGCCTAAAATTCCTCAAGACCGGGATGAATCGGCGCTCATCGCCGACGCTGCAACAATGAAATTTCGTGTTAAGGCGCGGTGATTTGATAAATTTCGCCGTCCTGCGTCAGGACGTAAAGCTCGCCGTCGGCGTCTTCCGCAAAACTGATGATGTTTTTGGGCTGATCGAGCAGCGTGCCTTCGATGGTGACCTTGTGCTTGTCGCGGTCATAGCGGAAGCCCCAGAAGGTGCCTAGGTTGTAATCGCCATACACATAAACGCCATCGAGCGCGGGATATTTTTTGCCGCGATAAACGTAGCCGCCGATCACGCACAGGCCGATGCTGTGGTCGGGAAACATTCCATCGGATTGAAGGTTTGTCCGGTGCGTGTATTCCATGACGGGATCAACATAGCGGGCGCGTCCGGTTTGGGACCGGTCTTTGAAGCCATGCGTGCCTTCGCGTTCGCTCCAGCCGTAGTTGCCGCCGTTGGTGACGAGGTCAATTTCCTCCCACAAATCTTGCCCGACGTCGCCAACCCATAGGTCGCCGGTTTTTCTGTCCCAACTGTATCGCCACGGATTGCGCAGGCCGTAGGCGAAAATCTCCGGGCGCGCGTTGGTCGCGTTTGCAAACGGATTGTCGCGCGGGATGCCGTAGTTCAATTGGTGCGAACGGTCGCCATTGCCGATGATTGTCCGGGAATTCACGTCAATGCGCAGCATCTTGGCGAGCAGTGTGGAACGATTCTGGCCATTGTTGGACGGGTCGCCGCCGCTGGGTGGTCCGCCGTCGCCCAGACCAAGGTAAAGATAACCGTCCGGGCCGAAGGCGAGTTCGCCGCCCTTGTGGTTCCAATACGGCTCGGGCACTTCAAAAAGAATGCGTTCAGAATTCGTGTCGGCCTTGTCCGGGTTGTTCGCGGACACTTTCATTTCGCTGACGATGCTGCGATAGGGGAAATCCTGCATCTTGGCCTGTTGTGCCGCGCTGTTTTCCTGCGTGTAATAAATGTAAAACAAGCCATTCGTTTTGAAGCCCGGATGAAACGCGATGCTCAACAGGCCGTCTTCATTTTCGAAATTGGGATTGCGATCCTCGATGTTCAAAAATTCCTTCGCGTCGCCGCCGTCCGAACCTTTTTTGACAATGACGATTCTGCCGGACTGATAGACGAGGAAGAACCGGTGCGAACCGTCGGGCGCTTCGCTCATCCAGATAGGGCGCTCGTCGCTCAATTTGGAAAACACAGGCTGGAGTTCGATTTTCGGAAGCGGCTGCGCCGAGGCTGCAATGGCAAAAATCAGCGAACAAAAAACCTGCGCGAAAAGAAATATGCGTTTCATCATGGCTCAAATCAAAACGCAACCGGCGATAAAAGTAAAGCGCGGTGTTTTGATTTTAATTTACGCCGCCGGAAGAACGCTTTTTATGACATCACGAAGTTCAGCCAGTTTGAACGGCTTGGCAAGGCACGAGCGTTTTTCCACCTCCAGAAATTTCTGCATCTGCTCGTTGATGACGTCGCCGGTGATGAAAATGACGCGGCGGCAGAGTCCGGGATTCGACTCGCGCAACCGCTCATAGACCTGCCTTCCGTTCAGGCCGGGCATTTTCCAATCGCAAAATACCACGTCGTAAGGTTGTTTCTTGAGGCGTTGCAAAGCCGCTTCACCGTCGGCTATCGTGTCCACGCGATAACCGCTGCGGGCGAGGCCGTCGTGAACCATCTGCAAAATCGCCTCCTCGTCGTCAATCACCAGGACGTTTTTGCCGGCACCTTCGCGCGGATCAATTTTTTCCGCGCCCGCAGCGGGCAATGTTTCAATCGCGCCGCCAAAATCGTAGGCGATGGGCAATTCGATGGTGAACGTCGCGCCTTCGCCCGGGCGGCTCGTTGGTTTGATGTTGCCGCCGTGTTCCTTGATCATGCCGTAGCACAGGCTCAAGCCGAGGCCGGTGCCTTTGCCGACTTCCTTCGTCGTGAAAAACGGATCGAAAATGCGCCGCAAATTTTCCTCGGGAATTCCCGGGCCGTTGTCCTCGATGATGACGCGCACGTTCGGCTGGCAAGTTTCCGTTGTGATTTTTATCCGTGCGCCGGATTGATTTTGATGCGCTTCGAGCGCCTGCCGCGCATTGTTGACGATGTTAAGAAACACCTGCTGGATTTGATGTTCGTCTGCCATCACGACCGGCAGCTTCGGATCAAAATGCGTGACGACCTCGATGTTGCTCGTGCGAAGCGGATAAGCGACGATTTCCAGAACCGTCTCGACAAGTTTGTTCACGGAAACCGGCTTGCGCTCCGGCGCATGACGGCGCGCGAAACTCAACAGCGACTGGACGATTTTTTGGCAGCGTTGCGCCGACTTGAAAATCATTTCCAGATAGCGCTTTGGCTGTTCGCCCACGTCCGTGTCCTTGAGTATTTCGGAAAATCCCATGACCGCCGCGAGCGGGTTGTTCAATTCATGCGCCACGCCCGCGACAAATTCGCCGACGGCGGAAAGTTTTTCGCTCTGGATCAATTGCTCCTGCGTGCCCTTGAGCGTCTCGACGGTTTTTTCCAGTTGCGCGCGCGACTGCTGGACGTTTTCGGTCATCTGGTTGAACGCGACCGCGAGCTTGCCGCATTCGTCATTCGAGCGGACCGGCACGCGCCGCGAAAAATCCCCGCGCCCGACGGCTTCCGCGCTATCGCGCAATTCGAGCAGCGGGTGCGTGACGCGATTGACCAGAAACCAGATCACCGCCGCGCCGAACAGAATCGCACAAAAACTGACCAGCAACAAAACCTGCTTGGTCTTCTCCAACGCGTGCTGCGAAGCTTCGTAGGAACTCAACAGCACATAGCCGATTGATTTGTCATGGCCCAGTGATTCAAATTTTCCGGCGATGTAAAAATAATGTTCGCCGCCAAGCGGAATTTCCCTGACGACGGGCGGCGAATCTGCGTCCGCCGAAAGCGATTCCTTGAACAAATTACCGAGGTCAATGTCTGCGTCCAGATTGGTGAGCGTGGAGGCGACGGCGTGGCCACCGGCGAACAGGATGATTTGCGAATGCGTGATCCCGCTAAATTGATCAGCGTTGGTATTGCCAATTTCCGAACCGACGGTCAAAGCACCGACGACAAGCGAATTGTAAAGGTCATAAACGGGAATGGAAATGATTTGAAAAAGCCGGTCGTCCACGCGGACGGTGTCCACTTTTTCATTTCCTTGAAGCGCCTGCTGCACGGCCGGCTCTGCGGCGGCGGCGAAAGCATTTGTAGAAATGGTGGCGTCGCGCTGTGCACTGGCGAGAATTTTTTGCGCGTCTGTCGCGTAAAACACGATGGCAACGTCTTGTTCAGTCGCCAAAAGGTCTTGCAGCGGCTTGCGCATCGTCGGCGCGTGCGCCGTTGAAAAAGCGCGGTAGACGGGCTGGTTGACCAGGCCGTGAAATTCCGACCGCAAATCCTCGCTGCGCTTGCTTTGCAAACTTCTAAAAACCGCGTCCGCCGTCGTCAGGGTCGTTTCAGCTTCCGTGTGAAATTGCTGCGCGATTTGACGGTCAACGACGAAGACCATGGCGGCAACCAGCAGCGCCATCACGACAATCACCGGCGCGAGGACTTTTGTGCGGAAACTGGCGTCGAACATGGCGTCAGTATTGCGGAAGATTTTTTATGCCGAGCGTGAAATTCACCTTCACCGCGCCGTTCGTCGGCACGATGATTTCCTTTTCGTCGGCGGGCAGGCGTTCGTGCCATGCTTTCAATTTGTAAGTGCCGGGCGGAACCCCGGAAATTTTGTAATTCCCATTTTCATCCGTCGAGGCGAAATACGGATTTTCCAAAACTAAAATGATGCAGTGCATATTCGAGTGGATGGAGCAAAAAACATCCACGCGCCCCGGCTTGTCGAATGTCACGCGCTTTTCTGGATGCGGGCCTTTGTAAAGCTCGAGGTCGAATTGTTTCGCGTCCGACATCGAAAAAACATTGTGATAAATTTCGTCGTCGTTCGGCCATTCAATTGTCGTGCCGGCCATCACCGGCAAAACGTGCGGCGAAAACATCGCGCCCTCTTGCGCGATCCGCGTGGTCGCGACCTGCGTCGAGTTGGTCGAAACATTGTTTGTCCCGACCGCACCTTCGAGATAGACGACGAAATCGTGCATCGCGGAATAATCCATTTTTTCGACAAATTTATATTTGCGGTTCGCATATGCGCCGCCCGCAGCCGGATCGCCGGCGGCGTCCGCCTTGCCTTCGGCACGCACGTTGCCGACGATTGTTCCAGCAAAGACCGTCGCGCCCGTTCCCGCCAGGACAATTGCTATCAGAAAATGTTTCATCCCAATTTTAGAGGATTACCGATGGAAAAAGTTTCATCGCCAAAAATTTAGAATTTGAAATCGGCCTCCGTGCCGAAAAAGTCCTCGTGATTGCGCGCTTCGCCGTTCAATTCCCGGCCGCGCTCGAAGGAATATTCCGTCTTGATCACCAGCCGCTCGCTGAAACGGTAGCCGATCCCCAGGCTCAAACGCCACAATTCCTGCGTCAGGTCGCTGAAATATTCGGCGGAATTGCCGTAGCCCACGATTGGAACGCCTTTGGCCGAATAAATCTCGCTGAACCGCGCCGCCGCGTAAAATTTCTTCGGCAAATCCTGCACGCCCTCGACCGAGTAATAAAAAATATCGCGTCCGTTGTCCGCCGCCGGATCGTTGTCGCCATAGCGCGCATAGCCGCCGAACGCGCTGACGTGGCCGCCGTTCCAGCGCGCCGTCGCATCGCCCTCGACGATGTTCGCGTGAAATTTTGTCGTGGTCGGCGAACCGAGCGACTGGAAAAAACCCGTTCCGAACCATTCGGCGGAAACAAAATCCTTTTGCGCGCTCACGTCGCCCGTGCGCATCCCGCTCACGCTGAAATGCCAGCGGCGGTTCGGGTCAAAACTGATTCTGCCCGCCACCGATTTGTCGCCGTCAAAATCCTGCACGCCGTTCGAGCCGCCTCCGTTTTGCACCGCGAGGACGTAACTGAACTTGTCCAGCGCGCCGTAAATCTCCATGCCCGGATCAAATCCCCAAAAATCCGAAAGCGAGTGCGAGATGAGCGGATCATCAATCGCGTTGCGCATGAGATATTCTTCGCCAAACGGGACATTCATCCGCCCGGCGCGGACATTGAATTGATCGTCGCGCCCCCAAAGTTGCGACACATCCTGAAAATCCAGATACAACTCGCCGAGTTGCAGGTTCAAATTATTATTTTCGCGCGTCGCCAGGTCTAGATCGCCGTAAAAATAAACCTCGTTCCAGACCGGTGACTCGACGAACAGCCTCGCCTCGTCCACGCGAAAATCCGATTGTGGCGCGAAGCCTTCCGGACCCGTTTTGAAAAATGCCACGCCGCCCTCGCCGCTCAAGTTGACCTTGCCGAGGTTAAATCCGCCTTTTGACGGCGCGTTTTCCGAAGTTGAATTTTCCTTTTCCACCCCGGCCGCCTCCAAGTCCCGGACTTTTCTCGTGAGCGATTCAAGCGAGTCGTTTTGCTTTTGCAATTGCTGCTGGAGAATCGAATTTTGCTGCTGCAGCAACTGGATTTGCTTCTCCAGATTCGTGTCGTCCGCGCGCGACGGCGCGGCGCAGAAAAACAATGCGGCGGCGGGCAGCAGAAAAAATCGGATGACATTGAAGCGAATCATACCTTTATGTCCGGCAACTGATATGAGCCGCCAGCTTGCATTTTGTTCCCACGGTTGCCTCATTTATAGGCCGATTTCTGCAAAATGAAAATGAAATCGCGCGCGGCGGCAATTGTGCTATCGTCTCCATCGCACCAATTGAAATCGCTCGTCAATCTCACCCGCAAACGCTCCGAACGGGTTTTTCTCGTCGGCGTCGAACTCAAGTCGCGCGGCCGCGCGGAACTGCGCGAGTCGCTCGACGAGCTTGCCGAACTCGCGCAGACCGCCGGGGCGGAAGTCGCCGGCGACGGGATTCAAAAAATGGAATCGCTCAACGCGGCAACCTTCATCGGCAAAGGCAAGGCGGAGGAATTTTCAAAATTTTGCAAGGCGAACGACGTGGACACGGTGGTTTTCGACGACGAACTTTCGCCGGCGCAAAGCAGAAACCTTGAAAAGATTTTCAACTGCAAAATTCTGGACCGCACGTCGCTTATTCTCGACATTTTCGCGCAGCGCGTCCGCACGCGCGAAGGCAAGATGCAGATTGAACTCGCGCAGTTGCAGCATCTGCTGCCGCGGCTCACAAAATTCTGGGGCCACTTGTCGCGGCAGGCCGGAGGCATCGGAATGCGCGGCGGCGAGGGCGAATCGCAGCTCGAAGCCGACCGCCGCAAGGTGCAGGAGGGCATTGACAAGATCGAGCGCGACCTCGACGCCGTCCGCCGCCAGCGCACCACGCAACGCGCCGGACGCCAGCGCAGCCAGTGGCCGCTCGCCTCGATCGTCGGCTACACCAACGCCGGCAAATCCACGCTGCTCAACGCGCTCACCGGCGCGGATGTCCTGGCAAAGGACATTTTGTTCGCCACACTCGACCCGACGACGCGCCGTTTGAGATTGCCTACGAACCAAAATGTTTTGCTCACGGACACCGTCGGCTTCATCAAAAAACTGCCGCACGGACTTGTCGAGGCGTTCAAGGCCACGCTCGAGGAAGTCGTGCAGGCGGATTTGCTGCTGCACGTCGTGGACATCAGCCATCCGCAGGCCGAGGAACAGATTGCCGCCGTGGATTCCGTTTTGAAGGAAATCGGAGCGGAAGGAAAACCAATGCTGATGGTTTTCAACAAAATGGACAGGCTGGACGGCGGCGGCGCGCTGAACCGGTTGCAGGAAAAATTTCCGCACGCGGTCGGAATTTCCGCGACGACCGGCGAAGGCGTTTCACACCTGCTCGCCGAACTCGGAACGCAACTGCGCCCGACGCGCGAATTCCTGGAATTGAAAATCCCGCACGAGCAGTCCGCCGTCATCGCGCGCCTGCACAAGGTCGGACAGGTCATCGAACGGCGTTACAACGGCAGGACCGCGAAATTCAAAGTCCGCATTCCGCCGCATCATCATGATGAGTTTTCGGCCTACATCGTGCGCGGGCATTCAAATTCCCGATCAAATCCTTAACGTCAACTTCAATGCCATTTGGTATTTGCAGTTGTATTGGGGTTGGCGGCTATCGCCCGGCGCGTTTTCTTGCGCTCGCCGCGCATTTCCATGAAACTTGGCCGAGATGAATGACGCGACACATCGGAAAATTCCAAAATGGCCGTTTCTGCTCGGCGACGCGCTGCTGCTCGGCACCGCGTATTTTTTCATCCTGCACTCGACACACCCGGTTGGCCGCTGGGAAATCGCCGCCGTCTCCGCCTGTGTCGCGCTCGGCGCGGTTCTGGGCTGCGTGCCGTTCCTCCTGGATTATCGCATGATGGTCAAGGCAGTCGAGGCCGCCGCGCTCGGTGGAATCGCCGAAAAAATCCAGAGCCTTGAAAAACTCGCCGCGCAAATCTCCGGCGCGACGAACGAATGGACGAACGCGCAGGCGCAGGCAGAAAAAACCTCCGCCGGCGCGCAGGAAATTTCCGACAAAATGGCAGAGGAAGTCCGGCAGTTCACCGCGTTCATGCAGAAAATGAACGACAGCGAAAAATCCGCGCTCCGCCTTGAAATTGACAAATTGCGGCGTGGCGAGGCCGAATGGCTGCAAGTCCTCGTGCGGATTCTGGACCACGTTTTTCTGCTGCACGCCGCCGCCGCGCGTTCACGCCAGCCGAAGGTGGCCGGGCAGATTTCTCAATTTCAGGACGCCTGCCGCGACGCCGTCCGGCGCATCGGGTTGACGCCGTTTGTGGCCGCGTCGGACGAGCCGTTCAACTCCGGGCGTCATCAGACTGTTGACGAATCAAAACCGCCCGCCGACGCCGTCATCGCCGAAACCGTCGGCGCGGGCTACACGTTTCAGGGAAAACTGCTGCGCCCTGCGCTCGTGAAATTGCGGGAAAAAAACCCCGTTGTGGAAAATGCAGAATTGCCGGAGCGAACCGAAGAAAAATCCGACGCCGAAGCCCGCTCCGCGGGACAGCCGCCGCCGGATTGAATGTTTCATTTTACGACGGGGTTGCACCACCGCGCAGCCTCAATTTCACGGACAAGCAGCAACTTGCGCCCCCCAATTCAGATTTCCATGTCCACCGTTTTCTGCGCCAATAAAAAATGCAGCCAGCAATTCGTCACCGGACGCGAATAAATCTTTTCCAGCGCCAGCGCGTAAAGTTTCAACTGCGGCCTGTATGATTTGATTTTTTCCGCCAGTTCGTTTTTACGCACATCGTCCGTCTTGAAATCCACCAGCCAGATTTCGTCAGGCAGCAGCACGACCAGATCCGCCACGCCCTGCACGACGACGAATTCATCCGCCAGATCCGGCGATGACTTTGTCCCGGTGATTTCCGACAGTTCCGCCGGACTGAACTTCGCCGTGAACGCCAGTTCGCGTTTCACATTTGCTGACCGTTGCCGGATTTTTTGTCCGGCCTTTGAATTCCAAAATGCCGCAACCGCCGGCAAATCCAAAACGCCGCGCTCGTCCGGCGACAAAATTTTTTCCATCTCCAGCCTTCCGGCCTCGGCTTCGAGCGCGGCCACTGCACCCGCGTTTTCCACCGCGATGTGCTGGAGAAATTTGTGGTGTGCCGTGCCTGCGCCCGCCGCACCCAATTTGCGATTTGCGATTTGCGATTTGCGATTTTGAACTGGCGGGGCGAGATTCCCCGCAGGCCGTTTTTCCGAAAACTGAAAACTGAAAATTTGCTCCGCTTCGTCATCCAGTTCATCCGCCGCCTGCCGCCTCAATGCCGTGACAGACGACTTGGCGGCTTGTTCCGCCGCCGCGCCGAAGCCATATTGCCATGTCAAAGTTTCCTGAAGCCTTTGCAAAGTTTCGTCGTTCAGTTCGGGCAATTCCGCTTCAGTTCTCAATTTTTCATTTTCCGTCTTTACCGTCGCAAGTTCAATGTCCGCCACAATCCGCCAGCGCAAATGCGGCAGTTCGCCTTCCGTTTCGCTTTGGACCTTGGACTTTGGGCTTTGGAGTTGGTTTGCAAACCACAGGCACAGCCAGTCCGCGTAACTTTTCGCCGACAGAATTGTTTGCGGCGTGATTGCGCAGGTTTCCTTCCAAAGCGTTTCCCACTTTTTTTGCGTGATGCTGCCGGTCAAAATCAAATTGTCGCGCGCCCGCGTCATTGCGACGTAAAGCAGCCGCAATTCTTCGCCCGCCAGTTCGCGGCGCCGACGCCTTTGCGCGAGCCAATGCGGCAGGCTTGGATAACGTCCGCCGGCGTGCGGCGGCTTCACTTTCGGACAAAGCCCGAATTCCCCGTCAAAAATAATTTCGCCGCGCAAATCCTGCGTGTTGAAACTTTTTGCCATGTCCGCAACGGCAACAATTGGAAATTCCAGGCCTTTGCTTTGATGGATGCTCATCAAACGCACCGCATTTTCGTCCGCGACGGGCGAAACTTCCGGCTCGGCTTCCGCCTCGCGCTGCGCCTCGATGAATTTCAAAAAACGGAAAAGTCCCTGTCGCTGGAACTGGTCAAATTTCTCCGCGAGGTTCAAAAACCGTTGGACATTCGCATGACGTTGCGCGCCGCGCGGACGCGATTTGAGCCAGTCGTCATAGTGCGTTTCCGCCAGGATTGCTTCGAGGCATTGCGAGAGCGAGGATTGCCGCGCCAGTTTCCGCCAGCGATGAAAACGCTCCAGAAATTTTCCGGTTTTCTCGCGCGTTTCACCTTGGACTTTGGACTTCGGACTTTGGGCTTGATTCAGCGCAAACCAAAAATGTCCGCTCGCGGCCAGCCGGATTTCCGCCAGTTCGTCAAGCGAGCAACCGACCAGCGGCGAGCGCAAAACAGAGATGCACGGAACGTCCTGCAACGGATTGTCGAGCAGTTGCAGCAGGCTTAACAAATCCAGAATCTCGCTGACGTCGTAAAACCCGCCGCGTTCGACCTTCAGCGGAATCGCGGCGCGCTCGAATTGTTTTGCAAAAATCTCCGCGTTGCCCGACGGCGCACGCAAAAGAATTGCCATGTCGCTCCATTCTGCCGCGCGGGATTTTTTCGTTTCGTCGTCCCAGACTTCACTGCGCGAGTTTTTTAATTCCGCCAGCCGCGCTGCGAGCATTCGCGCTTCCTTTTCCGATTCTTCCAAATCCGCCAATTCGTTTGCGCCGGATTCATTTTCCGGGTCAACCTCGTCGTTGCGTCCGGCTTTCAGCCGCAAAAGCAGTTCCGTTCGCGGCGACGAATCTTTTGCCGCGCTGAAATTTCCGCGCGCTTCCGGCGATCCGAATTTCAATTTTGCCTCAGAATCATAATTCACGCCGCCGATTTCCTCGCGCATGAGCGGCTCGAAAACGGAATTCACGAAATTCAAAAGAGATTCGCGGCTGCGGAAATTTTCCGTCAGCGGAATCGCGTTGCCGTTTTTTTCGCGCCAATCGCGCGCATAATCGCGGAAGATTCTCGGGTCGGCGAGGCGGAAACCGTAGATGCTCTGTTTCACGTCGCCGACGAGAAAACGGTTTGCGCCCGCGCCGTCGCGTGAAAGCGCGGAAATGATTTTATCCTGCGCGGCGTTGATGTCCTGATATTCGTCCACGAAAACGAAGCGTAATTTCTCGCGCCACATTTCGGCGACGGCCGTTGGTTTGTTCGCGGAAAAATCCCAGAGCAGTTTCAGCGCGAACTGTTCAAGGTCGTGGAAATCCAGCACGCCATCGGCGAGTTTGCGCGTGGAAAAATCTTCCGCGAATTCCTGCGCCAGCCGCAGCAAGGTTTCCATGTGGCTGCGAACCCAGCTCCAATCTTCCGCGAGCGGGTCGCTGCCGTCTTTGACCGGCGCGAGCGCGGCGAGAAACGCGGCCTCGTCGAACAAATCTTCCAGCGGCTTGCGCAAAATGGTTTTGCGTTTGGCCGGCCAGTTGCCGTCAGCGGAAGCGACTTGTTCCAAAATATCCGCCGCAAGCTCACGTGTATGTTTATTCTTTAGACGCGACAAAACGCCCGTCAATTCAGCGGCTTTTTCATTTCCACCTTTCAGGTTTTCCAGGGCTGGCAGCCATTCTTCACGCCAGCCTTCAATCGCGGCGAGCAGCCAGTTTTGCCATTCAACCGGTTCAGGCGCGGAGAATTTCTGGAGTTGTTCCGCCAGCCAGCCGTCGGCGTCGGGGCGCGTTTGCGAATAATGATGCAGCCGCAAAATGAGCGCGCGGATTTTTTCGTCGCGGCCGCTGCCGTAAATTTTGATCAAATTCTGGACGGCCAGCGAAAATTCATCTTCATCTTCGTAATGCGAATTGAATTGTTCGGCCAGCGTTTCACCGGCGAGCAATCGCGTCTGGCCTTCGTCCAAAATTGCAAGTTGCGGGTCGAGGCCGAGTTCGTGAAAATGCTCGCGCACGAGCTTGAAACAAAATCCATGCAGCGTGCCGATGTGCGCGATGTCAAATCTGGTAAGCTGCTCTTGCCAGAAGTTGAGGGTTGAGGGTTGGGAGTTGATGGATTCCGCCGCTGCTTTTTCTTCCATCGCGCGGCGGAGACGCTGGCGCAGTTCGGCGGCGGCGGCTTCGGTGAAGGTGACGATCAAGATTTCATCCAGCGAAACATTTTCCCGGCAAATCAAATCCAGGCAGCGCGCGACGAGCGTGTGCGTCTTGCCGGTGCCTGCGCCGGCCATGACGAGCACGTTGCCGCGCGCTTGCACAGCATCGAGTTGTTGCTGCGTCAGGAAATGTTTTTCGCGGGGCGGTTCCATTGCTCGCGCGAGTTTCGGGTTTCAAGCCGGAAGTTTCAAGTTTTCAGCGCGGGCAAAAGCATTTATCGTTCACATCATGTCCGACTCCATGCGGCTCAAAGACCGCCCCTCCAGCGAGCGTCCGCGCGAACGGCTCGTGGCGCGCGGGCCGGACGCGCTCACGCACGCGGAGTTGATCGCGATTTTGCTGCGGACGGGTTTGCAGGGCGCGAACGTGGTGCAGGTGGCGCAAAATATTTTGCAAAAGTTCGGTTCGCTGAACGCGCTGGCGCTGGCGACGGTGGACGAGTTGAAACAGATTTCCGGCGTCGGCCCTGACAAGGCGGCGACGCTGGTGGCGGCGTTCGCGCTGGCGCGGCGGATGGAGCAGGAGCGGCGCGAGGAATCGCCGGTGCTGGACAATCCCGTGACGGTCGTGAACTTCATGCGCGAGACGAACCGGTTGCTGAACGTGGAATCGTTTCAGGTGCTGCTGCTCAATGTGCGGAAAAAATTGATCCGCGCGGAGGAAATTTCCCACGGTTTGCTGGACACGATTTTGGTTCATCCGCGCGAGGTGTTCCGCGCGGCGATTGCGGCGAACGCAGCGGGCATTGTGCTCGTCCACAACCATCCGAGCGGCGATCCGGCGCCGAGCGACGCGGACATCAAGGTGACGCGGGATTTGATCCGCGCCGGGCAGCTTTTGAAAATCGAGGTGGTGGACCACGTCATCATCGGACGCGCGACGGCGGAGCGGTCGAAGGATTATTCGTCGCTGCGCGAACTGGGATATTTCCGCGCGTGAAGGAGCATCAAATCGCTGAATTGTTGCGCCAACAAAGACTGGATTTAACGGTGCAACGATGCAACGATGTAACGAAATGATTCACAAGACAGCGATCATTCATCCGAAGGCGAAGCTGGATACGACCGTCCAGGTGGGCGCGTATTCCGTAATTGACGAGGGCGTGGAAATCGGCGCGCAATGCGTCGTCGGATCGCATGCTTATTTCACGGGCAACACAAAAATCGGCGAGCACAATCAATTCCACGCCGGCTGCGTCATCGGCGCCGCGCCGCAGGACACCAAATATATGGGCGAGCCGACGCGCCTCCGCATCGGCGACCACAACATTTTCCGCGAACATTTCACGGCGCACCGTTCGACCACGGTGGAGGGCGAGACGGTCATCGGCTCGCACAATTTTTTCATGGCCAGCTCGCACGTCGGCCACAACGCCGCCATCGGCAACCGCGTCATCCTGGTGAACGGCGCGCTGCTGGGCGGGCACACGACGGTGTTTGACCGGGCGTTCATTTCCGGCAACTGCCTCGTCCACCAGTTTTGCAGCGTCGGCACTCTGGCGATGATGCAGGGCGGCGCGAGCGTCACCCAGGACCTGCCGCCATTCACCACGGCGGCATACGGCGTCAACAAACTGTGCGGCCTGAACATCGTGGGATTGCGCCGCGCGGGCTTCACGCCGGAGCAGCGCCTGGAATTGAAAAAAATCTACCACCTGATTTTCCGCCGCAAAAAACATCTGGCTGCAGCCATCGAGGAGGTGCGGAAAAAATTCTCCAGTAATGAGGCGAAGACCATCGTGGATTTCGTCGTCAGGTCAAAACGCGGCGTTTGCACGGGCACGACGCGTTCCATCACCGAAAACAAGGATGAATAGCCGGAGCCATGTATAAAATCATCGGACAAGACGGGAAAGAATACGGACCGGTCACCGCCGCACAGTTGCGGCAGTGGATTGCGGAGAACCGCGTCGAGAGCCGGACGCCGGTCTTCGCGGACGGCGCGAAGGACTGGACCTTTGTCGGGCTGCTGCCGGAATTCGCCGGCCTGTTTTCGGCCAGCCCGTCCCAAATTCCGCCGCCGATTCATGGAACTTCAACTGCGGGGCAAACCGGAAGGACAAATTCCCTTGCGATCACCGGGTTTGTCTGCGGCATTTTGTCCGTGTCGCTGTGCTGGTGCTGCGGCGGATTTCCATTCAACGTCCTCGGACTGGTCTTTTCCATCGTTGCGCTTTTGCAAATCAATGAAAATCCGCAGATTCACGAAGGACGCGGCCTCGCCATCGCCGGGATCATTTTGACCGCCGCCAGCTTCCTGATCTTTCTGGTGCTGCTGGCATCAGGCCACGCGCACGCCAACATCAACAACGGACATTTTTAACCCAAAATCATGCCCGCCGCGTCCCGATCCGTTCCGCCGAAAATAAGAAACACCGCGCCGCCGTCGCTGGCGGTTTTCTCGGTCGTTGTATTGGGAACGGCGGTTCTTGGCGCTGGCGCAGTCGTTTTTTTCTTCAATCCAGACACAAGCGGTTTTTATCCCGTGTGCCAGTTCCACAAAGTGACCGGCTTGAACTGTCCTGGCTGCGGCGCGACGCGCGCCCTTTATGCACTGTTGCACGGAAATCTTCCGCTCGCGTTGAAGGACAACTCTCTTTTCATTTTATCGCTCGCGGGTTTGGCCGCGCGCGGCGGGTGGCTTGCTGCAAGGCATTTTCTCCGCAAAGCCGCCCGGCCATTTCTTCCGCCCGCAAACTTGTGGGGATTCCTCGCCATCGCGCTGGTCTTCACGGTGGTCAGAAATTTGCCGGGATTTGAATGGCTGTCGCCATAGGAACACGGCAACTTGAAACAGGCTGATTTGGCGCATTTCGGAAATAATCGCCGCCATGAAAGAAATTTTCAATCAAACCGGAAGGGCGGCTGGAAAACATGAGGCCGGAATTTTGGAGCCATGAATCCCCGCCTCTGAATTTGTTTTTCCATCTGGCATTCTTTCCTTCATCATTTTCCCGATGACGCCGCCCAACGCAGAACTGCTCCGCTCGCTTGGCAGGCTCGTGCGCGGGCTGTCCGCGCTGTTCTGGGGGCTGCCGGCGGCGCTGATCGTCTGCGCGGAAACGGCGCGGGTTGAATTGCTCAAGCCCGCCGGGATGCTCCCCGCGCTCGCCGCGAACGCGCTTCTGCTTTTCGGCCTCTGGCAGATGAGCGATTTTCAAAAACAGGAGCGTCCGTGGCGCAACGCGCTCGACCGTGCGAAACTTCCCGGGCTTGTCAACCTCGGCCTTTCGCCGTTTTTGTTCTGGTTCAGCCGGATGCCTGAACAGCCGTTTTTCCGCGACGCGATTTTTGTTTTGATTCTGTCGGCGCTGCTGTTTCTGTTCAACCTGAATGTCGTCCTCAAACAGCTCGGCGCGATGCTGCCGGATGAAACGCTCCGGCAGGAAACGCGGCAGTTCACCCTGCTCAACCGCTGGCTGCTCGTGGGCTGGCTGGCTTTCGTTGCCGCTTCCATTGCCGTCCCGCAAATGTTTGACCTGCCGGCGCTGTTCAGTCCGACAATTCTATCATGGATTCAACGCGCGAGAATCGCCGTCGTGCTTTTCCTCGGCCTTGCGCCGCTCGCGATCACGATGGCTCTGATCTGGAAGACCAAGGAAACCATCCTCGATGGAGTTTTCGGCCTGCGGAATTGAATTGAAATGCGCCTGCCGGCTTCAAAACGCAAAAAAGTTGAAGCCCTAAAATGCCGTGGTTTTCCGGCTGAAGATTGTTCGGGCGCGCTTGACGGTGAAGTGTCTACGCCATGTGCTGACGCCGCAAATACCGAGAAGACCAATAGCGGAAATCAAGCCATATCCGGCGGGTTCGGGGACGGGTGCGGAAACGGCACTGACTGCGCCTTGCAATTGGAGGTCGTCACCTGTCGTATTTCCGGTGTCATTGAAATACCAAGTTCCAGAAGTTCCAGTAGAACCCCAATCTACTATCCGAAATGTTATGGTTGTTCCAGCCGCCACATTCTGGAGATCTGATATTCCAGAAAGATCAATAGCACTTTTGGAATTACCTGCCGCACTGGTCGTGGCACCCCAAGTGATGGCAGATCCAATGTCTATAAAGGAGCCTGTTCCGACCTCATATTGCCAGATGCCTGTTGCCGGGGCGGTGCCACTCCTGCGAATATTGTAGGCGGAAATACTGGCGATAGAAATTTCATACCCTGAGTCTGCTGTAATGGTGAATGTAACAAATTGGCCGCCTGCTATTGCAAGCGCTTCGGTATTGTTGGCTGTTGTAAATCCACTCCCACCCCACGCTTTGGCCGCCGCCGTGCCAGAAGCGCCTATTCCGCTGCCGCGAGTTAACCCTCCAATAGTAAGATTTGGGTCAATATCGTTCGGAGCCAAAGGTGACGCGCCAAAATTATTTGCACCACCTGCCAGACCACTCATGTCCCAGCCTGCCAAAGATGCTTGAATATCCACCGCGCCTAAACCACAAACCGCAATCACGATAGACATCATCCATCGCGCGGGACAAAACGTCGGAAATAAATTCGCGCCGTGAAAAGTTATTTTGAAAAATTGATGCAAGGAAAATATTTTATTCATGTTTTGAGATTGTTGTTCCGATTTGGAAACCCGCATTTTGTCATTAATTTGTCTCCGCATCTAGCCAAAAACGGGACATTTTATTTCACATTTAGGACTTGATGAATCGTTGTAAATCATTCTTTTACTCAATGAAATAAATTTTTTCCGTCCGTTCAGCATTTTCAGCCCGAAGATTCAGGAATGAAACAGTATACCGGTTCACATCAATTTTGACACGGTGGCGATTGGGCTGGCGGCAAACGGGTGGGGCG
>DATCDZ010000107.1:0-9721 GCA_036510395.1 Verrucomicrobiia bacterium
CGCCCGCGAGTTGCAAGCGGTTGGGAATGGCGCCGAAATATCTGGCAACGGGCGATTTTTTCATCAGCCGATGCCCACGCGTTCGCCGGCTTTGCGCTTTTCATATTGCTGCTCGATCCACGTGTAAGTCTCCGCGAGGCCCTTGTTCAAAATCGTCTTCGGCTCCCACTTGAGAACTTTCTTGATGAAGGTGTTGTCAGAATTGCGGCCCGCCACGCCTTGCGGCGCGTTGAGGTCGTATTTGCGGTTCATCTTCACGCCCGCGATTTTTTCAATCTTGGTCAGCAGTTCGTTGATGGAGACCAGCTCGCTGGAACCGAGGTTGATTGGCGTGGCGATCAAATCGTCGCTGTGCATGATCTTGTCAATGCCCTGCACGCAGTCGTCAATATACATGAAGCTGCGCGTCTGATGGCCGTTGCCCCAGATGGTGATGTCCTTCTTGCCGGTCTCAATCGCCTCGATGACCTTGCGGCAGAGCGCGGCGGGCGCTTTTTCACGGCCGCCATCCCAAGTGCCGTGCGGTCCGTAGACGTTATGGAAACGGGCAATCGCCGTCTTCATGCCGCGTTCGTGCCAGTATTCCTCGCAGAATTGTTCGGAAATCAATTTCTCCCAGCCGTAGCCGCGCTCGGCCATCGCCGGATACGCGTCGGATTCCTTGAGCGCGCGGACGTTCGGATCCTGCTGCAACAGCGTGTTGTAGGCGCAGGCGGAACTGGAGAAAAAGTAGCGTCGCGCGCCTGCCTTGTATGCGGCCTCGACCATGTTGGTGTTGATGAGAATGGAACGCAGACATTCCACGCGAAACCGTTCGATGAAACCCATGCCGCCCATGTCGGCGGCGAGGTTATAGACTTCCACCGCGCCTTCGCAGACGCGCTTGCAATTCTCCTCGATGCTCACATCCAGGCAGAGGTTTTCCACGCCAGGGACGTGCAAATACCATTCATACAGCGGCTTCTTGTCCACCGCGCGGATGTTGGTGAAGCCCTTTTTTGTGAAATAGAGCGCCAGGTTGCCGCCGATGAACCCGCCCGCACCGGTGATGACAATCAAATCGTCCTTCTTCAGCGGCGGGTCTTTTTCCACGACTCTCTTAATTTCTTTCATAAATGGTTTGCAATTGTGTTGTTTTGAGCGTGCCGACAAGCGGCGTCTCATATGACCGTGGGACAAAATAGCTTCGACAACGCGGCACGACAATGGCTATAGTTGGCCAGTGCATGGACATTATTGACTTGCCTTCATGAAGCCGCCAACTCTGTCAACCCGGTCAAACTTGTCCGGCCCGGAGTTCTTCTCCGCGGACGTGGCGGAGGCACGGCGATTCTATCTCGATCTCAATCCGCCCAAGAACCGGCCTTTGGTCGTGGTTTGCGGCGGACTCGAACACTGCACACCGGATTACGCCATCCGCCGTGAATCCTTTCCCTTCTGCTCCATCGAATATGTGGCGCGCGGACGAGGCAGGCTAAAGCTCCAAGAACGCGCTTTTCCATTGCAACCGGGCCGTTTGTTTTCGTATGGCCCAGGCATCCCGCATCACATTACCGGCGACGCCGCCGATCCACTGGTAAAATATTTCGTGGATTTTGTTGGAACGAACACAACGGCCCTGCTGCGTTCCTGTGGCCTCACCACCGGCCATGTTTCCGAGGTTTTTCCGGTCAATGTGCTGCAACCGCTCTTTGACGAGCTCATCCACGCCGGGATTCAGGTGCGACGCGACAGCGCACTGTTATGCGCCAAGTTGCTGGAGTGCCTCGCACTCCGAATTGCCGGCGCACGAGCGCCGCTGAAAGGAGCGGGGACGCTGGCCTTTGCAACCTATCAGCACTGTCGCCAGCATATTGAAAAACACAGCCTGCGGTTGCGGACGCTGGAGCAGATCGCCGACGAGTGCCATATCAACAACGCCTATCTGTGCCGCCTGTTCCGGCGTTACGACCAGCAATCGCCTTACCAATATCTGCTCCGTCTCAAGATGAACCACGCCGCCAAACAGTTGCAACAACCAGGTGCGTTGGTCAAGCAGGTCGCCGAAGAGGCAGGTTTCATTGACCCGTTTCATTTCTCCCGGGTGTTCACTTCCGTATTCGGTCTTTCGCCCGCCAACTTTCGCGGACTGCGGCAGTAAATCTTAACGCCCCCGGGTTGATGTGATTGAACAGCCTGATGCCGGACGGATCATCGCGGCAATCTGGTTCATAAAATCAAGGATTTCTTCATGCATGTCCGCCCGATTCCCGCCCGAATTTTTTTGCGCCGGCACGTTTCACTACTTACATTGCCACACCAATGCAACCCGGCGATGCCGACCAGACAGTTGTCCGCCCCAAATGGGTCGGCTGGCTTTTGCATCCGGGCATCTGGTTTTGGCTGGTCATCGTGCTTGGCACCGCTATCCGCCTCTACTTCGTTATTTTTACCCAGGGCACAAATGATGTCGAACTTTGGCAGCAGCACGCCACCGGGGTTCGCGACCTGGGTTTGACTGGCTATTACCACTCAAATGCCTTGATGAACCATCCGCCGTTGATTGGCGTAGCCGAATCGTTGCTGCTTCGCGCGGCGGACGCCACCGGAATTCCATTTCGAATCCTCCTGCGTGCGCCATTCGCGCTGATTGATGCCGGCACAACCCTGCTGCTGCTTGGCTTGCTGCGGCGATCGCCCTGGCGGTTCGCCGCCGCCGCGTGCTACTGGCTGAATCCGCTGGCCATGATCTTCTCCGCGTATCACGGCAACACCGATTCCGCCGTGGCGTTTTCCCTCATGCTCTGCGTGTGGCTGCTGTCGAAGGGCAATGTCCTTGGCGCGGGCGCGGCGATGGGCGCGGGTCTTTCGATCAAACTACCCGGCGTGCTTGTTTTCCCGGCATTGTTTTTTTTCGTGCAAGGCTGGCGCCGGCGGCTGATTTTCCTTTTCGCAACGGGCATCACAGTTGCATTCACATATCTGCCCGCCATTTGCCGGGACGCGGGAATTGTCTATAAAAATGTTTTCGGCTACCGGGGGGAAATTGTGCAGACCGTGAACGGAATGCCGGTGTGGGGACCACGGGCGCTGATGTTCTCATTTTTGCCGCCGTCGGACAAGTGGCCGGCAAGCTGCGTCAGCGTGGCCACTTTTTTCATACAGAACGACTGGCTCATTGCGGTCCTGCTCATGCTGCTGCTGGCCTGGTTGCGCCGTTCGCGCCGCACCGCGCCGGAAGTCTGCGCCACCATTGCGATGAGTTACGCCATCCTTTACGGCATGACGGACAACTGGTCTTTTCAATACTTTGCCTGGTCGGTTCCATTCTGGTTTTTCCTGCGACCGTGGTTTTGGATTTCCGCTACGGCGCTCGCCGGCGGTTACATTTACTCGCTTTACTGGTTTTTATGCGGCAATCCATGGTTGCTCGGAAACTGGGATTTCGTCGGCAAGCCCCAATGGCCGCTAATTGTGATCATGTTCCGAAATCTGGCCGTGCTGTTCTTTCTTTCATGCGGTTGCATGTTTCTGATTTTGGCGCTGAAACAACAAATCATCGCCTGGCTTAAAACGTCAAATGCCCGAAGTTCCGCAGACCCTGTCTCGAAATCCAAGAAAGTTGAAAAATAATTCGCAGAAGGCAGTCTGAAAGCGGTGAAAAGCAAATGAAAAACATTTCCAGTTTCATCATTCAACGTGCGAAAATCTGCCGGATCACATCCTCGATCGGCACTTCCTGGATGTCAATGTCGCTCACCGGCAGTTCGTCCAGCAGCGATTTGCAGACGGGAATCACGCGGTCGCGTTTGACTTTGAACTTGATCGCGCCGGGAGTTTTTTCAACCACTTCGCCAAAACGCGCGAGATTTTCCGCCGGATAATCGTCCGTCTTTTCGCATTGGATTGTGACGAGCTTGAAATCGGCGAAGCGATCCACAATCTCGCTCAACTTTCCGTCGAAGAAAATTTTTCCGTGGTCAATGATGATGACGCGCTCGCACAACGCCTGGATGTCGGCCATGTAATGGCTCGTGAGCAAAATCGTGGTCTTGCGTTCGGCATTGTGGCGGCGGATGAAATCGCGGACGGTTTTTTGCGAGGTCACGTCCAGACCGATGGTTGGTTCGTCGAGAAAAAGAACTTTCGGCTCGTGCAGCAGCGAAGCGATCAGTTCCATCTTCATGCGTTCGCCGAGGGAAAGCTCGCGCACGCTGACGTTCAGCTTGTCGCGGACGGTGAGCATTTCGCTCATTTCGGCGACGGTGCGTTCGAAGCGGTCTTTGGGAATGCCGTAAATTTTTGCGTTCAAATCCAGCGACTCGCGCGCGGGCAAATCCCACCAGAGCTGGTTTTTCTGGCCGAGCAAAAGCGCAAACTGCCGGCGATAACCGTCGTCTCGCTCCCACGGCGTGTAACCGAGGACTTTCGCCGAGCCGCCCGTCGGAAAAAGCAGACCGGCAAGCATTTTCAAAGTGGTCGTTTTGCCCGCGCCGTTCGGGCCGAGAAAACCGACGAGTTCGCCGGGTTCAATCTTGAAGCTGACTTCGTTGACGGCGACGGTCTGTTCGTATTGACGGTGGAACAGTCCTTTAATTGCGCCGCCAAAACCCGGCTGCTTTTTGTAAGTGCGGAACGCTTTGGTGAGATTGTTGACCTCGATGACCGGCATGAAATTTTTAGTTTTAAGTTTTTAGTCGCGACGCAAATTAACTAAAAACTCAAAATTAAGAATCAAAATTTTTTTCAACGCATCAACTGCTTTTCGAGATAGTGAACAACCTGGCGGACGTTGGCGTCCACTTCCATGCGGTCTTTGACGAGGCGGCAGGCGTGAAGCACCGTGCCGTGGTCGCGTCCGCCGAACGCCTCGCCAATGGTGTTGAGCGAGCTTTCGGTCATCTGGCGCGTGAGATACATGGCGATCTGGCGCGGGAAGGCGATGTTTTCAGGGCGGCGCTTGCTGGTCATGTCGGCGAGCCGGATGTCAAAATGTTCGGCAACTTTTTTCTGGATGACTTCGACGCTGATGGAGAAACGGCCTTCTTCGTGAAGGATTTCGCGCAGCAATCCTTCGATGACTTCGATGCTCAATTTTTTCCCGGTGAGCGAGGCGTAGGAAGCTACGCGGATAAGCGCGCCTTCGAGCCGGCGGACGTTGGTGCGGATGCGGTTTGCAAGAAAATCCAGCACATCCTCCGGCAGCGTGGCTCCCATCAACTGCGCTTTTTTGTTGAGGATCGCGCGGCGCATTTCAATGTCCGGCGGCTGCAAGTCCGTCACCAATCCCCATTCAAAGCGCGAAACAAGGCGGTGTTCGAGTCCTTGAATTTCGCTGGCGGGACGGTCGCAGGTCAGCACGATCTGCTTGTGCCCTTCGTGCAAGGCGTTGAACGTGTGGAAAAATTCCTCCTGAATCCGTTCCTTGCCCGCGAGAAACTGGATGTCGTCAATCAGCAGCACGTCGGTCTGGCGGTATTTCTTGCGGAACTTGGCGAGCTGGTTGTTTTGAATCCCGTCAATGTATTCGTTCGTGAATTTCTCGGACGAAAGGTAGGCGACACGCGAACTTTTTTTGTTTGCCGAAACGTGCTGGCCGATGGCGTGCAGCAAGTGGGTCTTTCCCAGCCCGACGCCGCCGTAAAGAAATAGCGGGTTGTAGGATTTGCCGGGCGCCTGCGCGACGGCGAGCGCGGCGGCGTAGGCAAAGTTGTTGTTGTTGCCGACGACGAACGAATCAAAAGTGTTCTTGGGATTGAAATGCGGATCGCCGCCGGTCGCACGGTCTTGGACGGCTGCCGGTGTTTTTGCCTTTGCCGACGCAGGAACTGGCGCGGTCACCGGCGCAGTTCCAGGCGTTGATTTGAATTTGATCTGCAGGCGCCGGCCTGCGGCAATGGCAAGTGCGTCCTGCAACAGGCTTGAATAATTGTCCTTGAGCCAGACTTCGCAAAATTCGTTGGCCGCCTCCAGCGTGACCTGGCTGCTGTCAATCGCGCTGGCACGCAACGGCGCGAACCACATATTGTAGGTGTCGGCGCTCAACTTGGAACGAAGATGTTCCTGCGCCGAACCCCAGATTTTTTCCGCCGAAAGTTGCATTCGCGTTCCGTCAAAAAGACCGTAGTTAAAGCAGTTTATTCACCTGTCCGAAAATTTGAATCTTGCTGCTGGTTTTCAACTGTGTTCATCCCGTCTTCAAGCGTCCGGCCAGTCGGGCCAAACACCAGCCTTGCCATGTCCTCTGAAAATTTCATCAAAAATTAAAATTAAATTGTTTTCTAACAGCAACTTACAAATAGACTTCACGACATCGCCAACCTTTGCCTGCTCAAAACGGTAAAACGTCACGGACAGCTTTTGTTGGCGCGACTGTTTTACGCAAAGAAGCCGTGAATTTCGAGGACAACATATTAACTTTTATTCGCAAGTTATTCACAGCGGCCTCCCGGCCAGTAAAATCAATGTTTCCCGTGGGTTTTTCAACCCGCTTCGGATTCTGTCAAACCGCCTGCTCGCCCGTCTCGCCCGTGCGAATGCGAATCACGGTTTCCACCGGGCTGACAAAAATTTTCCCGTCGCCGATCTTGCCCGTCTTGGCCGACTTGACAATCGCCTCAATTGCCGCGGCAACTTGCGCGTCGGCGAGCACAATTTCAACTTTGATTTTCGGCAGGAAATCCACCGCGTATTCGCTGCCGCGATAAATTTCCGTGTGACCCTTCTGCCGGCCAAATCCTTTGACTTCAGTGATGGTCAGTCCCTGGATGCCCAATTCCGACAGGGCGGACTTCACGTCATCCATCTTGAAGGGCTTGATGATGGCTTCGATTTTTTTCATGAACTGATTATGTTGACGGAAGGATACTAACAACTGCCGCTTCTCTGTAAATAAGAATCTCCAGGGTCGCTGGCTAAAAATTGCAGGGCGGATAACAAACTTTGCAACAGCCCGCTAATAAAAATTCGCTAGTAAAATAGTATTGCTTATATTTGTAAAATGTAGTTTGACAAATATAAGAACTTATGATTTACTATCCACAGTTGCAACGCTGTTGGAGGTGGTTGTGACATTGATCTTTGATTTTAAGTTTTCGATTTGCGTTCTGGTAACGACGCAAATTGGAGTTCTCCGTGATCCCACGTTGTTACTCATTCTAAATTCCCCGGGCCTCTCGGTCATCTTCTGACCGCTTGGCCCGGTTTTTTATTTACCGCCCCGATTTCACCAACTCAATGCCCTGCGCGTTCGTTGACACTCAAATTTCCCGCTGCTAACGTCTGCGTTCCTAAAAATGGCGACGGACTATAAAAATACGCTGAATCTGCCGCGAACCGGCTTCGCGATGCGTGGCGACCTCGTCACGCGCGAACCGGAGCGTTTGAAAAAATGGGAAACCGCGCGGCTTTACGAAAAAATTCAGCAGCTACGCGAAAAAGAGAATGCGCCGAAATTTGTTCTGCACGACGGACCGCCGTTTGCGAATGGCGACGTTCACATCGGCACCGCGCTCAATAAAATTCTCAAAGACATCATCATTAAATATAAAACGCTGCGGGGTTTCAGCGCGCCGTATGTTCCCGGCTGGGATTGCCACGGTTTGCCGATTGAATTCAAAGTCTCGCAAGAATTGCGCAAGGGGAGCGCGACCGTCCTGGTCGCTGGAGCGGACGTCTCGTCCGCGACTTTTGATTCAGTAACCATTCGCAAAGCCTGCGACGCTTACGCGCGCAAATATATTGAACTCCAACGCGAACAATTCAAACGCCTCGGCATTTTCGGTGATTGGGAAAATCCGTATCTCACGCTGAACAAAGAATACGAAGCGGATGAATTGCGTCTCTTCGCGGACATTGTTGAAAAAGGATTTGTTTATCGCGGCAAAAAGCCGGTTTACTGGAGCATCCCGTGTCGCACCGCGCTCGCTGAAGCCGAAGTGGAATATCACGACCACGTCAGCCAGAGCATCTATGTGAAATTTCCAGTTATTGCGACGCCAGAGTTTGTCCAAAATGCTGAATTTCCAGAAAAATTATCCACTATCAACACGTTCGTCCTGATTTGGACGACAACGCCGTGGACTTTGCCCGCGAATCTTGCAGTCGCTTTCAATCCAAAACTTCAATATATGCTCGTGCAAGTTGGAGACGAAAAGTATTGGCTACTCTCATCGCTTCTTTCTTCAGTTGCTGAAAAGTGCAAATGGGAAAAGTATGCGACGCTCGGAACGATTCTGGGCAGCGAACTTGAAGGGCTGGAATACCAGCATCCGTTCTGTAAACGATCAGGCGAAGCATTTCCCGCTGATTTTGTCACGAGCGACACCGGCACGGGCTTCGTTCACATCGCGCCCGGTCACGGACAAGACGATTACAATCTCGGTTTGCAAAATCATTTGCCGATTTATTCGCCGGTGGATGACGACGGAAAATTTGCCTACACCAATGATTTGCCCATTGAGCAACAGATGCCCGCCGAAATGATCGGTAAATCCATTTTGGAAAAACACGGCAAAAGCGACGCGAACGAAATCGTTTTGCACGAACTCCGCGTCCGCCATGCGCTATTGCATCAGGAAAATTATCATCACAGCTATCCGCATTGCTGGCGCAGCAAGACGCCGATCATTTTCCGCGCGATGGATCAGTGGTTCATCAAGATTGATCATGCCGTAGGGCAGGCGTCGCGCCTGTCTCCATCTAAATCTGAAAAATTAGAGACAGGCGCGACGCCTGTCCTACAGACGTTCCGTGCCGCCGCCCTCGCCGAAATTGACCGCGTGAATTGGATTCCCGACTGGGGTGTCAACCGCATCAAGGGTGCCGTGCAATCGCGTCCCGACTGGTGCATTTCGCGCCAGCGCACCTGGGGCGTGCCGATCCCTGCATTTTACGACGGGAATGGAAATGCGATTCTCGACAAGGAAATTATTTGCAACGTCGCTGATTTAATTGAAAAGAATGGCTCAAACATTTGGTTCGAGAAATCCGCCGCCGAACTTTGGTCGCTCGTGAAACCAAAAAATTGGAGTGGCACAGAAGCCGTTTCCAAATCCAGTGACACGCTCGACGTGTGGATTGATTCTGGCTCGTCGTCGCGCGCCGTGCTGATGCGCCGTGCCGAGCTTCAACGTGCTGCCGACATCTTGTCGGCAGATCAAATTGTTTCTTCCGGCAAGATGCCGGAAGCACGCTGGCAGGCCGACGTTTATCTCGAAGGCAGCGACCAGCATCGCGGCTGGTTTCAATCCTCGCTGCTGCTCTCGCTCGCGGGCAATGGCGCGGCACCGTTCAAGACCGTGTTGACGCACGGATTCATGGTGGACGCCGACCGCGAAAAAATTTCCAAAAGCAAACAGGGCGCTTACGAAAAACCGCAGACCGCCGAAGCCTACGTCAAAAAATACGGCGCGGACGTCGTGCGACTGTGGGTCGCGTCGCAGGATTATCGCAGCGACATCGTCGTGAGCGAGGAACGCATCAACAAAGTCGGCGAGACCTATCGCGGCATCCGCAACGCGCTGCGCTACCAGCTCTCGAATCTTTACGATTTTAATCCGGTGCAACATTCCGTGCCCGACGAAAAACTGACCGGCCTCGACCGCTGGATTCTCGGCGAATTCGCGAAGCTCGAAGCCGAAGTCCTCGCCGCCTACGACCAATACGAATTTCACGTCGTCTATCAAAAACTCAGCCAGTTCATCGCCGTGGAACTCTCGTCGGTCTATCACGACGTCATCAA
>DATCDZ010000108.1:0-37719 GCA_036510395.1 Verrucomicrobiia bacterium
CCTCTGTAATGGCCGGGTCGGAAGAAAGTGCAAAACGGCCTTGATTGTCTGTTGCCGTTAGCGTAGTCGCATTCTCCATGGCAGAATTTATGGTCGTGCGCGAAAAACCTCCTGGAATTAAAACCAATCCTGCGCCTTGGGACACAAGACCAATCTGGATTCCGGCGGCAACCTTTTGGTCAGGAGTAAAAACCGTTACCTCCGTTGTCGGAGCAGGAGTGAGCGCAACGTCCAAGCTGACGGAGCGTTCCGTTGCATGCACGGCGCGCGTGACAAACGGCGCGTAACCGTCGGCCTCGAACTTGAACATATAAGCCGGATTAGGTTCGTTAAGAACCATGGGCGCGTGGTATGAGAACTGAAATTTGCCTCCTCCGAATGTGAACCAGTCACGTTCAAACGGGCTCCAATGAGGCTGGTTCGTATCTTCGATAAATGTTGTTTCGCTGGTCGCCTCGTGAGTTGGCCAGCCCGCGATGATACGAAAACGCGGAATCGGCTGGCCCGTTGCCGCATCGTTCACCCTGCCCGAAACCGTCAGTGCTGGCTGAAGGGTGATGACGTGTTCAATTCCATCAGGCAGCGCCTTCACATCACGTTTTACCATACAGTCCGGGGCCGAAACAATAAGCGTCAGTTCCGCGTCTGGCGCACTGTCCCATTCCAGACGGCCAATCTGCGTCGGTCTGCTGATTAAACCGGCTTCGGGGCACTGCGGCTTCTGAATCCTGCAAATCGAGTGTGACATCGGCGTGAGATACCGGATTTCCATCCTGATCCATCACCCGCAGCTTTAGCACTTTTCCAGAATTGAGTGAGACTTGAAACGGTCCCGAATTGGTATCGCTCAAGTCCACTTCGATGGTATTCGCCGCATAACCTTCTGCTTCCGCAGTTATCAGATTTTTGCCGGGACGACACCCCGCAACCGAGAATTTGCCGTCACTTTCACTCCTCGCCCTGCGAGCGCCTGATTCACCGGGCGCGTGTCCAACCAGCACATTGGCATCCGGCACCGGCTGGCCGTCCTGACCTGTCACTACACCGCTGACAACGACAGCGGGGCGCAAGGTGAACACATATGTCCCGGAAAGCAATTGCTTTTCCGCCTCGGGATCGCTGCCGAAATTAACGAACGGACTTCCAACAAAATCCGGATGGCTAGAGTCCCCATGGATGGTTTGAAACGCCTCTTTCCCGATGCGGTCAATTTGCCAGTGGCCTTGTGCATCGGTGGTCTCGTCAAAGTTAAAGGGGAAATCATCGCTTTGAGGTCTTGTTTGCGGAGACGGCGGCCGGGGTTCAAAATGCACTTGCGCGCCAGCAACCGGATTGCCATCCGGCCCCGCCACTTGTCCGCCAATTGACACCGCCCGCGCCAGTTGAAACGTGAACTGGGCGGGAATCTGTTCGCCACGATCTGGACGCCAGTCCAGACGCGTGGCGGCAAAGCCGTCCCTGATGCTCACAATCTTTAGTTCGGTGATGCCGTCGGAAATCGGAATATTGCAAATTCCAAAACGTGTAGATTCAAGCGATATTTTGTCCGGCATTTTCCCGTTCTTCCATGACCAATAATCAATTTCCACATTTGGCACCGGCTTTCCGGAGTCTGCGGCGACAATGTTGAGCAACAACACATTGCTTGTCATGTTCACGCTGTTGGTTTCGGTTTTCAACGTCACGGACAAATCATTGGCGGGCGTTCCACTTTGCATTACGCCTGCAAATGCTGGAGTTGGAGTTGAGAGACGCGCTGGTTTAACAGCGGGAACTGAATGATTCCTAAAATTTAGCCATAACGCCACGACTGCCACTGTGCCGCCAAGTGCGATCTTGAAAGAAAGCGATTTCCATAATTTTAACAGGATCAATCCCAGCCCGCCTCCCGCACCCGCGCCGGACAGCGCAAACCGCGCGACATTTCCGGCCAATCCGGCTGGCGCAGCCGCAATCGCCTTGCCCGCAATAAGGCTGGACAAAAGCATGACGCTCAATGCAACACCGCGCTCTGCGAGCAACTCGCGCAGTTTATCGAGCGCCCGGCTTACGCGTTTTTGCGCGGCATCATCGCTGATGCCCAACATGGTGCCGATCGAACGGAAATCCCACCGTTCAAAAAATCGCAGCAGGATGACTTGCCGGTCCGATGGATCAAGCGATTCGATGGAATCGTCCAGCACCGGCGCCAATTGTTGCCAGAGACTGTCAGAGGAATTGTCGGTTGCATTCATTTGAGAGGCTTCCTGTTCGCGGATTTGACGGCGCTGTTCGCTGCGAACCATGTTCGCCGCGACAAAGCCAGTGTGCCGGTGCAACCAGCCGCCCAGAAATTCCATGCCCCGCAGCGACGGCGCTTTGCGGGCGAGATCCGCAAAAACGGTTTGGGTGACGTCCTGGGCAAGACTGAAATCCCCTCCAACGCGGCGGACAGCGACGGAATAGACGAGGTTGATGTATTGTCTACCAATTGACGGAACGCCGCTTCATCGCCATTGTCGGCGTAATCGCGGAGTAACTTAAGACTGGCTGTCAGGTTCATTTCATCAATAAGAAGCCTCAAACCTCTGAAATCCGACAATCAATATCAAATGCAATCAAGCACACCCTGCAGATGGAGATCGCGCATCTGTCGCAGATGGAGAAATGGGCGGCAATCAATTCGGCGCTTGACCGCAATCCGTCTTCGCCTAATGTCAACGCGGTGAACCTTGACGAAAACAGTTTCACGTCCTCCAAAGAGCCTCAAAAGCCAAGTCCAACCCGTCGCGGAAGCTCCACGACGACATGGTTTGCTCTCTACGGTTTTCTGTTCATCTCAATCGCGCTGTTTGCCTATGTGACGAACGTGCTGCTCGGCCCGCTGCGTCTGCTGCTTTTGGATCCGCCTTTGTTTCTCCGCATCAATGAACTTGTCGTCTGGTATAGCGGCATCCCGCTCGTCATCGGGACGGCGCTCGTCGGTTGGGATTTGATCCGCAACGTCACGCGTATCCGCGACGCGAAATTTGTCCGCAACGATCCGCCTGAAAATAAATATTTGACCGTCGCGCTGACGGCCTACAACGACGAGCGCAGCATCGGCGACGCCGTAAAAGATTTTCGCGCGCATCCGCTGGTCAGGCGCGTGATCGTCATCAGCAACAACAGCACGGACCGCACGATGGAAATGGCGGAACAATCCGGCGCAATTGTCTTCAATGAAACGCGGCAGGGTTACGGCGCCTGCGTGCATCGCGCGCTGCGCGAGGCGTTGAAATTCGAGGACACGGAACTGACGATGCTGTGCGAGGGCGACCTGACTTTTCGCGCGGCGGACATTGACAAGTTTCTCGCCTACATCCCGCACGCGGACGTGGTGAACGGCAGCCGCATTGTCGAGCAGTTGCAGGATCGCGACACGCAGTTGTCCTTGTATATGCACTACGGAAATCTGTTCGCGGGAAAAGTGCTGGAGATGAAACATCTCGGCGCGGTGTCGCTCACCGATGTCGGCACGACTTACAAACTTTGCCGCAACGCGGCGTTGCGGGAACTCATGCCGCTGCTCGACCCGCGCGTGAACTTGGAGTTCAACGCCTATTTTCTGGATACGGCGTTGAAGTCGGGCGTGCGGATCATCGAATGTCCGGTCGCCTTTTACCCGCGCATTGGCGCCAGCAAGGGCGGCAACGTGAACAATCGCATCGCCACGCGGCTCGGATTGCGGATGCTCTTTGGAATCTTCGTGGACTGGAAAGGTTTTCCCCATGACTGACCGGACAAGCTGGTTGAGGCGGCATCGCAATTTGCTGACTGCCTTGTTGCTCATGCTGGCGGCGTGGGCAATGTATCTTCCGTCTTTGCGATACGGCTTCGTCTATTACGACGATGTCCGGATTTTGCTGGATCATCCTGAACTCTACGGCCAGTCAAATTTACCCGCAGATTTTCGGAAAATTTTCGTGACAAGTTTTCCGCGCGAGGAACCGCTGCTCCTGCGCGACGTTTCGTGGGCGCTCGACAGCCGCATTTTCGGCTTCGGCAACGCGTTCGGCTATCACCTCGGCAACGTCCTGCTCCACGGAATTGTCACCGCGCTGATGTTTGCATTTCTGCTGGGGACGACGCGACGCCACGGATTTTCGCTGGCCGTTTCGATTGCATGGCTGGTTGTCGCAATCCACACGGAGCCGGTGGATTGGATCATGGGACGCAAGGACATTTTGTCCGCGCTGTTCATGCTGCTGGCGTTGTGCGCGCAAACACAACGGCTGGCGGCGGAAAACAATCGTGCCCGGTGTGGATGGTATGCGGCCACGCTGGCTTGCATCCTCTGCGGACTGTTTTCCAAAATCAGCGTGCTGACCTTTCCGCTGGTTTTATTTCTTCATGCCGTTTTTCTGCCTTACCTGAACGGGGAGCGTCCGGCTAACGCGGCATTTGCATGGGGGCGCAGCCTGCTGAAAGAGATTTTTTTGTTCGTGCCGGCATTCGTGTCAAGCCTTCTGGTCTATGGCTGGTATGGCCGGATACTGACGCAGATGGGCGTCCTTGACCGGGGTTACACGGCACACGGCCTGGAGCATCTCTGGAACTTGCTGATGGTCAACCCGGTGGTCATCTGGATTTATGTGCAGCAGACGCTTTTGCCGTGGCATCTCAAGGTGCTTTATGGCTGGCCTGAAATGCTCCCGGCTTATCCGCAATGGCAGGTTGCAATTTCACTCGCATCGGTGGTTCTGTTTGGCGGACTCGGCGTGGGGCTGTTTGTCCGTCGCAAAGATTTATTTTTCTACTACGCGGCGTTCTTTGTCCTCATGGTTCCGTATCTGAACCTGGTTTATTCAGGCATCTTGGTGGCGGAACGCTATCTCTATTTCTCTGTCTTCTGCGTGCTGGCTTTGGCAATGTCGCTGGCCGCCGCCGTCTTGCGTCGTCCGCAACCGGTATTGCGCGGCGGTGTGCTGGCGGTTTGCACCGGCTTTGTGATTTGGAATTGTTTTCAAACTTTTTCGTATCAGCCGGCGTGGCGCAACGGCGAAACCTTGTGGCAATATCACATCGCCCTGCCCCATCCCACCCCGACGGCCTACGAAAATCTGGCCGCCTCCTATTACGCCGAGGCCGCAGATCAAACTGGCACGCCCGAAATGGCCGTGACCATGCGCAAAATGGCGGTCGTGGTTGACGCCGGGCTGAAACAATTCTGGCCCGACCGCCAGCAATCGCCGCCGCCGGACACTTACTTCCTTTTTTTCCTGCAATCCATCGTGCAGGAAGTGAACGGCGAGCCGGAAGCGGCCTTGACCAGCCTGCTGACTTCCGACCGGCTTCATCCGAAATTTGACTCGACCAACCTCAACCTCGCGCGCGTGTATCGCAAACTGGCCAGCGCCGCAACGGATCCAAAACAAAAGGAAACCTACGCCCGCGACGCCAAAGACAGGTTTGCAGAATACATCGCCCTCGCGTTCCGGGGCCGCCCTGCCCCGCCTGAAATTCAGCAGGAAATGGCGGACATTGAAGCCGAATATTCGGCCCTGTCTCAACCGGCAGGCATGAAGGCAAAACAAAATGCGGAGGACAGGCGATGATGAATCCAAATCACATCGCCCGCCGCTGTTCGCCCGATATCCGCTGTCATCGTCGAGGCTTCTGGCGGTTGGCAAAGTTGGGAGAAGACCCCATGGAATTTGTTGCAACATCATGCCATCTTGCAGGAATGAGAACATTGCTCTCCTTGGTCATGCTGCCGTTTTTTTTCGCTGGCAGCGGATTCTGCCTGGCAGGTCTGATTGGTGGTTTGACTGGCCTGATTCTGCTGATTTGCCTGTTCCTCCATTTCACGGGCGGATTCCGCACGAAGATATGACCGGACACGGTAGGGTTACACCCCATAGTCTGCGGCCAGCCGGTTCTGTAATTTGGTTTTGCAAATTAACAAACCAATCCATAAATAAAATTATGAAAAAATTGATCCTTTCATGCGTCACCTGCGCCTCCCTGTTGTCGCTCACCGGCTGCGACACTGATAAAGACTCGCACAGCTCGACCACCACCACCCAGCAAACCACCACCCCTGCGCCCGTCACCACGACGACCACGGACACCACCCAGTCCAAATAGGGTTTGAATCTCACACGGTGTGCGGACGTGGAATATGTTTTGTTCCCGCCCACGCCCATTGGGATATGCGTTCAAAACACCTTCCCTCCCGGCAATGAACAAAAATTTAAGCGGTTCCAACGGCTTCATTTTTTTAGAACCGGACTCATCAATACGCCGGCCGATCTGTGTTCAATGTGACAATTCGATGCGTCTGGCGGTCCTGGACAAATCCGGCAAATGGAAATCGTTCTCCAATGACCTGGAACTGACGGATTTTGTGGAAGTGTGCGCCAGTTAAAGTCCTTGTGGACGGCCAACACTGTCGCTCCGGCGCGAAGCTTGGGAATCGGTTCGCAGGTTTAGCGGCGCTGGAAAAGCGCGACAGCATCCACGCACTGAAACGGCATTCCATAAGGAGAACGGTTTCTGGAAAAGACTGCATGACCCGTCAGCGGCGTGCAGATCAATTGAACCATGGACAAATTATTCCGGCCATTCCTTGGAAGAAGCAAGATCAAATAGATGACGATTTAGCAATCTATTCGCGTGATTCGCGTGGTTCGCGGTCAAACAATCCGCGTAATCAGCGGCTTAATCCGGGTTGCATCCCGTTTCCGTCCGGTTCAAACGGCAGGCATTTGGAGCACCACGAGGCGTCCGGTTTCACTGATGCCGTCGTTGGGTTTATATTTGCCGGCTGGGTGGGCGACGTCGGTGAGAGTGCAAGGTCCGAATTGCTCCACGCCCAGTTCGCGCCGTGCCAGTTGGCTGGCCCATTCGACGGGTTGCGCGCTGTTGATGGGCACGCTGCAAAAAATTTCCCGGAATTCGACGCGACCGGCAAAGCTCAACTCGTCGTCAACTTCGTTGATCCACTCGGGCAGTTCCCAATCCGGCGGCACGGGTTGCTGGAAAAATTCCTTCAAATGGCAGTCCATCCTGAATTTGGACGCCCGTTCGCTGAGGATGAGCGCCTCCAGGGAAAAATCAAATTCACGCCCGTGCCGTTCGCCGAATTTCAAGTCAGTTTCCCAGCTTCCAAACCGCAGGGGTTTGGTCTCGCCGGGTGGCCATATCCATATGTCCGGCCCGCGGGTTTCCGGCAATTCCTTGCCATCAACCGGCTCGTGGTAGCCGAGGAAAAGATTTTCCAGGTCGCGCCAGTCGCGCAAGCCGGGCACCCAGCCAATGAGTCGGAGCCGCATCTTGGGCGCATCGGCCAGCACTGTGGCCGCTTCCACCTCCGGCGGGACGAAAGACCAGTCGGTCTGAAAATAGATGCAACTGTCACGATGCTGGCGGGGCAGAAACAGTTTCAGCCCGTCGGAACCGCAGAGGTTCCATTTCTGTGAATTGATTTGCAGGCATCCGCTCATGCTTTGAAATTATAATCACGCCGGTTCAGGGTTTTGTCGAGCCGTTTTAAGAGATGGCGATCCATATTCAGCCGAAGTCCCAAACAACGACCGTGCTGCTGGAACAAAATCGTATTTGCATCCGGCGATTACGGATGACAAGCAGTTCAATTGAACCGTCACAACTTGAACACGATGATGTGCGCGTCTTCGTAAAATGGTTTTCCAAGCGTCTGGCGATATTGATTCGTGAGCCGCTCCAAATCCGGCGGCGGCGGCGCGACTTCCGGCAACTGCGCCTCGAAGTGTTTGTGCAAAATGACATATTCCACCCCGCGCCCGCGCATGGCCGCCAGATCGTCCATGGAAATCAAATTGCGAAACCGGATTTTTGACGGGTCGCTGACCAGGCTCAAGACCTGGTCAATGTAAGTGTTCCCGTAAATGTTGCCGGGAGCCAGGCCGCTGGCGAGCATCATGCCGGTCGTGTAGCCGACAATCACCGGCCTCCGATGGAAATGCTGGTAATAATAGAGCGGATTGAAATGGTCGCCGATCAACATCGGATACTCGACTATCGGCCGTGTGCCGGGTTCCTGCGCGAGCCGGTCGTAAAACGGAGAAATCTCATCCGCGCGGATTCTCGTGTTCAGCGTAAAACCAGCCGGTGTGAAATCGCTGTAGAACGAGCGCTGCCAGTCAATGCGTCCATATCTCTGCTGGTAAGCGCCGTGGCTCGTGAAATTGTTGGGCGCAACATACGTTTGCGGCAGCGGCCCCGCGAGCGTCAGCGCGCCCACGAAGGCATAGGCCAGCAGCGATTGCAACGGCGGACGTAAAGTTGCGCGTGCGGCGATCGCTTCCAGAGCAGACTGGATTCCGCACGCCACGAAAAGAAGGCTGACCGGCACCAAAGGCATGCAATAGCGCACAAGCAGAAGCGCGCTCTGCGCCGAGTCAGGCCGCGAAAGCAGCAGCGCCAACGCGTGCAACGGATAAAGGCTTACCAGCATCCAGCCAAACCACGGATTGAGGCGGCACAGCCCGACCGCGCCGACAACCAGGGCAATCCAAGACAACACCGCGAGAACCGGCTGTCCCGTGCCGCTGATCAACTCCGCCGCCACCGGCAAAGATTGCCAACTGAATGTCCCCTTAAGCGCAATGGTGAAGAACGTGCTTTGCAGCGAATGAACCAACGCCGGCAAAACCAAAAGACCCGCGAACACCACCATGATCACCGTCACGACAATCCATTGTCGCAGTGGTGGCGCAGATGTTTCGGCGCGCGGAATTTTCCTAAAATGTTTCCAGAGATGAAAAACAATCGCGGCCAGCACCGGAGCCGCCACTGTGACAATCGCAAACAAATGAAAATAAACCGCCAGCACGCCTGTGCCGATGAAAAGAGCCATCGGACGCCAGCCGCCTGACTGCATCCAGCGCGCTGCCAGAAGAATCGCGGCGAAACCCAGCAACGCCACCGTGCTGTAGGGACGGCTGATGCGGCTGTAAAAAACCAGCGTCGGGGAAATGGCCAGCAGAAACGCCAGCAAGGCGGCCCGGCGTGTGCCGACAAGTTTTCGCGCCAGCAGCGGCCCGGCAACCACGATCAGCAGCCCGCAGACCAGCGACGGCAACCGCAGCATCAATTCAGACCAGCCAACGGTCGCGCCCAAAAGCCACGTGTAAAAATTGAGCGGAATGCAGGTCGCGCCGGGAATTGAGAAATGCGTCAGCAGCCACCACGGAGATTTCCCGATGACGTAATACAAGCCGTGCCATTCGTCATCAATGAGAACCTGACCCGACAGCAGATGCAAACGCAGAAAGAGTCCGGCCAGAAATGCCAGCATGAGTGCGGGTGCAAAACTGGATTCGCGGTTCCACCGCAACGGAATCTTCATCGGGTGAGATTAGGCCAAAACCGCATGAAGTGGCAACGTTGCCATCTTTTGCGCGCTGAAAATTGTTTGACCCGCCGGACAAATGGCATTAGTTTGGGCGCGTGAATCATAACTTGAACCTGCTGCTTACGAACGCGCTGCTGACCAGCGCGGCAGCCGGGTTTTGATTCGTTCACGAACTTTATCAACCCACTGCCAGACGGCGGTGGGTTTTTTGTTTTAACTCACGCGCCGGACGGCAATAATAAGAAAGCCAACATCATGCAAAAAGATCCGTCGAAAAAATATCGTCCGTTCCCGCCGGTGGCGTTGCCCGACCGCCAATGGCCAAGCCGCGTCCTTACCGCCGCGCCGCGCTGGTGCAGCGTGGATTTGCGCGACGGCAACCAGGCGCTCGCCGTGCCGATGAACGTCTCGCAAAAACTGGAATTATTTAAGAAGCTCGTAGAAATTGGTTTCAAAGAAATTGAAGTTGGTTTTCCGTCAGCTTCAAAGACTGAATACGATTTCAACCGTTTGCTTGTCACAGAAATCGCCGAAAATAAAATTCCGAAGGCGAATGACGTGCGGCTTCAAGTGCTCGTGCAGGCGCGTGAGGATTTGATTGAGCGCACGGTCGAATCGCTCGTCGGCGCGAAGAAGGCGATCATCCATTTGTATAATTCCACTTCGCCCGCGCAACGCCGCGTCGTTTTCGGAAAGTCGAAAAGGGAAATCATTGAAGTCGCCGTGCGCGGCGCGCAATGGATCAAAGACCGTTTGCCGAAACTCAAAGGCACGGAAGTGATGCTCCAGTATTCGCCGGAAAGTTTCAGCATGACGGAAGTGGAATTCGCGAAGGAGATTTCCGAAGCCGTCATGGACGTCTGGCAGCCCGAGTGCGTAGGACAGGCGTCGCGCCTGTCTCCATCTAAAGCAGATGAAAACAAGTTAGAGACAGGCGCGACGCCTGTCCTACGGCCGAAGATGATTTTGAATTTGCCGGACACGGTGGAAGTCGCCATGCCCAATGTTTATGCGGATCAAATTGAATGGATGTGCCGCAACATTAAAAATCGCGATTCGCTCATCATCAGCTTGCACACGCACAACGACCGTTGCACCGGCGTGGCCGCGACGGAACTCGGCTTGCTCGCCGGAGCGGATCGCGTCGAAGGAACTTTGTTCGGCAACGGCGAGCGCACGGGCAATCTGGACATCGTGACCGTCGCGTTGAATTTGTATATGCACGGCATTGATCCGAAGTTGGATTTCTCGAATCTCAATTCGCTCATCGAAGTTTATGAGCGTTGCACGGGCATGACCGTGCCGGCGCGTCAACCTTACGCGGGCGAACTGGTGTTCACCGCGTTCAGCGGCTCGCATCAGGACGCGATCAAAAAAGGTTTGGCGGAATGGGAAAAGAAACATCGAACATCCAATGAAGTGGCACATTGGGACGTTCCTTATTTGACAATTGATCCCACCGACATCGGGCGTGAATATCGCGAAGTTATCCGTGTTAATTCACAGTCCGGCAAGGGCGGCGTGGCGTATCTGCTCGAAAGTGAATTTGGAATCGAGTTGCCGAAAGATATGCAGCGCGAGTTCGGCCCGATTGCGAACGATGCGGTGGACAAACTCGGCCGCGAAGTCAGCGGCGCGGAATTGAAGCAAATGTTCTGGCGAGAATACGTCGAGCGCAATTCGCCGTGGAATTACCAACAATTCAATCACGAAAAAGATGGTGCAAAAACAAACTGTGAGGCAAAAATTTCATTCGGAGATATAGCTCAAACATTTTACGGAACTGGAAATGGGCCGTTGTCCGCATTTGTTAATGCCATTCAATACCACCCCAACGCGCAAAAATTTGAAATCACCAATTACCGCGAACACGCTTTGGGTTCTGGTGACGATGCGGCGGCAATTTCCTACATCCAAATCAAAACCGCCGACGGCAAGTCGCGCTGGGGCGCGGGCGTGGACACGAACATCGAACTCGCGTCGGTCAAGGCCGTGTTGAGCGCGTTGAACCGTCTGTAAAAGCATTTTTGAACAAACATATTTACGGCTCGTCAAAGCAGCACACGACGATTAGAGTCCTGATAAATTATGAAACCGAACCGCATATTTATCGGCGCATTGAGTTGCGTCATTTTTGTCGCCGCCAGGCTTTTGGCCGACAATGCGACGCCGACCAACACCGCCGCCACCACGCCAACGGTTTATGTGCCCGACACGTCGCATGAAAATGATCCCATGCCCGACGGCGTTCTTGCCTGGGACAGGTTGACGGAATCCACAAACGCCGCCGCCGACCAGGAGCAGGCGCATTTCACCTTCAGCTTCACGAATGTTTCCTCCGGCAACATCGCCATCCTGAATGTTCATCCGTCCTGCGGCTGCACTACTGCGGAGTTGCCGCTGCTGCCCTGGATTGTCGCATCCGGGACGAACGGGCAGATTCCCATCACCGTCAACATCGCGGGCAGGCCCGGCACGATTTTCAAATACGTTGATGTCTTCACCGACAAGGGAACCAAACGCCTCAATTTGAGCATCACCATCTTGCCGCCGGTGATTCCAACCCTGTCCGGCAAGGATCGCGCGGCGGGAATTGCGGCTGCTAAAATTGACCGGCAGGCCGTTTTCAAAAATGATTGCGCGGCCTGCCATGTCAAAAATGGCGAGGGCAAATACGGCCAGGAGCTTTACGACGCCGATTGCGCCATCTGTCACGAGGCGAACCCGCGCGCCACGATGGTTCCCGATTTGCACACGCTCAAAGTTTATACGAACGACGACTTTTGGCGCACATGGATCGCGCACGGCAAACCCGGCTCGTTCATGCCCGCGTTCTCGACTCCGGAAGGCGGCCCGCTCTCCGACATGCAAATCGCCTCGCTCGCGGCCTATCTCGACCAGGAAATGCCGCCGCTCGTTCCGGCGCCCGCGCAATAACAGCCGCTTGCGGAAAAATTTCCGCGCGCTATGCTGTCAACCATGACAGCGAAACCGGTTGACACGACAAATCACGAGAAGCTTTCCATCCTCGGCGAAAAAGTTTTGGGCGGCGGACACATCACCCGCGACGAGGCGTCGTGGCTCTTCAATCTCGAATCGTCCGCCGACATTCTTGATTTGCTCTCGTGGGCCAACCGCATCCGCGAACAATTCAAGGGCAACAAGATTCACCTCTGTTCCATCGTCAACGCCAAGGCTGGCGCGTGCTCCGAGAATTGCAGCTTCTGCGCGCAATCGTCGCATTACCAGACCGGCTCGCCGAAATATGGATTCGTTGATCCCGAACCAGTTTTGGAAGCTGCGGACGAAGCGAATAAAAATTCCGTCACCGCCGTCGGCCTAGTCGCGGCGTGGAAAGGTCTCAACGAAGGCCCGATGCTCGATGAAGTCTGCGACCGCATTAAAGAATTGAAAGCCGGCGGTAAGACACGCCCCGACGCCTCGCTCGGCATCATCAAGAAACAGGAGGTCGCCAACCGCCTGAAGGAAGCCGGGCTAGAATGTTACGGCCACAACCTCGAAAGTTCGCGCCGTTTTTTCCCGCAGACCTGCTCCACGCACACGTTCGACGACCGGCTCGAAACCATCGGCTATCTGAAAAAAGCCGGCATCAAGATTTGTTCCGGCGGCATCATCGGCATGGGCGAGACGCGCGCCGACCGTTGCGACCTCGCGTTTGAATTGAAAGCCATCGGCGCGAACGTCGTGCCCGTCAACATCCTCAATCCCATTCCCGGCACGCCCTTTGCCAAGCTCGATCCCCTGCCCGTCATGGAAATCTTGAAGACCATCGCGTGCTTCCGTTTCATTTTGCCGCGCCAGGAAATCATGATTGCGGGCGGCCGCACCGTGAACCTGCGCGACGCGCAAAGCATGATTTTTATGGCCGGCGCGAGCGCGCTGATGGTCGGCAACTATCTCACCACGCTGAACCAGCCCGTCGAAAAAGATCTCCAGATGCTCAAAGACCTCGGCCTCGACCCGAACTGGGACAGCCACGATTTCAGCGATCAGGAAGAAGGCGGCTGCGGGTGTGGGAAAGAAAGTTGCGAGACGGAAACCGTTGCGGTTTAATCGCGCTATGCAACGCGCAATTGCCGTCTGTTTTAGCCTGATTTTTTTGTGTTCCTGTGCAACGCAGAATTCGGTTCGTATAAATCTTCCTGCCGACGCTTCGATGAATACGCTGGCCGGTCGTGGAGACGATCTTTTCGTAAAGCTCCATTTAGAAGATGGCCGAGATTTAATATTCGCCGTGGACAACGGATTTCCATGCACAGTTTTAGATAAATCTCTTGAGCCAGAACTAGGAAAACCCAGTGGGACACAAAAAGTTAGTTACGCATGGTATGCAAACAAGACGATCACGGTTCATAAATACAAATCACCCAAACTTTACCTCGGAAACACTCCGCTGATGCTGGATGCTTCCGTAATAACGGATGATTTGAAACAAAGATTTCAGGGTCGGCCAGTTGTTGGGATTTTGGGCATGGATTGTCTCAAGCACTATTGCATCCAACTGGATTTCGCATCCAAAAAAATTCACTTCCTCGACCCCGACCATCTTCAAAGTGAAAACTTGGGAAAACCATTTCCTTTGGCTTTTTCTTTTATTTGGAGCGAACCTTCAACGCGGATGGATTTTTGCGGCAAAGATGTTTGGTTTGGTCTCGACACTGGCGATTATACCGATGGCACTCTGAAATCCGCGCTGCTCGACCGCACAATGAAAACCCATAGCCCCGACAAAGTCCTTCAGACTAAACCAGAAACTGGAGGAACGCGTAGCAAGATTTATTTTTCAGAACTTGAGTTCGGTGGAGAAACTTACACAAATCTGTTGATTCATAAAAGTTCAGATGGGCCGGACAATAACGCCCTTGGCCTGCAGTTTTTAGCGCGGAATTTGGTCACGTTTAATTTTCCGAAGCGAACGATGTATCTCAAACAGATAAGCGTTGGGCCTTTGAAAGACAAAAACAATTAAACTGCAAACACCGTAGGCGCGACATCTTTGTAGAAATCCAAACCAAAAATTCCCCAGCCCCGTCGGGGCGGCATTGGCTTCGAAAATAGCCCAGCCTTTCAAGGCTGGGTCAACGGTTCAAACAAACCATCCGAGTCCCGTCAGGGACGAAAGAATATTCTGCCGTTCCTGACGGGACTTTTTCTTTTGGCGGAATCTCAACCCAGCCTTGAAAGGCTGGGCTATTGTCGCATTCACATGGCGGCATCATCGGTTGTAGCGGCGCTGTGTCAGCGCCGTCGTCGGTCACAGACCGACGCTACAGGATTTCGCTCCTACGGAGCTTTGGCCGTTTTTGATTTTCCAACTACAAAGATGCCAGCCCTACGGGCTTTTGGAAAAAGACCAAAAATTTCAAACCGCGAAATGCGCTAAATACGCGAAAATGATTTGGCATTCCGTTCGCGTATTTCGCGTGGTTCGCGGTGACATCCGCGCCGCGCCGCTTGATTGATTTGCTTTTCCTGTTTAGATTACCGCCATGACAATGGTGATAGACATTCATACCACCGCTGACGGACTGGTGGTGAGCGACCCGAACATTCTCGGCGGCAAGCCGGTGTTTCGCGGCACGCGGCTGCCTGTCACGGCGTTGTTTGATTATCTGGCCGACGGGCTATCGCTGGATTACTTCCTGGAAACATTTCCATCCGTCACGCGCGAGCACGCGGCGGCGGTGTTGCTCCACGGTTTTCATCGGATTGAAAGCGAACTGGCGGCATGAAAATCTTGCTGGACGAGTGCGTTCCGCTGCAAGTGCGCGGTGCATTGCCAAACCACGAAGTCACCACCGCGCAACGCATGGGCTGGAGCGGAATCTCCAATGGTGATTTGCTCGACAAGGCGGAACGCGAAGGCTTTCAAGTTTTCATCCTCGCAGACAAAAATCTTCGCTATCAGCAAAATCTTTCAGAAAGGCGAATTGCCATTCTCGAACTGTGGACAAACCATCGTCCGACGTTGGAAAAACATTTTGCCGAAATCCGCGCAGCCGTGGAAAAACTTTCGGCGGGCGAATATTTTGTTTTGGAAATTCCTTGAATTCCGGCATGCAGCGACTCGGCAAAAATCTTGGCAAGTATTTCGGCGAGACGATTGATATCCGCGCCGTGCTGCGTGAGGTCGAAGCGGCGGCGCAGTCGCGCGGCTGGGCTTCTGAGATTTTCCACGCGCACGACGGTTTCAAATGGCTCGCGCTGCATCGCAGTCCAGAAGCCGGAAGTCAGAAGTCAGAAGTCAGAATTTATATTTCTGCGGGAATTCACGGTGACGAACCTGCCGGGCCGCTCGCGGCGTTGCGGCTCTTGCAGGAAAATCATTGGCCGCCGGATGCAGAGATTTTTTTCCTGCCGTGCTTGAATCCCGTCGGCTTCACCTTGAACAAACGCGAGAACGCGGACGGAATTGATTTGAACCGTGATTACCGCAATCCCAAATCCGCCGAGACCCGCGCGCATATCGCGTGGCTGGAGCGGCAGACGAAATTTGACCTGTATCTCTGCCTGCACGAAGACTGGGAATCGCACGGCTTTTATCTCTACGAACAGAACCCGGATGCGAAGCCGTCGCTCGCGGAAAAAATGATCGAGGCCGTCCAGAAAGTTTGCCCGATTGACCAGTCCGAAATCATTGAAGAACGCGTGGCAAAAAACGGAATCGTGCAACCGAACATTTTGCCGCAAGAACGTCCGCTCTGGCCGGAGGCATTTTATCTCATCACGCAAAAATCGCGGCGGGGCTATACGCTGGAGGCTCCGTCGGACTTTCCCCTGCCCGTCCGCATCAACGCCCTGGTTGCGGCAGTGAATGCGGCGTTGAAAAATCTGCTTTGAATCCCCTGCCCCGCCAGTTTATTTTTGTGACAGGAGAAACAACTGTTCGAACGCGGGTGAGCAACCATGAATGAAATGTTTCCACTTGTCCATCTTGTCCGCCACGGCGAGACGGCGTGGCCACGCCGGTGATCCGGCTGTGGAATGACACAAGCCATCTGGACGGTTAAATTATTGTTTGGCTGCCGTCACCGTCTGATGGAAAATGTCACGACAAAAAATCGAACCATTGATTGCACGACCGCAAGGCAAAACCAGGATAAATATTTATGGCAATTTCACCACTTGCAGGCAAACCGGCTCCCAGGGAAATGCTGGTGGATCTGGCGCGGCTTGAACGCGATTACTACGAACGCAGGCCGGACGGAAATGACCCAAACCAAATGGTCAGTTTCGGCACCAGCGGGCATCGCGGCTCGTCGCTGGACGGCACGTTCACCGAGGCGCACATTCTCGCCATCACGCAAGCCATTTGCGATTACCGTCGCGGCCAGAACATCAACGGCCCGCTGCAAATGGGCAAAGACACGCACGCACTTTCATCGCCTGCGCAGCGCACTGCGCTGGAAGTGCTCGCGGCCAACGGCGTCGAGACGGTCATCCAAAAAAATGACGGCGTGACGCCGACGCCGGTGATTTCGCGCGCCATCATCGTTCACAATCGCGGACGCAAGACTGGTCTCGCGGATGGCATCATCATCACGCCGTCGCACAATCCGCCGGAGGACGGTGGCTTCAAATATAATCCGGCCAACGGCGGGCCGGCGGACACCGACGTGACGAAATGGGTGCAGGATCGCGCGAATGAATTATTGCGCGGAAAAAATGCCGGCGTGAAACGCACACCGTTCGCAACCGCGCTCAAGGCGGTGACCACGCATGAGATTGATTTTATTTTGCCTTATGTCGGGGATTTGAAAAACGTCGTGAACATGGACGCCGTTCGAGCCGCCGGTTTGAAACTGGGCGTGGACCCGCTCGGCGGCGCGTCGCTGCCGTATTGGGAACCGGTTGCGTCGCTATACAAACTCGATCTGACGAACGTGAATCCGAAGCTTGATCCGCAGTTCGCATTCATGACGGTGGATCACGATGGCAAAATCCGCATGGATTGTTCCAGCCCCTATGCGATGGCCGGCCTGGTCAGTTTGAAAGATAAATTTCGCGTTGCGTTCGCCAACGATCCCGACGCCGACCGTCACGGCATCGTCACGCCATCAGCCGGATTGATGAACCCGAACCATTATCTCGCGGTGGCCATCGGTTATCTGCTGACACATCGTCCGCAGTGGAAGGCCGACGTGGCGATTGGAAAAACGCTGGTGAGCAGCAGCATGATTGACCGCGTTGTCGCCAAGCTTGGCCGCCGGTTATGTGAAACGCCGGTGGGCTTCAAATGGTTTGCGCCCGGATTGTTCGACGGCTCGTTCGGTTTTGGCGGCGAAGAAAGCGCCGGGGCGAGCTTTTTGCGTCTCGATGGAACAGTTTGGACAACGGACAAGGACGGCCCGGTCATGGATTTGCTCGCGGCGGAAATCACCGCCGTCACCGGCAAAGACCCCGGCGAACATTTCCTCGAACTGACGGCGGAGTTCGGCACGCCGTATTACGCGCGCATTGACGCGGCGGCGACACCGGAACAAAAGACGAAACTTTCCAAACTGTCGCCCGAAGCCGTGAAGGAATTAAAACTGGCGGGCGATGACATCACGGCCAAGCTGGCGCGCGCGCCCGGCAATCACGCGGCCATCGGCGGCCTGAAGGTGACGACGGCGAGCGGCTGGTTTGCGGCGCGGCCGTCCGGCACGGAAAACATTTACAAGATTTATGCGGAGAGTTTCCGCGACGAGGCGCATTTGCAAACCATCGTCAGCGAAGCACAGCAGATTGTGAACAACGCGCTGGCCGGGACTCATGGCAATCACCCTGAAAAATAGCCTTCCCCCGGCACAAAATACGCGGAGAGTGCGCCGGTTTATTTTTTCTTCGACTGGCTCGACGGGGATTTTGCAGATTTGCCAAAGAGGCAGTTGTCCACGGAAAATTTTCCGCCACCCGCAAATAGAACCGCAGCATAACCCGCCAGATAAACAAACGCCAGTTCGCCGGCGCCGCTTGCCGCCTTCTGAACCATGAAAACGGCGACGCCAAGGTCAATGACAAGCGTCAGCGCCGCAAAACGCGTGAGCAATCCCAACGCCAGCAACACTGCGCCGCCTGATTCCGCAAACGTGACGAGTGCGAGGCTTGGCGCAGAGCCGATGCCCAGCGGATTTGGAAATTTTGCCGCGTGAGCGCTGAAGTGCGAGAGCTTGTCGAGGCCGTGGTTGAAAAGGATTGCCAGCCCAAGCGAGAGCCGCAGCGCGAGCAGCCCAAAACTGGTGAGCGCCGAGTCGTTTCCCGGGGCGAAGAATTTTTTTAACATAAAAAAGATTGGATTTGTAATCCCGCAAAGTTAAGCGAAAACCAGTTCAAATCAAAAACTTTTGCCGGAAATTTTTTCCGCGAACGAAACCCTCATTTTGTCGCTGAATGCAACTGGATCGCCGGATTTGTGGAGAGCAATCATATTTGCTGGATGAGTTCCTTGGTTTCATAACGCACTTTGGCGAGGCTTGCATATTTGTCGCCGGCGGTGCGATAACCCAGCGCACACGCCACGACCGTCGCATAACCGCTGCCGTTCAAATTCAAAATTTTGTCGTATTCCGCCGGAACAAAACCTTCCATCGGGCAGGCGTCCACGCCGAGAACGGCGGCGCACGCCATCAAATTGCCCAGCGCGATGTAAGTCTGGCGCGTCGCCCATTCGTGCGCGATTTTTCCGCGCGGGCCGTTCACAATGTCGCCGAGCATCGTGTCGCGATAGGGATTAAACGCGCCGTCAGGCAGCTTGCGCACGTCCGTCGTGCGCTTGATGAAACGGTCCACGTCCGCCTCCTTCATTTCCGTGCGCGCGGTGAAGACGACAAAATGCGATGCATCCACGACCTGTTTTTGCCCCCACGAATGCGGCAACAGCTCGGTGCGCTTGGCCGGACTGTTGATGACCAGGAATTTATACGGCTGCAAACCGTAGGAAGTCGGGGTCAGCACCAACGCTTGCTCCAGTGTTTTCCAGACATCGGCGGGAATTTTTTTGGTCGCGTCAAAATACTTGGCGGCGTAGCGCCAGTTCAACGCGGCGAGAAGTTGTTCGTTTGTCATGTTGCCCTTAATTAAATTTAGGTTTAATTTCGGGCAGAAACTGCCACATAATATTGAAAATGCAAACGCAACCGCGACGCCGGCCATGAATCCGCAAACGCTCCGCATCCGCCGCGCCACCGTGGATGACTCCACCGCGCTCCAGATGATCTGGGCGTCCATGCGCCTGCCTGCGGAAGAACTGGAAAAGCGCCTGACCGAGTTTCAGGTCGTCGAAAATTCCGAAGGTGAGGTGGTGGGCGCGATTGGAGTCCAGTTTTCCGGGCAGCACGCCCTGCTCCACAGCGAGGGTTATTCTGATTTTGCCATCGCCGACGCCGCGCGGCAGTTGTTCTGGGAACGCATCCAGACGCTTGCCTCGCACCATGGCGTCTTCCGCATCTGGACGCAGGAACGCTCGCCGTTCTGGAAAAGTTTCGGTTTCCAGCCGCCAAATACCGAAACGCTTGAGCGGCTGCCCGCCGAATGGAAAAATGAATTCGATGGCGGCTGGCTCACGCTGCAACTCAAAAACGAGGAAGCCATCGCCGCCGCATTCGAAAAACAATTCGCGCCGTTCATGGCCGGAGAGAAAGGCGAGACCAAAAAAATTTCCGAAAAGGCGAAAACGATCAACCTCGTCATCACCATCGCCGGTTTTACCGTTGGATTTTTATGCATCGGCATTGCGATTTATCTTTTCGTCCATCGCAATCCGTTCTCACGATGAGTTGTGGCAGCGGACGTGAGTCCGCTCATTCTTTTCGGGAAAGAATTAGAGCCAACTCACATTGGCTGCTACTTTTTAAGATGTAACTGGCAAATTGAATTCATCCGCGTGATACGAGCTGCGGACCATCGGCCCGCTCGCGACATGGACAAAACCCATTTCTTCGGCGCGCCATTTGTATTCCGCGAATTTTTCCGGCATCACAAATTCAACCACCGGCAGGTGCTTCAGCGACGGCTGCAAATACTGGCCGAGCGTGAGGATGTCGCAATCCGACTCGCGCAAATCGCGCATCGCCGTCAGAATTTCCTCTTCGCGTTCGCCCAGTCCGAGCATCATGCCGGACTTCGTGTAAATCGTGTCGCCGCGTTTCGTTTTCACTTTTTTCAAAACGCATAAACTCCGGTCGTAAGTCGCGCGATGCCGGACGCCAGGCGTCAGGCGACGAACGGTTTCCAGATTGTGATTGAAGATATGAGGATTCGCCGCGAGCACATTTTCGATGGCTGCATCGTTGTCCAAAAAATCGGGAACCAACACTTCAATCGCGATGCCTGGATTCAGTTCGCGCACTTTCTCAATCGTCTGCCGGAAATGTTCCGCGCCGCCGTCCGGCAAATCATCGCGCGCCACCGCCGTGATGACGACGTGCTTCAGTTTCATCCGCCGCGTCGCCTCGGCCACGCGAAGCGGTTCATCGGCTTCGAGTGCGAGCGGTTTGGCCGTGCTGACCGCGCAAAAACCGCACGCGCGCGTGCAGCGGTCGCCGGCGATCATGAACGTCGCCGTGCCTTTGCTCCAGCATTCCCAATGGTTCGGGCACTTGGCGCTTTCGCAGACCGTGTGCAGCTTCAGCTCGTCGAGCAGCCCGCGCGTGCGCGCGAAACTGTCCGACGTGGGCAGCGTTATGCGCAGCCATTCCGGCAAACGCGGACGCGGTTTCAATTCAGTCGTCGTCATAAATTTATTTTAACCACGGATTAACACGGATGCACACAGATAAAAAAATCAAACACATCCGCAGATTGCGCAGATTTTCGCAGATGAATTATTGCGAAAGTTCAAATCTGCGTGAATCGGCGAAATCTGCGGAAAAACTTTTCCCATCCGTGTTCATCTGTGTCCATCCGTGGTTGAAATGGTTTTTAAAAATCCGGGCAATTCTTCCGGACCGAAATCCGCCAGAATTTTTCCGTCCGCGTCCAGCACCGGCGCGAGTTCCTGGCCGGAAAGACGGACCATCTCGGCGAACGCCGCGTCGTCCGCGACCACGTCAATCTTCTCGTAAGCGATGCCGTGGCCGTCGAGCCAGCGCATCGCCTTGTGGCACCAGCCGCAATATGGCTTGATGAACAGACGTGCTTTCATGGTTTCAATTCAATTGCATCGCCCGCTTCCAGCGGAATGGCTGTGCCGTTCAGCAAAACTTTCGGATCAAGCGCCGCGCTTTCGCCGTCGCGTGTGATGATGATTTGCCTCGGCGCTCGCGGGTCGAGGTAATTTGCGGTGGCGATGGCCTGCGCGAGCGTCAGCCCGGCAACCCACGGCACCCGCTGATTTTGCACCGGCCCGACGATTGTCACGACCGGCGTCTGCTCCGCCTGCTGCTGCCGCAACGCCGCATTCTCGCCGGCCTGAAAAGCCGCCTGCGCCCGCGCTTTGGCATTCGACTGCGTCGTGCAGCCGCCGACGGCCAGTGCGGACAGTAAAATGACGGCAAACAATTTCATCTCTTATTCCAACACCAGTGTTTTACAAAATGTTTCGCGCGCCGGAAATTATTTTGACTCCACGGAATTTTTCCATGCCGCCACCGCCGACTTGATTTCTGCCGCACAATCCGCACGCGGTTTCACAAATCGCGGCGTGAACCATGGAAACAGCCCGATCAAATCATGCGTCACCAGAATCTGCCCGTCGCATTCCGGCCCGCTGCCGATGCCGATGGTCGGAATGGAAATCGTCTCCGAAATTTCCTTTGCGACCGGCGGCGTGACAAGCTCCAAAACAACCGCAAACGCACCGGCGGCTTCCAAAAACTTTCCGTCTTCAAGTAACTTCTGATGTTCAGCTTCTTGTTTTCCCTTGATGTGATAGCCACCTTCTACAATCACGCTTTGCGGCAACATCCCCAGATGCCCGCAAAACGGGATGCCGGCGGCGATGATCGCGCGGACTTGCGGCAGGATTTCATTTCCGCCCTCGGCCTTTACAAATTCCGCGCCCGCCGCGACAAGACGTTTGGAATTTGAAACCGCGCTTTGAATCGTCTCGTAACCTTTGAACGGCAAATCCGCGCCGAGCAACGCATTTGTTTTTGCGCGCGCGGCGGCGCGGACGTGATGCTCCATTTCCGCCATCGTGACGTGCGTCGTGTCGGAATAGCCGAGCGCGATCATGCCGAGCGAATCGCCGACGAAAATTATCGGAACACCCGTTTCGTCAAGCAGCTTCGCCATCGGAAAATCATACGCTGTGAGCGCGGCGATCTTCACGCCGCGATTTTTCATCGCGCGGATTTCCGCAATAGTGATTTTTTTTGAATTCATTTTTGAAACCACGGATTAATCTATTCCGAGAAAATGGTAATTTTATCTGTTTCATCTGTGTTTATCCGTGGCTAAAACTTTTCAGCAATTCTTCCTGCGTCGTCGTCGCCGTGCCGACTTTGCCCACGACAATTCCCGCCGCGTGATTGGACAAAATCGCCGCTTCCATTGGCGACGCGCCCGCCGCGATTGCCAGAGTGAAACTCGCGATCACCGTGTCGCCCGCGCCGGAAACGTCGAAAACTTCCTGCGCGACGGTTGGAATGTGAAACGGTTTTTGTCCGCGCTGGCAAAGCAACATTCCCAGCTCGCCAAGCGTGATGAGCAGCAGCGCCGGGTTCAATTCCTTTAGCAATCGTTCCGCAACGAGCATGAGGTTTTTGTCTGCAAACGGATTTTTATTTTTGGTTTCGTCCGGTAAATCCGCGAGTTCAAATGCTTCTTTGCGATTCGGCGTGATGAGCGAGAGGTTGGAAAGGTTCAAATGATGCACCGGCTTTGGATCGAAGCTTAACCAGACGCCGCGCGCGTGACAAAGCGATTTTATTTCGTTCAACAAATTTTGCGTGACGACGCCTTTGCCGTAATCGCCGACGATGACGGCGTCGGCGTTTTTCAATTCTGATTTGAGCGCGTTCAATAATTCCGCCGATAATTTTTCATCCAGTCCGTCGCGCGTTTCGCGGTCAATGCGCACAATCTGCTGTTTGTGCGCGACAATGCGCGTCTTGACGCTCGTGTGCCGCGAGGAGTTTGCCACCAATCCCGCGCAGCCGATTTGTTGTTCGGCCAAAAGCTTTTTTAATTGCTGTGCCGCGTCGTCATTTCCAATCGCGCCGAAAAGTTCGGTCTGCACGTTTAATGCCGTCAGGTTGCGTGCGACGTTTGCCGCGCCGCCGGGCATGAAACTTTCGCGCTCGAAATCCACGACCGGCACCGGCGCTTCCGGCGAAATGCGCGACACGCCGCCCCAGATGAATTGATCCAGCATCACGTCGCCGAGAACGAGCACTCGGGTTTTTGCGGCGGCGGACAAAATCTGCCGCGCGCGAGAGGCTGAAAGACTTTTAGAACTCATTTTATTTGGCATAGATGAAACACAGATTGAACACAGATGGAAATACATTTTATCCGCAGATTATACAGATTTCGCAGAACTGATTTACGCGATTCATCTGCGTGAATCTGCAAATACTTTATCTGTGTTTCATCTGTGAAAATCTGTGGCTTCAATCCAAAAACGCCGTCAATGGACTTGTCGCAATCGCGGTTTCATTTTGTGCGGCCAGACCGGATTCAAACGCGGCGCGTCCGGCTTCAACGGCCAGCTTGAATGCCACCGCCATTTTGTTCGGGTCGCTCGCGACGGCGATGGCGGTGTTCACCAACACCGCGTCCGCGCCCATTTCCATCGCTTCGGCGGCGTGGCTCGGTGCGCCAAGTCCCGCATCTACGACAACCGGCACAGTGGCTTGTTCAATGATGATGCGGATTTGATCGCGCGTTTGGATGCCGCGATTTGATCCGATGGGCGAACCAAGCGGCATCACCGTCGCGACGCCGATGTCCTGCAATCGTTTCGCCAGCACCGGATCGGCGTTGATGTAAGGCAGCACCGTGAAACCTTCCTTCACCAAAATTTCCGCCGCGCGAAATGTTTCAATTGGGTCGGGCAAAAGAAATCTCGGGTCGGGATGGATTTCGAGCTTCACCCATTTCGGCAAACCGGCGGCGACGGCGAGGCGCGCGAGGCGGACGGCTTCATCGGCATTCATCGCGCCGCTGGTGTTGGGCAGCAGCAGATATTTTTTGGGATCAATGAATTCCAGAATGTTTGCGAACGGATCATTTTTGCCGGACAAATCGGCGCGGCGCAGGGCGACGGTTACCATTTCCGCGCCGCTGGCGGCCAGCGCGTCGCGCATGGCTTCGGGTGAGGAAAATTTTCCGGTGCCGAGAATCAGGCGCGACCGGAAAATTCTCTCCGCGATGACCAATGGCGAATTCATTTATGATTTATAATTGACGATTTGCGGTTTGGAAACCGGATTGACATCGCAATCAATTTAGAAAATTTCCACGATTTGTCGAGGAGCGAACTGGTTTGCGTAGGAGACGACGCAAGAAGTCTCTGATTAAAAATGAGCGAACTCACATCCGCTGCTGCATTGCCAAAGCCGCCACGGTTTTCCGCTTTCCGCCTTCTGCTTTCCGCTTTAGCTTGGTCTCATGTTTCGTCCCTGCATTGACCTGCATGAAGGCAAAGTAAAGCAAATCGTCGGCGGCACGCTCGGCGAGGCCGGCTTGCGCACAAACTTTGTCTCCGAGAAATCCGCCGCGTGGTTCGCGGAATTATACAAACGCGACGGGCTTTTCGGCGGACACGTCATCATGCTCGGCGCGGGAAATGAAACCGAAGCGCGGGCCGCGCTCGCGGCGTTTCCGGGCGGACTGCAAATCGGCGGCGGCGTGAACGCGCAGAACGCGCGCGGCTGGCTCGACGCCGGAGCGTCGCACGTCATTGTCACGAGCTGGGTTTTCCGCGAAGGCCGCGTGGACTGGGAACGGCTCGGCGAACTGGCCAAAGTGATTGGCAAAGAAAAACTGGTTTTGGATTTGAGCTGCCGCAAACGCGGTGAGAATTATTTTGTCGTGACGGACCGCTGGCAAAAATTCACGGAGCTTGCCGTCAATGAAGACACTCTGAAAACACTCTCCGGCTTCTGCTCGGAATTTTTGGTCCACGCCGTTGACGTGGAAGGTTTGTGCCGGGGCATTGACATCGAACTCGTCGAAATGCTCGGCCAATGGACGCCGATTCCGGCGATTTACGCGGGCGGCGCAAATTCAATCTCCGATCTGGAAACCGTCACTAAATTGGGCCATGGTAAAGTTGACCTGACAATCGGTTCGGCGCTCGACATTTTCGGCGGCAGCGGCGTGAAATACGAGCACTGCGTAAAGTTCAACCGCCGCCAGATTGAAAACCCGACGGCGGCATAAATCCGAATACGAAGCGATTAAGATTTGTCCTTGGTCACTTCAATTTTGGTCGGCGTCATTATTTCCTTGCCGTCCATTTCTGTTACCGTGCCGGTGGCGGTGACCTTTTCAGAATTACCAGGGTCGCAAATGGGATCGTGCGCGGTCTTGCTCACGTCATTTTGCGCCAGGAAATAATTCACCGTGTTGGTTCCGTGCATGACCTGCACGACGTTTTGACATTCTTTGGTCAGATGCAGCGTGCACTTGCCGCAAACCATCTTGCCGGTGATTGTGACATCTTTGCCCGTATCGTCGGATGCGCGCAGGCTTGAGGTTGTAACCGCCAGAAGAAGTCCGGCGGCGAGAGTTAGGATTTTTGCAGGTTTTTTCATAGCATTGTTTTTATGTTTGTTTTGTTTGAGACAATCCTGATCAAGTTCGCATTCAAACAAAAATCCGCAAGTTCAAACTGTCTTTGACTGCGTGGCAAAAAGTTCGGCGATGACAAACTGAAATTCGGGGATCAGTTGTTCCGACAGAATTTCTTTTCCAGCCAGAATTCCCTTCAGCGCGAGACCAAATTCCATGCTGTGATAAACCTCCACATTGTCGTAACGCGGATCAACCATCCACATTCGCGGCACGCGGATTTTTTCATAAACGTCTTTTTTCACGACCGTGTCAAAATGCTGGTCGCCACGATTGACAATTTCCACCGCCAGAAAAAGTTTGCCCGTCGCGGCCGTGACGAGCGCGAGGTCGGGACAGATTGCCGTGGCACGCGAGACTTGAACCTTCGAGCGCGGCGCGAGCAGTTGGGTCGCCGAAAGATTCGCCACGCTCGCCGTCATCGCCGCGTGCAGACGTCCGCAGATGATTTCGTGCCGCACGTCCGGCGCGGAGCGCGGCAGCGACGCGCCATCCAGAATTTCCTCGTAGGGCCGACTCATGGACCAAAGCAAAGCAGCGTTTGGGGACGGCGGCAAGCCATGTTTTTCCTTAAAATCAGTTTGCTTAAAGCGGCTGGACAAAGCGTCAGTGATCTGATAACTTAAGTAGTTCCCATCAATGGATCATGAATTAAACCATGACTCTCAAAATCAGCAGACCGGTTTTATATGAAGTTGTATTTGCCTCATTTTCCTAACCAATTCCTGTCGTTGGTGAAATGCTCCATGATGGTTTTCATTTTCCTCCTGGCGAATGATCCGGTTCGGGCGCAACTGCCGTCCGGTTGGACCGACACCGACATCGGGTCGCCGGGTCTGGCCGGATCGGCCAGCTATGCCAGCGGCGTATGGACCGTGACCGGCAGTGGTTCGGACATTTGGAACAACGCCGACCAGTTTAATTTCGCCAGCACCAATTTCACCGGCGACGGCACCATGATCGTCCTAGTGACCAGCATCCAAAACAGCGATCCGGGTTCCGGCTGGTCGAAGGCCGGACTTATGTTCCGCAACGACAGCACGGCGGGTTCGGCGAACGTAAGCATCGTCGCCACGGCGGGCCAAGGAGTTAGCTTTCAATGGCGAAGCACGGCTGATGGCTCATGTTCTTTCAATAACGATGGAGGGGTGACTGCTCCGGTCTGGCTGAAATTGGTCCGCTCCGGCGCGAACTTCACCGGCTATTACAGCCAAGATGGCATCAACTGGGTGCAGGTCGGCACCAGCCAGGTGGGGATGAATCCTTCGGTAATGGCCGGCATGGACGTGACGTCTCACAACAACTCGGCGCTGAACACCACCACGTTCACCAATTTCAGCCTGGCTGGCACGCCGCCGCCGATTTTCGGCGTTTATCGCCAGCGTTGGAGCAACCTTGATTCCAGCCCCGGCAACACGCTGATGGAACTGACCAACACGACTTACAATCCGAACTGGCCGGCCAACCCGGACCCGGCTTACACGCAGATTTCTCCCGGCTTTGAAACGGAAGTCAACGACGGCGTCAATAACTGGGGCGAGCGGCTGCGCGCCTTCGTGGTGCCGCCGACGAATGGCGACTATACTTTCTGGATCGCCAGCGACGACACTTCGGATTTGTTCATCAGCACGGATGAGACACCGGCGAACAAAACGATCATTGCCTCCGTTATTTCATGGACGAGCTGGCAGGATTTTTCCTCCGAACCCACCCAGCAATCATCGCCGGTTTATTTGCAAGGCGGACAGCGTTATTACATCGAAGCACTCATGCAACAGGGCGGCGGCGACGATAATTTGACGGTGCAATGGCAGTTGCCCGACGGCACCATCGAGTTGCCGCTGGCCACCGGCAGCGCGGACGGCACGCTGCTCGTTCCGTTCACCGGGCTAACGAATATGCCGGGAATCTATTTTCAGCCGGCCACGAACACAATTGGCCTCGAGAGCGGAACCGCCACGTTCTTCCTGCTGGCAACCAATCCGGCTCCCCTTCGTTACCAATGGCGGTTGAGCGGCACCAACCTGCCCGGCGCCAGCTCGCCGGTGTTGGTTTTGAGCAACCTGAACTTGAGTTGGACCGGCGAAAGTTTTGTCTGCATCGTTTCCAACGTGGCTGGTTCCGTCACGAGCGCGCCGGCCATCCTGACGGTGCTTGCCGACACCAATCCGCCGGCGATTTTGAACGTCGTCGGTCTCGGCATCACCAACGTCCAAGTGACCTATTCAAAAGTGGTCGAAGCCGCCAGCGCCACCAACACGGCGAATTACATTTTCACCAATGGCCTGGCCGTGACCGGCGCGGCGCTGAACGCCGACAATCAGACCGTTGTCCTCACCACCGCGCCGCTGACCTACGGCAGCAATTATTGTGTCGTTGTCAATCGCGTGCGCGACCGGGCCGCGACGCCGAACACGATTGCCACGAACACAACCATGACGTTTCCGGCGTTTCCCTACGCGCCGCTGGACTTGGGCAATGCGTCGGTCGCTTCCACCGTGACCGCCGCCGGCAACGGTTTCAACGTGACTGCCGCCGGCGCGGACTTCGGCGGCAATTCGGACCAGGGCAATTTCTCGTATCAGCTCGTCACCGGCAATTTTGACGTCGCCGTGCGCGTGGCCGGCTTGAGCCTGTCCGACATTTTTGCGAAGGCGGGATTGATGGCGCGCGAAAGCCTGACGGCCGGCAGCCGGTTTGCCGCCGCGTTCACCACGCCTGCGATGAACGGTTCGTTTTTTGAATGGCGCGATCCCTCCGCCAACGCCGCGAGCACCACCGGGAATTTTCCGGCGAATTATCCGAACACCTGGCTGCGCCTCCAACGCACCGGCAACACTTTCAACGGCTTTGCCAGCTATGACGGCCAGGTGTGGACGCCGCTCGGCAGCGCGACGATTTCGATGCCGGGCCAGATTTATCTCGGCTTTTCCGTGAGCAGCCGCAGCGCGAGCGCCGTCGCCACGGCGCAGTTTCGCGACATCACCACCGTGACCAACGCGGTGGCCGGAGTGGTCGCGAACCCTCACGATGCGATGGGGCCGTCGTCGCGCAAAACGCCGGTCGCATTTTCGGAAATCATGTATAAACCCGCGCCGCGCACCGACGGAAAAAATCTGGAGTTCGTGGAAATTTACAACTCCAATCCGTGGTTCCAGGACATCAGCGGCTACCAGATCACCTGCGCTGACATGAATTACACGTTTCCGGCGAACACTCAAATTCCCGGCGGCGGTTATCTGGTCATCGCCGCCGCGCCGGCGGACATCCAAAGCGTTTATGGCATCACGAACGTCATGGGGCCATACACCGGCAGTTTGAAGAAAACCGAAACGCTCGAATTGCTCGACGAACAAGGCGCGTTGCTGCTGACCGTGCCGTATTCAAATGTTTCTCCGTGGCCGGTGGCGGCGGACGGCACGGGACATTCGATTGTGCTGGCGAATCCGACTTACGGCGAAGGCGACCCGCGCGCGTGGGACATCAGCGACACCGTCGGCGGCTCGCCGGGGCAGATGGACGCTTTCACGCCGAGTCCGTTGCGCAACGTCGTCATCAACGAATTCCTCGCGCACACCGATCCGCCGGATTACGACTACATCGAGCTTTACAATCACAGCACCAACAGCGTGGATATTTCCGGCTGCATTTTGACGGACGACGCCGCGACGAATAAATTCGTCATTCCGACCGGCACCATCATTTCGCCGCGCGGTTTTGTTTTTTACAGCGAGACGAACATGAACTTTGCGCTCAACGCGCCGGGCGAATCCATTTTCTTCATCAAGCCTGATGGCAGCCGCATTCTGGACGCCGTCCAGTTTGCCGCGCAGCAAAACGGCGTGGCGATGGGCCGCTGGCCCGACGGCGCGAATGATTTTTACCGGCTCCAAGCCAAGACACCCGGCACGCCAAACGCGCCGATTCTCACCAGCGACGTGGTGATCAACGAATTGATGTATGACCCGATCAGCGGCAATGACGACGACCAATACGTCGAGCTTTACAACCGGAGCACCAACACCATCAATTTGGGCGGCTGGCAATTGACTGGCGGCGTGACCTTCAATTTTCCAACCAATGTCGTGATCCCGACGAATGGCTATGTCGTGGTGGCTCGCAACCTGACGAATCTGTTCGCGAAATATCCAAATTTGAACGCGACGAATACCGTTGGAAATTTCAGCGGCAAACTGTCGCACAACGGCGAGTATCTGGCTTTGATGATGCCGGCGGAACACAAGACGACGGACACCAACGGCGTCACCGTCACCAACATCATCAACATCGCCGTGAACGATTTGACCTACGGCACGGGCGGACGCTGGGGCGAATGGGCCAGCGGCGGCGGCAGCAGTCTGGAATTGATTGATCCAAACAGCAATAATCGTCTCGCCGCGAACTGGGCCGACAGCGATGAGACGCAAAAATCCGTGTGGACCAACATCGAATGCACCGGCGTGCTCGACAACGGCGACAATTACGACAGTTGGATTGATTACGCGCAGATCGGCTTGCTCGACGTCGGCGAATGCCTGGTGGACAACATCGAGGTGGATTACAACGGCTCGAATTACGTTTCCAACGGCACGTTTGAAAATAGTTTGGGACTGACTAACTGGTCGCTCCAAGGCGACATGGTGCGGTCCAGCCTTGAAAACAGCGGCTACAGCAGCGGCCATTCGCTGCACATTCGCAGCAGCGACCGCATCTGGACCGGCGACAATTCCTGCGAAATGGCGCTGACCACCAATTCACTCGCCAGCGGCATGACCGCCACGGTGCGTTTCAAGGCGCGCTGGCTGCACGGCTGGCCCGAACCGCTGATGCGGCTCAATGGCAACTGGCTCGAAGCTACGGGCACGATGCCGGTGCCCAACAATCTTGGCACACCGGGAATGCCCAACAGCCGATACGTCACCAACGCAGGGCCGGCGATTTACAACGTCACGCATAATCCGCCGGTGCCGGCGGCGAATCAAAATGTCGTGGTGACGACGCAGGCGCATGATCCGAACGGCGTGCAAAATCTCACGCTGTATTATCGGTTGGATCCGGCCACGACTTACAGTTCTGTGCCGATGAAGGACAACGGCACGGGCGGCGACGCCATTCCCGGTGACGGCATTTTCAGCGCGACCATTCCCGGCCACGCGGCGAATCAGGTCGTGGCGTTCTACATTTCCGCGACGGACAGCAGTTCCGTTGTCACGCTCTTTCCGGCGATTCGCGCCGGCGACAACGAACCGGTGCGCGAGTGCGTGGTGATGTTCGGCGACGGCAGTCCGGGCGGCAGCTTCGGCGTGTATCATTTGTGGCTGACGCAGACCAACGTCACCCGCTGGGGAAATTTGTCTGATTTGAGCAATGAATCGTGCGACGGCACAATGGTGAATGGCAACCGGGTGATTTACAATATGCAGGGACGGTTCGCCGGCAGCCCGTATCATCAGGGGTTTGATTACCCCAACGGCAGCCTGTGCCACTACAAATGGACGTTCAACGACGACGACAAATTCCTCGGCGCGACATCATTCAACAAAATCCACCAACCAGGAAACGGCCCGGGCGACGATACCAGCCTGCAACGCGAGCAAATCGCCAACAGCTTCCTGCGCGCGCTGGGTGTGCCGTGGCTGAACCGACGTTATGTCGCCGTTTATGTCAACGGCAACCGCCGCGGCGTGCTGATGGAAGACGCCCAATGTCCGGACGGCGATGACGTGAAGGAACACTTTCCAAATGACCCGGACGGTTTCCTTTACAAAATGCAGCCGTGGTTTGAATTCGGGCCGTTCCCATCGGGAGATTCCATTTCCTTCAACAACAATGCCTGGTGCGCGCTCAACCCCTACACCACCATCGGCGGCGTCAAGAAGACGGCTCGATACCGCTACAATTTTGAAATACGCCGCACGCCGGATTCGGCCAACGATTTCACGAACGTGTTTTCACTCGTGGACGCGGCAGACAATCCCAGCTCGCCGAGTTTCGTGGCGAACATGGAAAACATCGCCAACATGGAGAACTGGATGCGCGTGTTCGCGGCCAACCACGCCGCCGGCAACTGGGATTGCTTCGGCTCGCAAAACGGGCAAAACCTTTACGGCTACATCGGCGCGCTGGGCTCGAAGTATTCCCTGCTGATGTGGGATTTCAACATCGTCATCGGCAACAGCGGTTCGTGGGGACCCGGACAAAATCTGTTGACGATCAACGGCGCCGACCAGGGCATGGCGAACATTTACAACAATCCGACCTTCATGCGCATGTATTGGCGCGCGATGGGCGAACTCGTCAACGGGCCGCTAAAGCTCGCAAATAGCGGGCCGTTGATCATGGCCAAATACAACGCAATGACGGCGAATAGATTGAGCGCAGAAAATCCCCAGGCGAACATCGAGCCGTGGCTCACGCAGGCGCGCACCAGCATCGCGTCGCAACTGGCCGCGATCAATGCCAGAAGTTTCTCCGTGAATACCGGCGTGACGGTCAGCAACAACGTCGCGTATGTCACCGGCATCGCGCCCGTGAACGTGGCCACGGTCTGGATCAACGGAGCGGCGTATCCGCTGATGTGGACCAGCCTGACCGGCTGGACTGTCGCCGTGCCGCTGGCCACGGGCACAAACAAATTCAGCGTCATCGGCGTGGACCGCAACAGCCAGTTCATCGCCGGCGACAGCAACAGTGTCAGCGTCGTTTATTCCGGCACGAGCGCGTCACCGGTCGGCCAGATCGTCATCAACGAAATCATGTATGCGCCGAGCGTGGCCAACGCGCAATTCGTGGAGCTTTACAACAACTCGACCAACACGGCGTTTGATTTGTCCGGCTGGCAGTTCCAGGGTCTGGGCTACACGTTCCCAAGCGGCTCGGTAATCGGGCCGACGAATTATCTGGTCCTGGCCGCGAACAGCGCCGCGTTCGCCGCCGCTTACGGCGCGACGAATCCGGTGTTTGACATTTATGGCGGAACGCTGTCGCCGAATGGTGAAACCCTCACATTGAACAACACCAGCAATGTGCCGGTCGCCAAAGTGAAGTATTCAAATCAGCTTCCGTGGCCGACGAATGCCAATGCCGGCGGCGCGTCTCTGCAATTGATTGATCCGCGCCAGGACAACTGGCGCGATGGCAATTGGTTGTTCACCACGTCCACCGCGACGCCCGACAAGCGTAACAGCGTGGCGACGTCGCTCACGCCGTTCCCGTCGCTGTGGATCAATGAGATTCAAGCCGACGACTTGACCGGCATCACGAACCGCGCCGGGCAGCACGCGCCGTGGATTGAAATTTTCAATCCGGGCAGCAATGCCGTTTCCTTGAACGGAATTTATCTGGCCAACAATTACACCAACCTTTTGCAATGGCCGTTTCCGATGAACGCGAGCATCAACGCCGGCCAGTTCGAGGTCGTCTTTGCTGATGCGCAGACCAGTCTTTCCACCACCAACGAACTGCACACCAGCTTTGTTCTGACCAGCCAGACCGGCTCGCTGGCGTTGACGCGGCTGGCGGGCAAGAGCCAGCAACAGGTGCTCGATTATGTGGATTATCAAAACGTGAACCTGAACGATTCCTACGGCTCGTATCCCGATGGCCAGAGCTTCTTGCGCCAGGAATTTTTCCAGGCCACGCCCGGCGCGCCCAACAACGGCACCGCCACGCAGCCGCCGTCGTTCATCGCCTATCCCGCGCCAACGGCGGTCTATTCTCAAAACTTCGATTCGCTTCCGAATCCTGGCACGGTGTCGGTGAACACGGCAAACCCGGTGACGATCAACGGCGTGGTGTATTCGCTGGGCAATCCCTACGATTTTGCCTATCCGGTTCTCTCGACTGGCAATGGCGGGCTGGGGCTTTCCGCGCTCGCCGGCTGGTATGGTTCGTCGGCAGGCGCTTCCAAATTCGGCGCGACCGACGGTGACCAGACAACGGGCGGGCAACTTAGTTTTGGCTTGCCGGGCAGTTCCAATCGCGCGCTCGGCTTGCTGGCGACCAGCACCACCCTCGGCACGGCGTTTGGCGCGCGGTTCATCAACGGCGGCGGCATCACGCTGAATCGAATGAACCTGCAATTCACCGGCGAAGTCTGGCGGCAATCGGACAAGCCCAAGACGCTGCAATTTTATTATTTCGTGGACCTCACCGGCACCAACACCTTCATCACCAACGTCACCGCTTTCATTCCCGCGCTGAACGTGAGCTTCCCCACGGTTGCGAAGGCCATGGTCGGCCCGGTGGACGGCACCTCGCCGCTCAACCAGACCAGCTTGAGCGTGCTGGATCAAACCATCACCAACTGGCCGCCGGGCGCGGCGCTGTGGCTGGTATGGCAGATGACGGATTCGGCCGGCAGTGCGCAGGGTCTGGCGGTTGACAACTTGAGTTTTTCGGCGAGCGTGCCGGTGCCGGTGCCGTTGAACCTTCAGATCGTCGGCACGAATTTGATTTTCAACTGGACCGGTATCCCCGGCCAGATCTATCAACTCGAATACAAGACCAACCTTACCGATCCGGTCTGGATTCCGCAGGGCAGCCCAATCACCGGCAACGGCGGCATGCTGACCACAACAAATGATTTCGGCGCCTCAAGCCAGCGCTTTTTCCACCTGCGACTGGTCAATTAGGCAAATTTCAAATCGGCAGGAGGCGTTGAAAATTTGGACGAAAGCCATGCCGTCGCCAGAGAAAGGATTTTTTCCTTCAAAACAAGCTTGTCAAGCGGCGCGCGGACGGCTAACCTCCGCGTCCTTTTGAAAAATTTATGTCAGTAAAAATTCGCATGAAACGGGTCGGCACGAAAAACACGCCGGCATTCCGCATTGTTGTGGCCGATGGCCGCAGCCCCCGCGATGGCAAGTTCATCGAGGAGATCGGCACTTACAACCCGCTCAAGCAGGGCGAAAATTTCGCGATCAAGCTCGATCGCGCGCAATACTGGATCAGCAAAGGCGCGCAGCCGAGCGACACCGTCGCCAGCTTCATCAAGAAACTGGGCAAGGCGGCGGCAACCGCTCCGGCGGCGGTTTAATTTAATTTACAGCCATGCAGGAGTTCCTCGAATACGTCGTCAAAGGGCTCGTGCAAAATCCCGGCGCGGTGACGGTCACGCCGGTTGAGCGCGCGGGCATGACGGTTTATGAATTGCGAATGGACGCGTCCGACGTTGGAAAAATCATCGGACGGCAGGGAATAACGATTAACGCGATCCGCTCGTTGCTGCTCGCAGGCAGTGCGAAGAAAGGTTTGCGGTGCGCGGTTGAGATTGTTGAGGACAACAAATAATTAAAAATGCAAAATTAAAAATGTAAAATGAGCGCAGCCGGACGCTGACATTTTTGATTTTTGATTTTTAATTTTGCATTCGTGAAGATTGACGTGCTCACTTTGTTTCCGGCGATGTTCGCCGGGCCGCTCGATGAAAGCATCGTCAAGCGCGCGAGAGAGGCCAAGTTGCTGGATCTGAAAATCCACAACCTGCGCGACTGGACGCATGACCGGCACAAAACCGTGGACGACAAACCGTTCGGCGGCGGCCCGGGAATGTTGCTGAAAGTCGAGCCGCTCTTTGAAGCGATTGAAAGTTTGCAGCGCGAAAAGACGAAAGTGATTTTGCTTTCGCCGGCCGGGAGAAAATTTTCGCAGGAAATTGCGCGCGAGATGGCGCAGCAGGAAGATTTGATTTTAGTCTGCGGCAGTTACGAAGGTTTTGACGAACGCGTGCGCGAGGCGCTGGCCGACGACGAGTTGTCCATCGGCGATTATGTGCTGACGAACGGCGCACTGCCAGCGATGGTGGTGATTGACGCGGTCGCGCGGCTGCTGCCCGGTGTGCTGGGCGACGACGAAAGCTCGTATGACGAGTCGTTCAGTCACGGGTTGCTGGAATATCCGCAATACACGCGACCGGCGGAATTTCGCGGGATGAAAGTTCCCGAGGTGCTGCTGTCCGGCAACCACGCCGAGATCGAAAAATGGCGGCGCGAGCAGGCGAAGTTGCGGACGAAAAAACAGAGGCCGGATTTGTTAAAGTAGGAGACGACGTAAGGAGTCTCTAAATAAAAATAGAAAACAGGAAGTCAGAGTCTCGTTACCTCGACTCCTGCAAAAAAGAAAAATTTAATATGAACCAGGCATTGCAAGAAAAAATCGAATCGGAACAATATCGCAAAGACGACGCGAAATTCGGCGTCGGCGACTCGGTCAAAGTGCATACCAAAGTCGTCGAAGGCGACAAGGAACGCATCCAGATTTTCGCAGGCGTCGTCATCGGCAGGCGCGGACACGGCCTGAACGAGACGTTCAGCGTGCGCCGCATCAGCTACGGTGAAGGCGTGGAGCGCGTGTTTCCGCTGCACTCGCCGCGCGTGGACAAGATTGAAGTCGAACGCCACGGGCAGGTGCGCCGCGCCAAGCTCACTTACCTGCGCAAGCGCCTCGGCAAGGGCGCCACGCTGGTGAACGAGAAGCAGGAAAAAGCCGTGGCCGCACCGGCGAAGTAATTCCGCAAATCTAATTCACGAAGGCGGGGCGCAAGCCTCGCTTTTTTTGTTTGCTGAATTCATTAAAATTTTTCTTGGTGTCTTGGTGTCTTGGTGATGAAATAGTCCGCATAATTTATGAGCAACGTTCCTTCCGACCTCAAATACGCCAAATCACACGAATGGATCCGCGTCAGCGGCGACACCGCGACCGTCGGCATCAGCGACCACGCGCAGGGCGAGTTGACCGATGTCGTTTTTGTCGAGCTGCCCGAAGCCGGGCGCCGGCTCAAGGCGGGCGAAGCATGCGCCGTAGTGGAATCCGTCAAGACCGCCAGCGACATTTATTCGCCCGTCAGCGGCGAAATCGTGGCGCTGAACCAGCCCGTCACCGACAATCCCGCGCTGGTGAACACCGAGCCATACGCGGGCGGCTGGTTTTACAAAATCAAATTGAGCAATCCCGCCGAACTGAACGCGCTGCTCTCGCCGGAGGATTACAAGAAGCAGATCGGCGGATAAAATGTTTTTTCAATTCTTGCTGTTAATAATTTATTCTGAAAGGCGAATGACAATTAACTGAAATAAAAAAATTTATGAAAACATTGCGAACAGTTTTTCTCGTCGGGATTGTATTTGTTTTGGTTTTTATCACGCTGCCATTGGTTCGCGCGCAAGGTTTCGTCTATCTGTCCAACACCAATCAAAATGTCACCGATAATAGCTCCGCAGGATATAATTTTAATATAGGATTTACGACTGGTAACAATGTGTCCGGTTATTTGCTCAATTCAGTAACCGTATTGTTTCCAGATAATAATACTCCAGTTTTAACGAGTGCAGGGCTTGATGATTATCCTACCACCACATATTTCCAAGACGGAGTGGAGGTTGGCACGGCTGGCTATTACACTTTTATCCCAAACTCACCTCTCTCACTCGCCGCCAATACTTCTTATGTAGTTTTATTTTTTGCTGATGATCCTTTAGCGAATATAAATTTGAGCTACACAACATCTTCCATTTTTACCAGCGTTGATGGCTGGAATATTCCCGGATTATTGATTCCTGCATAATAAAGTGAACGTATTTTGGGGTATGCTGTCTGATCTTGCATGGGATTTCCCAAAGGAC
>DATCDZ010000109.1:0-15638 GCA_036510395.1 Verrucomicrobiia bacterium
GTCGGGATAAATCTCCGGGCGATGGTCGGGGTCGCCAAGATAAGTATGCCCACGGTTGCCGCCGTAGAAGTTGTCCTCCCACTGCACGACCATGCCGAGATGCTGGTTGTTCAGGATGATGGCCTTGGCGGCGATCTTCTCAATGTGCGCGGTGGCGAGTTCCTGGATGTTCATCAGGAACGAGCCGTCGCCGTCAATGTCAATCACCTGCTTGTCGGGCAGCGCCACCTTTACTCCGAGCGCGGCGGGATAGCCAAAACCCATCGAGCCGAGGCCGCCGCTGGTGATGAACTGGCGCGGATGCGAGTATTTATACCATTGGCCGGCCCACATCTGGTGCTGGCCGACGCCGGTGGTGATGTAAGCCTCGCCCTTCGTGAGTTCGTAAAGCGTCTCGACGACCATTTGCTGGAGAATGACTTCGTTCTCCTTGCCCTGCATATGATCCACCATGTGATCGCTGTTGGCGATCTCCGGCGTGATGCGGTAGGCGAAGGGCGCCTTCTTCTGCCACTCGACGATCTGTGCGAGCCATGCGGTGTGTTTCTTCTGGATGGGGCGTTTCGCAACGAGCTTGTTCAGGCGCGTCAGGGCGTCCTTGATGTCGCCGACCACGGGGAGATTGGCCTTGCGATTTTTGTTCAACTCGGACGCGTCAATGTCAATGTGAACAATCGTGCCGTGCTTGCAGAATTCCTCGAACTTGCCGGTCACGCGGTCGTCAAAGCGCACGCCGAACGCGAGCAGCAAATCCGCGCCGTCTTTCAACTTCACCATCGGGTCGTTGAAACTTTTGCGAAGTTCGTATTCGCCATTGACCGCCCAGTTCGCCGAGGCAGAACCGTGCATGCCGAGCCAGCGCAACGAGAGCGGATGCGTTTCCGGGAAACCGCCGATGCCCATGAGCGTGGTCGTGACGGGAATATTCGTCGTCTCGGCGAATTTTTTCAATTCTTCCGCCGCGCCGCTGGAGATGATGCCGCCGCCGCAATACAGCACCGGACGTTCGGCCTTTTCAATGAGGCCGAGAATTTCGTTCAGCGCCACCTCGTCGGCCTTCAAGTCCGGCTGGTTGTAGCCGCGCAAACCTTTTTTGATTTGCTCCAGCATCGGCCAGACGGGCTGGGTTTTCTGCTGCTGGATGTTTTTTGGAAAATCAATCACCACCGGGCCGGGCCGGCCGGATTGCGCGATGTAAAACGCCTCCTTCACGATGCGTGGAATGTCGGCGATGTCCGTGATGAGGTAGCTGTGCTTCACGATGGGCAACGTGACGCCGATGATGTCCGTCTCCTGAAACGCGCCGCGCCCGATCATCGCCTGGCTCACCTGGCCGGTGATGGCGATGAGCGGGCAGGAATCCATGTAGGCGTCGGCAATGGCCGTGACAAGGTTCGTCGCGCCCGGCCCGCTGGTGCCCATGCACACGCCGGCCTTGCCGGTGACGCGCGCATAACCTTCCGCCGCGAAGCTGCCGCCCTGTTCGTGGCGCGGAAGAATCGTGCGAATTTTTGAACGCGTGAGCGACTGGTGGATTTCCATGCTCGCGCCGCCCGGATAGGCGAAAATAACCTCGACGCCCTCACGTTCGAGCGCTTCGACGAAGATGTCGCGGCCGAACATCGCCGGGCCGACCTCGGCGCGCGGGGCGGAGGCTTCGAGTTTCACTTTGGTGTTTTCAATTGTCTTGCTCATACGTTTTTTGTGTTGTGGCGGCGCGGGCCGGGGCAACAAAAAACCCACAGCCGTTGCCAGCCGTGGGTTCTTGTTAAAATTTTCGTTCAACAAGCGCCAGCGGCGGCGTCAGTTACGACTACCAGCAGGATGACAGCTTGTGAATTGTTTTTCAACATTTGAGTCAATCTAGCAAAATTCACGGCACGGTCAAGCCTTCCTTTTCCGCGATGAACTTCTTGGTTGCCGACGGCAGGCATACCAGATTTTCAGCGCCAGCAGCAGCCCGATGACGGCAAATGGAATGATATAAACCGGCCACCAATGCCAGCCGCCAAGCGTGATGATGAAGCCGAGGCTGAATGACTGGAGGCTGCTGCCGATGTAGGCGATTCCCAAATCCTCCTTGGCCATCAGCGCGCCGAGCGCGCCCTTGGCGACGATGATGTTGTAGCGGCCCATGCACAGGAAGGCGTAGGTCATGCCCAACGGAAACCAGTTGATGAAGCGGCGGAGCATGAACCAGCCGCCGTGGCGCAGCGGGTTGTTGAGAAAATACGCCGCGATGATCGCCGCAAGGCAGGGCGCCACCGTCGCCGGAAAAAATAATCTGGAACCATTCCTGTTACCGCGAAGCAAAACAGAGCGGCGCATGCCGGTCAAAGAATTTTATGGAACAAAAAAGCCACGGAACATTTTCCGTGGCTCTCTGAAAAATAATTTTGCCGGACTTACTCGGCCTTGGCCTTCTTTTCGGCCTTCGCAGCCTTCGCCGGCTTTTCGGTTTTGGCCGCTTGCGGCTTTTTCTCCCCGGCGGCTTCGGCCTTTTCAACTTTTTCGTCTTCGGCGCGTCTGCCGCGCTTTTCGGTCTTGCGTTCTTCGGGCTTCGCTTCGGCGGGCGCGGGCGCGGTGATCGGCGTCAGGCTTTCCACGCGCACCTTGAGCGTGCTTTTGACTTCGGCGTGCAGATGCAATTCCACTTCGTGTTCGCCGAGCGTCTTGATCGCGTGTTCCAGATGGATTTTCCTCTTGTCAAGCGTGATGTCGAACTGGTGCTTCAATTCGTCGGCAATCATTCCCGCCGTCACGGAGCCAAACATTTTTCCATCGTCACCCGCCTTGACTTTGACGACGCAAATCAGTTTTGAAACGCCCTTGGCAAGTTCGCTCATCGTATTGAACTCGTGCGCCTCGCGCTCGGCGCGCTTTTTTTTCAGCGCCTCGATGTGTTTTTTGTTGGACTCGCTCAGCGGAACCGCAAACCGTTGCGGAAACAAAAAGTTGCGCGCGTAGCCGGCGGCGACTTTGACCTGATCGGATTCACCGCCGAGGCCGACGATGTTGTGGGTGAGGATGACTTCAGTTTTTGCCATGTGAAAATAATTTTGAAATTGCTGCGGTTAAAAATCAGAACGGAACGTCGTCGCTTTCGGGCGGCGCGTCGCCTTCAATGGGTTCACTTGCGGGTGCGCTCGCAGCCGGACGCGGCGCGCGTGGAGTTGCGGGTGCGCCGCCTTCACCAGCGCCGGGCGCGCTGCCGAGAAATTGAACGGTTTCGGCAACCACGCCGAGTTTGCTGCGTTTTGCGCCAGTGGCCTTGTCGTCCCATTGATCCAGCTTGAGTCGGCCTTCAACCAAAATCGGACGGCCTTTGCGCATATATTGACCGACATTTTCCGCCGTGCGGCCAAAAACATCCACGTCAATGAAAGTAACGTCTTCCTTTTTTTCACCGGCTTCATTCGTCCAGACGCGGTTGACCGCCAGACCGATCTTGGCGATGGCGGTGCCTTTGGGCGTGTAGCGCAATTCAGGGTCGCGCGTCAGGTTTCCCATCAAAATCACCTTATTGAAGCTGGCCATAAAATTCCTTTGAATTTATTTCGCGGGTTTCGGCTCCGGCGATTCGGTGAACAGCACGCGGAAAACGTCGTCGTTCAGCGTGAATTTGGAATTCAACTGTGCGATGATGGTTTCCGGTGCGTTGAAAATGACGTTCGCATAAAATCCGGACGCGTGCTTTTTGTCGGCAACGCGCGCGAAAGTTTTCCGCTCCATTTTCTGGACGGTTTCGACTTTGCCGCCCGCCGCGACAATTTCCGCCTCGACCTTGTCGAGCGTGTCTTTGACGGCTTCTTCTTTTCCTGCTGTGTTCAGGATGAACAGACCTTCGTATCGTTTCACTATTTTTTCTTTTCGTTCGTGGAGTCTATGACTCCGTTAAACTGGCTCATTGCTTTTTCAATTCCAGCTTCCAACCAGGTTTCAACCTGGTCTGAAGCCCGTTCCAAAACTTTTTTCAACAATTCATTCTCGGACGAATCAAATTTTCCGAGAACGTAATTTGTAATCTCTCGCGAACCGTCTTTGCGTCCGATCCCAATCCGCAATCTGGCAAACTCGCGCGAACTCAAATGCTGCTCGATGGATTCCAAACCGTGATGTCCACCGCTGCTGCCGCTTTTGCGCAATCGGATTTCGCCAAATGGCAAATCCGCGTCGTCCACCGCGACCATCAATTGCTTCATCGGCAACTGATAAAAATCTTTCAACGGACCGACCGTCTCGCCGCTCAAATTCATAAACGTCTGCGGCTCGCACAGCAAAATCCTCCCGCCATTGCGGTCGGTCTTTGCAATTCGTGCGCGAAATTTTTTGTCGTTCGCCCAGTCGCATCTCCAATTTGCCGCCAGTTTTTCGACCAGCAAAAAACCGGCGTTGTGGCGCGTCTTCGCATATTCCGCGCCCGGATTTCCCAAGCCCACGATGAGAAAAATATTTTCCATGCGCGGGGAAAGCGGCTCGCGCCGCAGAAATTATTTCTTCTTCTCGGCCTTGGCGTCGGGTTTCGCCTCGGCTTTTTTGTCTCCGGCAGCGGCGGCTTTCGCGTCGCCCTTGGCCGGTGCTTTGTCGCCGGCTTTCGCGGGTGCAGCGCCTTCCGCGCCTTCTTCCTTCTTTTCCTTGGTCATCTCGACATCGCCTGCAGCCGGAGCGGCTACGGTGGCGGCAACCTCTTCCTCGGCGCGCGGCGCTGCCACAGCGACGACGGTGATATGCTTGTCGCCCAAAATTTCAACGCCTTCGGGGGGCTTGATGTCGCCCAAGTGGACGGCCTTGCCGATTTCAAGCGCCGTGACGTCAATCACGATTTGATCCGGCAGATTTTTCGGCAGGCAGCGGACTTTCAACTTGAACAAAACGTGTTCGAGCACGCCGCCGCCAACTTTCACGCCTGCGGCTTCGCCGGTCGTTTCAACCGGAACTTGCACGGCGACTTTTTCATCTTCGGCGACCTCGTGAAAATCCACGTGCAAAACTTTGCCGTCGAGCGGGTGATGCTGGATTTCCTGGACGAGCGCGAGGCGCTTGGATCGCGCGTCGTTTTCGACGGACAAATCCACGAGCAGATTTTCCGAGGCCGACTGGTGCAGCAGGTCGGCAAATTCCTTGGAATTGACCTCCAGATTTTGCGGCTTGGCCAGCCGCCCGTAAATGGTCGCGGGCACGAGGCCGGCGCGGCGGAGTTTCGTGACTTCGGCGCGCTGCACTTTCGTGCGCGGATAAGCTTTCAATGCGACTGATTTCATTTTCTAAAATTAAACTGTTTTTGCGGACGCTAACTGGTGCGCCCGCCTTTGAATTCAAAGAGCGAGTTCACCGACGAATTGCTGTGAATCCGTTTGATGGCTTCGCCCAAAAGCCCCGCGACCGACAGCGTGGTGATCTTCACACCGTCAATTGCAGGGCGTTGGACTGTATCAGTTGTTATCAACTCGTCAATAGCCGATTTGCGCAATCTTTCGATGCCCGTTTCACCCAGGATCGCGTGGGAAACGCAGGCGATGATTTTTTTTGCGCCTTTTTCCTTCAACGCCTCCGCCGCCGTCGTAAGGGTTCCCGCTGTCTCCGTCAAATCATCCACTAGCAAAACATCCTTGCCTTCGATTTCGCCGATGACCGCCAGGCTCTCGACCTCCGTGGCGTTTTTGCGGCGTTTGGCCACAATCGCCAGTTCCGCCTCCAGCGTTTGCGAATACGCGTGCGCCATTTTGATGCCGCCGGCGTCCGGGCTGACCACCACGAGGTTCGTCAGGTTTTTTTTCTTCAAATACTCATACATCACCGGCGCGGCGTAGAGATGATCCACCGGAATGTCGAAAAATCCCTGGATCTGCTGTGCGTGCAAATCCATCGCCAGAATCCGGTTCGCGCCCGCCGCCACGAGCAGGTTGGCGACGAGCTTGGCCGTGATGGGCACGCGCGGCTGGTCTTTGCGGTCCTGGCGCGCGTAACCGTAAAACGGCATCACCGCCGTGATGCGCTTGGCGCTCGCCCGCCGCAGCGCGTCCATCATGATGAACAGTTCCATCAGGTTGTGGTTCGTCGGCGGCGACGTGGGCTGGACGACGAACACTTCCTCGCCGCGCACGTTCTCCTCAATTTTTATGAACGTCTCGCCGTCGGGAAACGGCTTGATGGTGCATTTGCCGAGTTCCACGCCGATGGATTTGCAGATGGCGTTGGCGAGGGGTTCGTTTGACGTGCCGCTAAAAATTTTCACGAGTTAAATGATTCCGGTTAAAAAAAGGAAAACCGCCGCAGCCGGCGGATGAAATTGCGGGATGAATTTAGCAACGAACAAGCTTGGCGCAAGCGGATTTATTCCCTAGGCTTCCGCCATGCGTTATCGAACTCTCGGAAAAACGAATTTGCGCGTCTCCGTCATCGGCATCGGGACGTGGCAGTTCGGCGGCGAATGGGCCAAGGATTTTACACAGGCCGAAGCCGACGCCATCCTCGACGCCGCCACCGAATGCGGCATCAACCTGATTGACACGGCGGAATGTTACGGGCCGGAACACCTGTCTGAAAAACTCATCGGCGATTATTTGTCCCGGCGCGACCGCTCGCGCTGGATCGTCGCCACCAAGTTCGGCCATCACTACAAGAGTTTCATGAAGCGTGACGACGATTTTTCCATCGCCGGCGTGCAAGCCCAGCTCGACGGCTCGCTCAAGGCGCTGCGCGTCGAGACGATTGACCTTTACCAGTTTCATTCCGGCTCGGACAAAATTTTCCAAAACCAGGAACTATGGGATTTTCTCGCGGAGCAAAAGCGCGCGGGCAAAATCCGGCACCTCGGCGCCTCCATCTTGCAATCGGGCAGCGAACTTCAGGCGCGCGAAGCCGCGAAGTTCGGCGTCGAGACGCTCCAGGTTTTCTACAACCGCCTCGACTCCCGCGCCGAGAAGATTTATTTTCCCCATGCGCAGAAGGACAACCTCGGCATCCTTGCCCGCGTGCCGCTGGCCAGCGGCCTGTTGAGCGGCAAATACAAGTCCGGCGTGAGTTTCGACACGAACGACGTGCGCGTCACGTTCGAGCACACGAAATTGATACACGACATCGCCGAGGTGGAACGCCTGGAAAAAGAGGAGGTGCCGCCCGGCGTGCCGATGGCGAAATGGGCGATGGCCTGGTGCCTGAAAAATCCCGCTGTGACCGCGCTCATTCCCGGCTGCAAAAATCCGGAGCAGGTGAAGTCAAATGCAAGCGCGGCGGAACTGGTGGCGGAATAGGATCCGGCAAATTCAGATGCAAGGCCGGTTCCGTCTTTGCCGAAGCCAAACCCACATATTCCAATCTTGCCGCGCCGGCCATTGCCTTGATTCCGATTTGCCTTAACCGCCTTTGTGCGCCAGATTGTCCGTTCGACAAATGAACAAACGGTTTTACATCACCACGGCGATTGATTATGTGAACGGCCAGCCGCACCTCGGCCACGCCTACGAAAAAATTATTGCCGACGTTATCGCCCGGTCGCGGCGCAGCCTGGGACAGGAGGTTTTTTTCCTGACCGGCCTTGACGAGCACGGCCAGAAAGTCCAGCAAGCCGCAATTGCCGAAGGAAAAACTCCGCAGGCTTATTGCGATGAACTGGCCGCCGACTGGCTGTCGTTCGCCAGGAAGCTGGACCTCACCAACGACGATTTCGTCCGCACCACGCAGTTGCGTCACAAGGTGTTTGTCCAGGCGATTTTGTCGAAGCTCAATGACGCCGGGCATTTTTACAAAAAAACCTACAGCGGATTTTATTCGACGAAGGAAGAAACTTTCCTGACGGAAAAGGACCGGAATGCGGACGGCACGTTTGATCCGGGCTATGGCGAAGTCGTCGAATTAAAGGAAGAAAATTATTATTTCAAGCTCGGCGCACACCAGCAATGGCTGATTGATTTCATCGGAGCAAACCCGGGTTTCGTCCAGCCGGACTACCGGCGCAACGAGGTTCTTGGCTTTCTCAAAAACAACACGCTCGAAGACTTGTGCATTTCGCGTCCGGCGGCGCGGCTGAACTGGGGCATCCCGATCCCATTCGACAAAAATTTTGTCACCTACGTCTGGTTCGACGCGCTGGTGGACTACATATCCATTCCGGCCGAACATCTTGATAAGACAGTTTTGTCCGCAATTCCAAAAGATTTTCCACTGACACCGCCCAGTTCCAATTTGGATTTATGGCCCGCCGACATCCACGTCATCGGCAAGGACATATTGAAATTTCACGCCGTGTTCTGGCCGATCATGCTCAAGGCGATGGAACTGCCGCTGCCAAAACAAATTCTCGTTCACGGCTTTTGGCAGAAGGACGGCGCGAAAATCAGCAAAAGCACCGGCAACGTCGTGGACCCGGTTGCGGTCATTGACGAATGGGGACTGGACGCATTTCGTTTTTACGTCTTGCGCGAACTCGACATCGGCCCGGACGGCAACTGGACGGACGCCGGGTTCAAATCACGCTATTCCGCCGAGCTGGCGAACGGCCTCGGCAACCTGGTGAACCGTTCGCTTTCGATGCTCAAGCGTTATCGCGACGGGATTGTTCCGGATCGTTCGGACGAACTGGCAAAAAAAACGAATGAAGAGGTCCGGGAAATTATTGATGCCTTGAAGGAAAATTATTTGCAGGACGCGCTTGAATTTATTTGGAAGATGATTACCCGCGCAAACCAATACGTTGACCAGACCGCGCCGTTCAAACTGGCGAAAGACCCGGCGCAGTCGCAGCGGCTCGACGGAGTTTTGTATAATCTGGCCGAAACCTGCCGCGTGCTGGCGGTTTTGCTCTGGCCGTTTTTGCCGGGAACAGCGGTGAAAATTTACGCGCAGCTTGGCTTGACTGAAGCACCGGACAAATTTTCCGAAGCTGCCTGGGGCAAATTAAATCCCGGCCACAAAATTGGCGAACCCGCCCCGCTGTTTCCGCGTAAGGAAATTTAGTTCAGGACAATGCCGAAGATTGCGGCTTCACAGGCTAAAGCCAGTGAATTCCGAATCCAATCGCCGTGGTTCCGGGACTTCCTGCGCTCAAACATTTTTGTCCCGAAGCGCGGACGGGAGACGATGCGTCCGGACGCTTTCAAGGTGTCACATTGGGTGTGTTTGCACGCATTTAGTCTTGCAGAAAACTTCATTTGAGATTTATTGATCGTATGACTCATAATAATTCCGATTCTTCAAACGCCGCTTCCTCGCTTACACGCCGCCAGGCTCTCAAGCTCATTGGTTCAGGAGCCTTGTTGGTCGCGGCGGGGCCATTTTCGACGGGGTGCGCTCACATTTCAACGCAAGCCGCAGCACAGTCCGCAAACAAATTGCCCAAAGGCGTTCCCGTGATGGATGCTTTCCCGTTGACTGATGTGCGCGTGCTCGAAGGTCCTTTCCTTGAGGCACAACAACGCGATGAAGCCTATCTCCTGAAATTGGAAGCCGACCGTATGTTGCATAACTTCCGTGTCAATGCGGGTCTTGAACCCAAAGCGCCGGTCTATGGCGGCTGGGAATCAGTGGCAATGTGGGCCGACATCCGCTGCCAGGGACACACGCTGGGACATTATCTCAGCGCCGCCTCGATGATGTATGCCTCAACCGGCCATGCTGAAATTAAACAGCGCGTTGATTATATCGTCGGCGAACTCAAGGAATGTCAGGACGCCGGCAAGAGCGGGTTGGTTTGCGCATTCCCCGACAACTCCGCGCAGATTGACAACATGGTGGCTGGCCGGCGCTCGGTCGGAGTGCCTTGGTATACCATGCACAAAATTATGGCCGGATTGCGCGACGCCTATTTTTTTTGCGGCAATCAGGATGCACGCAATGTGCTGGTGAAGCTCACCGACTGGGCGGTGGATGCCACCAAAGACATGACCGACGATCAATTTCAACGGATGCTCGGCACCGAACACGGCGGCATGAACGAAGTGCTGGCGGATGTTTATTCGATTACCAATCAACCGGAGCACCTCGCGCTGGCCGAACGTTTCTGCCATCAGGCGATTCTCATACCCATGTCCGAAGGCCGGGATATTTTGAACGGGCTGCATTCCAACACGCAAATTCCCAAGATCATCGGCTTCGAGCGGCTTTATCAGTTGACCGGCAAGCCGCAGTATCACGCGGCAGCCGAATTTTTCTGGAAGACAGTCACCGGCACACGCTCCTTTGCCACCGGCGGCAACGGGGACAACGAGCACTTCTTCCCGATCACCGATTTCAGCCGCCATCTCTCCTCGGCGAAAACCATGGAGACGTGTTGCAGTCACAATATGCTCCGGCTCACCCGGATGCTTTTCGCCGGCAATCCAACCGCCGCTTACGCCGACTATTACGAGCGAACCCTTTGCAACGCCATTCTGGGATCGCAGGATCCAAACACCGGCATGATGACTTATTTCCAGTCAACCAAGCCCGGCTACATCAAATTATTTTGCACGCCCTTTGACTCGTTCTGGTGCTGCACCGGCACCGGCATTGAGAACCATGCCAAGTATGGAGATTCAATTTATTTCTGCGGGAAACCCGAAGGATCTCCGGCGGATTCCCTCTACGTGAACCTGTTCATGGCGTCCACATTGAACTGGAAGGAAAAGGGAATCACGTTCACTCAAATCACGTCGTTCCCCGAAGCGGGCAAATCCAGATTGGAAATCAAAGCCGCCTCTCCGCAAAATTTTGCCCTGAACATCCGGCATCCCGGCTGGGCGAAAACGGCCACGGTTCGCGTCAATGGCAAGACCGCCAAAACGTCGCACACGCCAAGTTCGTTCATCATGCTGGATCGCCGTTGGAAAAACGGTGATGTGATCGAAGTGGACATGCCCATGGAGTTGCGGATGGAACTTCTGCCTGGAACCACCGACACGGCCGCTGCCGTTTATGGCCCCATCGTGCTGGTAGGCGCGTTGGGACACGAGGTCAAACCCGGCGACAATCTACACATCAACGAACGTTCCATCGGGTCAGTGTTAAATGTTCCGATTAACGTGCCCACATTCGCTGGCGAACTGGCCGGCATCCCCGGAAAAATCAAGCCTTCGACTGCACCTTTGATTTTCAAGACCGATGCCGTCGGGCATCCAGAGGACGTGACGCTGGTTCCCTATTACAAAATGGCCCTTCAACACTACAATATGTATTGGAAAATCCAGAACGCATGAGCCTTCAAGCTGTTGCCAACGCCGCCGTCGAGAACAGCACCGCCAAACTTCCCATGCCTGCGTTCTCCGCCGGGGCCGTTCGTGTCTCGCCGTGGCAGCGGTCATCCGTTCTTGTCCCGAAGCGCGGACGGGAGACGATGCGGACGCACGTTGTCGTAACATTGCAGCATCGCAAACCGCCGCATGGACGCCGGGAAGCCGACGGCGGTGAAACCCGGATGCCCCGTTGCGGGAAACGGGCCGCCGTGATTCATGGCCGCAGTCACGGCAACGCCTGTCGGCATCTTGTCATTAAGCAGACGCCCGACCCGCTGGCGAAGCGGCGGTGAAAGTTTTTCATACAAACCGTCATCCGCGCCGCTGGTGTCGGAATAAATCGAGCCGGTCAGATTGCCTTCGAGATGTGAAAGAATTTCCACCGCTTGCGCCGCGTCGCGAACGACGATGATGAGCGACGCATTGCCGAACATTTCCGTTTGTAATTTCTCCGGCGACGACAAAAACCGGTCTCCGCCCACCCGCAGCACGGTATTGGCAAATTTGTTTCCCGCCAGCGGCGCGCCGCCGGTGACGAGTTCCGCGCCCGCCGATTGAAGCGCCTTCACGCCGGCCGCAAGATTTTGAGCGACGCCGGATGAAAGCAATGTCGCCGCAGCCGTGGCTTCCAATTTCACCTTCACGCCGGCGATGAATTTTTCCGCTTCCGCGCTGGCAAACAAAATCACCATGCCCGGACTCGTGCAAAATTGTCCGGAAGCCATCAAACAGCTCGTGCCGAATTCCCCGGCCAGTTTTTCGCCGCGTTCCGCCAGCGCGCCCGGCAGGATCAAAACCGGATTGATGCTCGACATCTCCAGATAAATGGGTTTGCCGGCCGCATCCGCTGCCGCCTTGAGTTTCATTCCCGCCGCGCGGCTGCCGGTAAAACCGGACGCCCCGAGTCTTTTGTCCGCGACCATGCGCAAGCCGTCTTCCGGCGACATTTGGTAAATCAGTTGCACGGTCGCGGGCGGCAGACCGGCTTCGGTTACGGCGGCGAAGGCTTCTTTCGCGAGCAATTGCGTCGTGTGCGGATGACAAGGATGCGCCTTGGCGATGACGGAATTTCCTACGGCAATCGCCGAGGCAAAATCACCGCCGGCCACGCCGTTGTAGGCGAATGGAAAATTGTTCGGCCCGATCACCAGCACGGGTCCGACGGGCGCGAGCATGGAGCGGATGTTCAACTTTGCGTCAATCGTCGGCAGCGCCCACGCGCCGTCCAGCGCGGCGGCGGCGGCCTGGCGCAGTTGGTTGGTCGTGCGCGGAATTTCAACGTCAGCGAGGCGCGGAACTTTTGCGAGGGCTGTCTCCGCATGGGCGATTTCAGCGAGTTCCATTTTGCGCGCCTCGATTCGTTCGGCGTAGCGTGCCAGAAATTTTGCAAGCTGTTCCGGCGGCGCTGTGCGAAGAATGTTCGCCGCATTCAGCGCCGCATTCAGCGCCGCATCGCAATCCGTCCACGAACTGACGGGATATGATTCGGAAAATCTTTCGCCGTCCGCAGGATTTTCGGCGTGAAACGATGAGGCTGCGTTGGCAGCGCGCCATTGGCCGCCGATGAGAATGGGTTGGAGAGTCATAAATGGACTTCACTTTACAGCGGGTGCTCTAATCATTTCAAGGACAAGCGGTGCATTTTGGTTCAGTCCGAATTTGCAGCGGACGAATAAAGCAGTGCTTGCCAGTCACATTTCAAGGGTTACAATTCTGCTCATACCCTTGATCAGAAAACATTGCATCGGAGATGGGATCGTTCAGTCTTGTTTTCTTGCGAGACTCCGGCGGGTGCGATGCATCAATAAATCAGCCGGGTTGACAGCATTATGAAATACTTACTGCAAACAATGGCGGTTTTGCTGCTTGTGCCACAGGCCTTCGCCCTTGACGGCCGGGTGCAAATTCATGACCCGTCCACTGTCATTCAATGCGATAACAAGTATTATGTCTATGGCACAGGGCTGCCGTGTTTGACCTCCGACGACGGCTGGAACTGGCGGCAGGGAACATCGCCCGGCGAAGGGCGCGGCGGCGGGCTGGCTCCCGATGTGATTCATATCGGCGACCGGTATTTTTTTTACTACGCCACTGGCGCGGCGCAGCCCAAAGCGGAGGTTCGCCTGCTGTCCAATAAAACGCTGGAGTCGGATTCGCCCGATTACAAATGGGAAGACGGCGGCATCGTCGCTTCTTCCGACGGTTTTGAGGACTGCAACGCCATTGACCCCGGAGTTTTTCTGGATCCGACCGATGACAGGTTGTGGCTCACCTACGGTTCCTACTTTGGCTACATCCGCCTGGTGGAACTCGATCCGAAAACCGGGAAACGCCTGCATCCCGGCCACGCGCCTTACAACATTGCGATCAACTGCGAGGCCTCGGACATGATTTACCACGATGGCTGGTATTATCTGCTGGCCGACCATGGCAGTTGCTGCCAAGGCGCGAACTCCGGCTACAACATCCGCGTCGGGCGCGCCAGAAAAGTGACGGGTCCATTTCTTGACAACATGGGCATAGACATGATCCAAGGTGGCGGCAAGCTCTTCGCTGGTTCCGGGGGACGCGTGGTCGGTCTGGGCCACTTTGGACTGATTAATCTTGGCGATGGCGTGCAATTTTTCTCCTGTCACTACGAAGCCGATTTGGATCGGGGCGGCGCCAGTGTGCTGGATATTCGACCGCTTCTCTGGAAAGACGGCTGGCCAGTGGCGGGTGAGAACTTCAAGGCAGGCACTTACCAGATCGAATCCGCCCGAACTGGAACCGCCCTCGAACTGGCCGTTGAAGGTGTGCCCGTGGGCGGTGGCGGGCGCGGCAGACGCGGTGGCGGTGGCGGATTCATGGGCGGAGGTTTCGGCGGCCCGGGCCGCACAAACAGACCTGCTCGTGGTTCGGGCGGTGGCGGGATGTTTGCCGGTCGGGGCGGCGTGATTCCGCCTCAAGATGCGTCACAGGTTTCCACAAATTGGCCTGACGGCAACATCGAAGTCCGCCTGGCGAATTACATGGATCAAGCCCAGCAGAAGTGGACCATCTCTGCGGTTACCAATGCCGGCGGTTATCTGGGTTCGCCGTATTTCAAAATCACGGTCGCCGAAACCGACCGCACGCTGGCGGCCACCGACGACGGAGAACTCATCACACATCCGGCGTTCGCTGGCGACGCGAAACAGATCTGGTGCATCGAGCAATTGACCGACGGCACATGGCGCGTCATGCCTAAGTCCTCAACGGGCGCGGACAAATCAGGCAATGGACTTGCCCTTTCGGCCATTGGCAGCAGCAGTGCGACGCTGGAAAAATTCAATCCTGAAAGCGACAGGCAGCGTTGGGTGTTCAATTCCCCATGACATTGCCGGCTGAAACTCTCAATTCTGAAACTCAAAATTAAACAGAATCTATGACCACGTTTCTCAAATTTCTGAACCTCGCCCTCGTCATTGCCAGTGGCGTCGGCAGCTTCGCTCTGGCAGCCGATACAAATTTTGGGCCGACGCTTGCGTCCCCCAAATCCGTCGAAGCCAGGCCGGACGCGGAAGGTTTCATCCAGCGCTGGATTTTGCTGGAGCCAATTGGAGTCAACGGCCTCACCGACAGCGCCGTTCAAAAGGAGGTTAAGATGGAATACTTTGCCAACCAATTTTCCATCGTGCCACAAGATGGCGAAACGGTTTCCATCGGCGGAGCAAATCACATCTGGCATGCGGTGGATACCACGGAATATAACGTGAACCTCTATCATTTTGCCCGTTCCTTGGGCAAGCCGACCTCAAACGTGCTTTTCTGGGGCGTTACGGTGGTGAACTGTCCCGAAGAAATGCCGGGCGTCCGGCTGGCCATCGGTTCCAACGCCGCCTCCGTTTGGTGGGTGAACGGCCGGGAAGCCGTCGGTATTTACGGCGACAGGCAGACCGTGATTGATGACGGCGTCTCGAAGCGCATCACGCTCAAGAAAGGTCCGAACATTATCCGTTGCGCCGTCGTGAACGGCGGTGGGGCGGCGGATTTTTGTGCCAGATTCCTTGATGCCGACGACAAGCCAATCCGAGCTTTCACCGTCAGCGCTGGAAATGCTGACAAGTGAGTTTCTGCCTGTTGACAGCTTTAATTAACTCCTTGCGACTTTGCCGAAGAGAAGAGCCGTGATTTTTTCCGGGTCGTAAACGCACCCAGCCCACGTCCCGCCGCTGGCTTGTTGCAGCGCGGCCCAGAGCTTGGTGTCGTCGGGCAGCGCGCGGTTGGCCGCCAAATCAGTTCGCGAGGAACGCTGCGCGAGAATTGCTTCTCCTTCTTCAGGACTGAAGCGGCGCGCTTCTTCACCAATAAAATCAATGCTTCCCTGAATTTCCTTCCGGTCAATGACGATGCGCACGATGTCGCCGTCCAAAATTTTCCCGATCGGTCCGCCCGCCAAGCCTTCCGGGC
>DATCDZ010000110.1:0-11016 GCA_036510395.1 Verrucomicrobiia bacterium
CCACGGTTTCGTTGGCGACACTGCGGTAATACTCAATTTTCAGGACCTGCCGTTCGCGAGCGAATGAAAATCCCAGCGGCACAATCGCCAGCGCGAGGATCGTCATGGCGACAACCGCATCCATCATCAGGAACCCACGCCGTGAGCGGGAGCCTTTGCGAAACGCTTGTGATAAATTCGTTTTCATTCCGATGCCAGCATTCCCTTCAGAATCATGACCAACATTCCGAACATGGCAGTTGCAATCAGCGCGACCACCACGCCATTCAAGATGACCAGCCCGCTGGTCAGGACGTGTGTGACGACTTCCTCCTGCTGGAACGCCTTCGCGTCGAGCGACTCATGCCAGCCGCGCAGCGCGTTCAGGAATCCGCCATGTGCGTGCGTGGCGTTGTTGAGCCGCCAGTGAAATTCGCCGCTGTCGTCAAACGCGCGGACGGCGTCATCAAGCTTCTCCCCTTTTTCGAGCGCGGTGAGAACACGGATTGCGCGACGGTGGCAGATTTCATTTGCAGTGGAATCGCCCGCGAGCCGGATGGCCTCGGCTTCTGGCACACCGCCATCCAGCAGCACGGCAAGCATGGCGGAAAACGTGCGCTGCAATTTTTTTTGTTTCCACGGCACGCGCCAAGTGATCCAGTCCACGATTGGAACGCTGCGGAATTGAAACCAGCGGACAAAGCCCGGCCCGCCGATGTAAATCGCCGCCACTGTCAGCAGCGCAAGAAACAGCAGGATTTCGAAGCCGACCAAAATGTGTGAATCATTGAGGGCAAAAACGAATTGCGTGAACGGCCACACCCTGTCGCCCATTCCTGCGGCCACCTCTTTGAATCTGGGAACGATGAACACCGACAGCAAGGTAATGAGCCAGCAGGCGACTGGCGCAAACATCAGCAGGATGGCCACCATGTAATGCGTCGTGCTGCGAACGGTGTCGGGGGCGATGCGCAGCACTTCGCGGCAGGCGGGGAGAATTTTTTTCAAGTCGCCCAGTTTTTCGCCGGCGCGGACAATGGCATTGATTTGCGGCGGCAGGAAACGCGGCTCCTTTTCCAACGCCTCGCCGAGCCGCAATCCATTTTCGATGTGCGCGGCGACGATGTAAAAGCGGACGCCGATGGCGCGGTCATGATTTTCAGCGGCGGCAATTATCGCATGTTCCACCGGCTGCCCGCGTTGCAGGACGGTTTCCACGAGGTCGAGAAAAAACAGCGCGCGGTCGCGCCGCCGCATCGGCAGCGAGAGCAGAAAATGCATCAGCACAGAAATGATGCCGCCCGGCAGCAGGATAAAAACTCCATACCAAAACAGCCCCAACAAAAACTGGAAAAAATCAATCATTGAATTCTTATGTGAAATTCCATCTGCTACCCGCTCATATAGTTGATCATGGTAATCATGGGCAAAAACATACTGATGACCAGAAAGGCCTGCGAGATGACGATTGCCCCAAGAAACAGTGAGGCAATCGGCAGCACCGAATAAAGAGCAACCTCGGTGCGATATATGGCACGCGAATAGTAGATTTCCGCCGCACGATTGAATCCTTCAGCCAAATTTTCGCCCGCGCTGGACACCACCCAGACGAATAGCGGCGGGATTATCTTGTTGACGGCGGCGACCTCGGAAAATTTCATGGTTCCGGCGGCAAGGTTTCTTTGCCACTGTCGCAAGTCAGCGCTTGCGGCAGTGTTGGTTTCAAGCTGTTCCACCACACCGATGGCGTCGGGCAGATTGACTCCGTTATTCAACAGCAGCGTCAATGACGATGCGATGCGTGAAACGGTGGCCTCTTTGAACGCCGGCAGCCGCCAGAGATATTTTCCGCGCAGTCTCGGCAGAAGAACGATTGATGTCATGACCAAAAACAGAACTCCGAGCACCACCGGAAACACCCAAATGTTTCGCAATGTCGCGAATGCAAATATCGTGGCTGCCGGAAGCACCATATTCATACCACCGAAAATATCTTTGAAGGCCGGGCCGATGACGCAATTCCATGCAAACGCTATCACAGTCGAAATCAGAAACGCGACGAACATCACGATGAGCGGATAGGTCATCATGCTTTTCAAGCGCGTCCAGATGTTGTTCTGACGCTGGAAATAGTCCGCGAGCATCGTCAGCGCGCCGGGCAGGTCGCCGCTTTTGACGCCGACGAGGATCATGCGCTTGTAAAGTTCGGGCAACTGTCGCGGAGCCAGCGCATCGGCCATCGGCGTGCCTTTGGCGAGGTCGGCTTCGAGCGATTGCAATTCGTCGCGCAATTGTCCGCGGCGCATTTCGTCACAGAGCCGGCGCAGTGCGCCTTCGAGCGGGATGCCGTCGCGCAGCATCGCCGCAAGCTGCTGGTTGAAGAAGGCAAATTCGTCGTATTTCATAAGCCGAAAATCCGTTTGTATTCCGTTTCGTTTGTCACGCCCTGGTTCACCAGCGAGCGCGCCGAGGCTTCGAGTGTTTGTGTTGAGGCGAGTGATTGCAATTTGCGCCGCCGGATTTGTTCGCGCATTTTTTCATCCACGCGCAGCCATTCGACGAGCGGCACGCGGCCTTGATAGCCGGTGTGCAGACAAGTTTCACAACCGGCACCGGCGCATTTGGGACATAATTTGCGGATGAGTCGCTGGTTCAAAACAAGTTCCACCGCGCTGGCGACGGCGGAATGGTCGGCGCACATGGCGAGCAGGCGTTCAAAAACACCTTTGCACGAGCCAGCGTGCAGCGTGGAAATAACGAGATGCCCGGTGAGTCCGGCGCGGACGGCAAGTTGCGCGGTGGCTTCGTCACGAATCTCGCCGATGATGAGGACTTGCGGGTCTTGACGGAGCAAATGCCGCGCGGCGCGGGCGAAATCGAGGCCGACGGCTTCGTTGATTTCCGTCTGCATCGTGCCGGATACAATCTGCTCGACCGGGTCTTCGACGGTGATGATGTGGCGTCCCCCAAGTTCGGTGAGATGGCGCAGGCAGGCGTAAATGGTCGTCGTTTTGCCGCTCCCAGCCGGGCCGGTGAGCAACAGCAGCCCGCTCGTCTGACGGAGAAAAGCTTCCAGTTCCAAGCGGGTGTTTTCGGGAAAATCAATTTCGTCCAGAGTTTTGACCGAACTGGAGTTGAAAAGACGCAGAACGATTTTTTCGCCGGTAACGGTCGGGTAAGTGGCGGCTCGGATGTCGTTTTTGCATTTGAGTTCGTCGCGGGAAATGCGTCCGTCCTGCGGCAGCGATTCCTGATAAGTCTTCAGCCGCGCGAGAAATTTAATCCGGCCAAAAACACGTTCCGCGATTTCAGCGGGCAGTTCGCGTCCAGGCGTGATGATGCCGTCGAGCCGGAAACCGATTTCGGCCATTTTGCCGCGCATCTGCAAATGGATGTCGCTCGCCCCCGCGCGCTCGGCGAGTTGGACGAGATTTTCCAGAACGTCCGGCGCGGAAGCTTCGGAGTTTTTTGCGCCGTCAATTGCCTGGGCATTTTCCAAGGGCATAATTTTTTGCGCGCCGGTCATTGTTTTTCTGCAACGAGATAATGCAGGCCGTGTTCGTCTGCCATCAAAACGCGGAGATGATGCGGCAGTTCGGCCAGTTGACAACGGATGGTTCTTTCATTTTTGAAAATGGTGTTGGAAGCCGCCTTTAACGGCTGGCCAAGAACGAACAGGCCGATGACGAGGCAGGCAAAACTTGCGCCGAGTCTCCAGGCAAACTGTGGCAGCCCGTGTTCGGTCAGATCCTCTCGCGGTGCGGTGCGGCGCAATTCCACGCGGACGCGAGCCGGGAAATCTTCCCAATATTCTTCCGTCCGTTCCGGCAGCGGAACGGTTTTCAATTTTGATTGGAGTTCAAAGTCGTTCATTGTTTTTTTCCGATGGAAGCCAGCCGGCGTTTTAATTTCCGTTTCGCGGTGAACACGCGCCACGAAACGGTCGTTTCGGAACAGCGCAAAACTTTCGCGGCTTCCGCGTGGTTCAATCCGTCGTAAATCGTCAGCACAATCGCCGCGCGCTGCTTGGCGGGAAGCTTCATCAGAGCCGCCTGCGCCTGTTGCGCCATTTCATTCGGCGAATTATCGGCATCCGTTTGCCGCGCGAGCATTTCCACGGCGCAATCCGCCTGGGCCTGAAACCGCCGAGCTTCGTTCCGCCGCCAGTTCAGGCACGCGTGAACGGCGATGCTGTAAAGCCACGTCGCAAATTTTGCGCCGCCGTTGAAATGGTTGATCTGTTCGTAAGCCCGGATGAACGTCTCCTGCGCCAAATCCTCGGCGTCGGCGGGCGAGCCGGTCATTCGAAATGTCAGCGCGTGAATCATGGTTTGATGGTTGCGTATCAGCGTTTCAAAAGCGGCAATGCTGCCATTTTTACTTTGCAACACCAAATCTTCGTCGGCGTCGGCCATGCAGCGTGGTTTTACAGGGTTTGAACCCGCAACCGGCCGAATCCTTTGAATTATTTTTCCGCCAACTCCGGGGGAAACTGGCGCGACACCGCCGCCTTCAAGGTTTGGAAAGGCGAACGCGGTCATGACACGTCAATTTGCAATATGTGATTTGCAATTTACAGGCGCTTGCAGATTTCAGTTGGCGTGAAAATCGTAAATCAAAAATAATCCGGTTCGTTGCCGGGCTTCCACTTGATGTTGCAGCCGATGCTGGACGCTTGAAATTCCGAGGTCGGTTTTCCCGCGAGGACGGCGTCAATCGCAGCGCGCACATCCTTGCCGGTGACTGGAATTCCGTTGCCCGGCCGGCTGGCATCAAACTGGCCTCGATAAACGAGGCGGCGGCCACGGTCGAAAAGGTAAAAATCCGGCGTGCAGGCGGCGCGATATTTTTTGGCGACGGCCTGCGTCTCGTCGTAAAGATATGGAAAAATGTAGCCGGCATTTTTCACTTCATCCTTCATCTTCGCCGGACTGTCGCCGGGATAATTTTTTGCGTCGTTGGAATTGATGCCGACGATAGCGACGTTCTTCGGCGTGTAATCGTTCGCCAGTTGCGCGAGTCCGGCGCGGATGTGGATGACATACGGACAATGGTTGCACATGAAAACGACGAGCAGCGCGAGCGCGCTTTTGAAGCCGGCGAGCGAGACGGTCTTTCCGTTTGTGTCCGGCAGTAGAAAATCCGGCGCTGTCGTGCCGAGCGGCAGCATGGTCGAGGGTGTCAGTGCCATTTGAAAAATATAAGTCCAAAGCCAAAAGTTCAAAGTCCAAAGTTATTTACGATTGATGATTTACGATTTACGATTTGTCCGTCCATGGCAAAGAACATTCTCTATTTCGACCTCGAAACGCAAAAGTCCGCCGACGAAGTGGGCGGCTGGGGCAACATTTCCAAGATGGGCATGAGCGTGGGCGTGACGTGCAGCAGCGCGGACGGCGAATATAACATTTACGGCGAGAATCAGGTGGACGACCTCATCAAAGATTTGCAGCGCGCGGACTTGGTGGTCGGCTTCAACAACCTGCGCTTCGACTACGAGGTGCTGCACGGCTACACGTCGTTTGATTTGAGCCAGCTTCCGACGCTGGACATGATGGTGGAATTGCAGAACACGCTCAACCACCGGCTCTCGCTCGACTCCATCGCGACGGCGACGTTCGGCGTGGAAAAAACGGCGGAAGGCCTTCAGGCGATACGATGGTTCAAGGACGGCCGGCTGGGGGACATCGCGGAGTATTGCTGCTACGACGTAAAAATCACGAAGCTCGTCCACGAATACGGCCAGCGGCACAGGCAGCTTCATTACTGCAACCGTTTCGGGAAAAAAATGACCGTGCCGGTGGGCTGGTGAATGGAGGCGCACAGGCGACCGGCCGCCTATCCGACAGAGGTGCCAGTGTCGGTTTTAAGTGCCAGGCCTGTTTCACATTCCGCCAGGCGTGCCAGGCATACCCTGGCATCGAGCCGCAACATCTCGCGGTCGGTTTCATTCAATCCGTGCGGATCAAAGCGATGGCGATAGTGAAGCCGCAAAAGTTTTTCCAATGAATTTTTCATTTCAGCCAGCGTTGGGTCGGCGGCGGCGCGCGACAGCCAGATTGACAGCGGTTCGCCGGGTGCGCGCGGCACGCCTCGCGCGGCGAGATGACTTTCGAGCAGGTAGAATTCGGAGTCGAGTCCCGGCCAGAAAATCGCGGCGTCGGATTTCCCGGTCCTGGGCTGTGACCGTTGCCTGCGTCCGCGTTTGAAAATGATTTGAAACAGCAGCAGCGCCAGCACCGGAATCAGCGCCCAGAAAATATATTCGCGCAGGTTGGTCTGGCCCCAGCGCAATTTTGCAAATTCAAATCCGACCCACGACCAGAAATCAGAGAACCATTGCATGGCCGAAGCGCGGTTGCCTTCGATGCCGATCCACGAGGCGGGCGTGGTGTCGAAATTCTCCCACGTTTTCGTCTGTCTGTCCCACACGAGGCACCACGCGTGAGCGTCGCGTTCGCGCACGACGTAGCCGTGGCCGGATGGTTCGTGGACGTAATAGCCGACGGCGTAGCGCGCGGGAATTCCCATTTCGCGCAGCAGCAGCACGGTGGCGGTGGCGAAGTATTCGCAATGGCCGCTGCGGCTGTGCAGCAGAAAACGGGTCAGCGCCGTTTCGTTCGTCGTCGCCAGCTTGTCCGGCCCCTGCCAGAGTCTGTAGGTGAATTTGCCGGAAAAAAAGTTTTGGACGGCCCGCAGTTTTTGTTCTTCGTTCGCGCCGGAAATTTTCATTTCGGAAATGACCGAATCCAGCGCGGGAATTTCGTTGGATGGCACGAGAAAATCCATGTTCGTCTTTGAATCAATTTCCGGCGGGGCGTCAATCGTCTTGCCAGGCCCGTAAAGCGCGTCGAATATCACGAGTCCCGGCCCCTCGGCCAGCACCGCGCCTTCGCCATTTCTTTCAAGAATGTAGGCGGGCAGATTTTCAAGCCGTCCGCTGCCCGCCGGCAACGGCAGCAATCCCTGCGGATTTCCCGTTTTCACCGACCGCCCATCGAGGTAGCAGGCGATGTTGACCGACGCCGTGTTTGTTTTGGACAGCAGCACCCACGTCGTCTGGTCATGTTCGGGTGAAATGGTGTTGTGGTCGAAATCGCTTCGCGGGCCGGCATACCATGATTTTTTTGTCGGCGTGTAGGCGCGATAACTGGCTTCGCGCAGATATTCCGGCGGCGGTTCGCCATTTTTTGTCTGGAGACGGATGACGATTCTGGCGGACAGTTTTAATTCTCCGATCTGCCCCATGCTCGTGATGGTTTCTGTCGGATCAGTCGCCGGACGCATGAAACGCATCAGCCATTGGGCATCGTAGTTTTCAATGTATAGCTGCAATGCGCCGATGCGTTGCTGCCCGAAATTGCCCAAACCCATCGCAACCGCCAGCGCCAGCGCCCAGATGAAGATGCCGGAACGCCGCGAGCGGAAACGCCAGAGCGCCCAGGAAATCAAAACGCACTGTCCCCAGAAAAACAAGACGCCGCCCTTGTTGGCATGGACACTCGCGGAAAAGAGGCACAGCATGAAATAGGGGTAGGACATGTTCACGTTGCCGGCTGGCGCGTTTTTGTTGCGTCTCTGCCACGCGAGCCAGCGGGAAATCGTAAAGAGCGGAATTTTTTCACGCGTGCTGAATGTCTGTGCCGCGACAAACAGAAATAAAAAAATCGGCAGCCACCGGAAAAACGTGTTGGACGTTTTCACGCTGGAAATTCCCAATGCGCGTCCCACCACGCCGGACGGGCCGTGAAAACCTCCGCCCGTTTCCTGCGCGTCGGTGAAGACGTAAAGCGCCGTCGCCAGCGCAAGCAGCGTGCAAAAAGCCAGGATGCGCCGGAAATCTGATTCCGAGAAATCCCAGCGCACCTTGAAGACCCGCGCGCTTTCCAGAATGATTCCCATGACCGCGCCAAAGAGCGGCAAGTCCGACTGCCAGCCCCAGAACAGCAGCGCCGCGCCCAGCAGTAGCGGAGGCGTTTTCAAAACGCGCGCGCCGGAAATTGGATTGTTATCCGTCATTTCAACCCCGCCAGTTGTTCCGCGATTTTTCCGATTTCCAGAACGTGAAAACAGTCCGGCGTGTCGCGCAACGGCCCGGCGTCCGGTTTTGCTTCGCCCGGCAGCAAGACGACCAGCACCAGCACCGGCACGTCGAGCGCGCGGAGTTTCTCCACCAGTTTTTTCCGCCCGTCATCCCATTTTTGCAGAACGCAGATGCAGCCGCTCACGACGGAAACGTGGTTGATGACAAGCTGTTCGAGCGCCGCGAAATTTTTGTCGTCGCAATTTTTCACGGACGCGAGAATTTCCAATATCTGGTTCGCGTGCGCGAGGCCGCGTCCGGCGGTGAAGCAGTAGGATTCCGGCCCGACGAACAGCAAATCCAGCAGCGATTCCTGCGTCAGCACCGCGCATGCGAACGACGCGGCGACGGACACGGCCTCCTCCAGGATTTCGCTGCGCGGTTCGTCTATGAACGTGTCGAGCACCAGCGCGTGACGCACAAAAAATTCGTCCTCGAATTCTTTCACGATGGGTTTGCCGACTTTCGCCCAGCTCCGCCAGTGGATGTGCCGCATCGGGTCGCCGTGACGATACTCGCGCAACGAAACAAACTCCTCGCTGCGCCCGACGTTCGCCGCCAGCGCCACGCCGCCTTCCTGATAACGCATGGTGCCGGGCAGTGCGACGGGCGGAAGCCAATATCGTTTCGGCAAAATCAAAACGGTTTGCGGCGCGGAAATTTTCACAAACGAACGGAACAATCCGATTGGATCAGGCCGCGCCAGCGTCATGCCGTTGAAGCGCAAAATCTCGCGACGCAGCGGCGTTGATGGCGGCAAAGAGGCCTTGGCACAGGCCGTGCGTTTCGAGCAGGCGGCGGAATTTCAAGAGCGTGGTGGCATCGGGCACGCCTTCGGCGGCCAGATCAATGCGGGCAAATCCCCGCAGGGCTTGGCTGTCATAGAGCGCGTCTTCGAGGGCTTCGTCCGCCAGGCAATACCATTGCTGGAGGAAATATACTCGCAACATCCGCTCCAACCCGATGGGCGGACGTCCGCGTTCGCCCTTTGGATAGAAGGACTCGATGACGGCCAGCAGTCTGGCCCACGGAATGACCGCCTCCATCCGGGTGAGAAATTTTTCCCGGCGGGTGATTTTCTTTTTAGCGGCAAACTCGGCTTGGGAAAAACTGGGCTGGTGGGTCATGCCCCGGAGTTTAGGAACCCGCGCAGTAACCGTCAGTAATAAATTGCAAGACGCTTGATTAAATCAGCGTTTCCTTAGATATTCGTGAACCTCCAGAAGAAAACAAGGGTGAATCCAGCCAATGATTTCCGACCTTATCGCACCAAGCTAAAAAATCTTTCGGGTCAATCTCCAACATATTGCACAGTTGCAGACCCAACTCTCGTGTCTCATCAATGTTCATAATTGGACTATGTAACTGGGCTTCCAAAATATCACCGCTTCCATTTTTAACACTAATATCAATGAATTGAGCCTTATAAGAAATGGCCTGACCACTTTCTTCAAGATTGACAGGAACGCTTGAAGTGAGATTTTTCATTTCCATATCCCAACTTTCCGACAATCCGGGCATTTTATGCAGTCCTTTTATAGCCGCCTTCCATTGTTCGATATTCGTTGTCGTTAGAGCATTTGCCAGCAGCACGGTTGGCTCGATTGTATTCGTCCGCTGCGATACCGTCTCCCTGGAAAAGGCATTAGGAGTGTTTTCGACCGGATTTGTTTCTAATTGTCGTGGCGGCAATTCTACAACCATGTTTGTTGGCTGCGGTTGTGTGGCTTTTGGCGCGCCCTGTTTGGCTAATAACCAGACAATCAAGGCTGTTGCTAATACAAGCGAGATATAGAATAGTTTTCTCATTTTAGTAATTGAATAAAATCGAAGGTAAAGTTGAATAGGTAACTGCACGCGTAGTCAAAGGCACGGAAACTTGACTGGTCTTGTCAGACGAAGACAGATTTACCCATGTGTCCCAGATACCAAAAGTAGAGTCTGTTATCCATGTCCAGCGGTCACTTGTGGTAGCGATGTTAAAAGAACCATAGCCCAAACTCGTCATTATGGTATTAAAATCCCGTAAATAATAAGGCACGTCACTGGAATTCCATACCGGACATTTGGCAAAGATAGACATGAGAACCGTGTCGAAAGTGCTTAATAGAGCATAACTAGGCGGCAGGACTTGTTGTTGTTCTCGCTTCAACAAGTCTTGATTGCCTTGCAAGATCAATGATTGATTATTTTGCTGAATGCCTTGATCAATTTCCCGCCACGCGGTTATGGCGTTCAAGTCAAGGCTCGTATGTCCAACATCAACCGCATAAATTGCTTCCAACGCCTGCAACCCGCCTTTGCGATAAGCCTCAAACTGCCACGCAAGGTCGTTCAAGATGTTGATGTTCATCTGCATGATGGTTTGTTGAAAGCCTGTCAGCAAGCCGACATTCTGCGCATCGCTCAAGCCCGCATACACCGGCGCGCCTGCCAGCTTTGCCAGCCCGCACCAATAATACTCCGTCGGCTGTTCCAAATAAACCATCTGGTAAAACGAATATACAGCCTTGATATATTTGCGGTTGCTCAAAAAGGAGTTGCTGGCAAGGTAATATTGAATGTTTATGCCTCCGTTGTTGAGTGCAATATCAGTCCGCACCTGCGCCTGCCAGTCTTCCTTGGTTTTGGCCAGACAGGTGTTGTTGAATGAATAATTTCCCGCCGCTTTTGGCGTCACTTCCACGTTGGCCGCGCCCGCCGGGACGGAGACCATTGCCTCGCTCCACACCGAGCCGTCGGAATTGGTCACATCTTCTGACGTTGTTCCGGCCAGTTGGTGCATGAACTGCACCGCGCTTGCCGGCAATTGCAAACCTGTGTCCTCATTGATGACTTGAGCCTGCACCAGACATAGCGCGCTCTGCCCGATGCCCTGCTGTCCCGAGGGCAGAATCTTGACCGTGGTTTTGATTGATGTCATCGTCGTCCCGTAATCATCGCCCTCCGATTCG
>DATCDZ010000111.1:0-5716 GCA_036510395.1 Verrucomicrobiia bacterium
CGGAAACATCAATTGTTCCAATTCGCTCCGATCCAGCGAGGTCGCCGCGCGCAACAATCGCGGGTTGGACCACATCTTTTCGATATTCATGCGCTCTGTTCTACCAAAATCGGCGAAAAATACAATAACCCATAAGGTCTAGTGAGGACAACGGCGTGCCGAAGTGGAGATTGCCTCATGGCAAGTTGGACATTTTCCTAGCAAACCCATATTTTCAAAAGCGAAGGGATTTTTTCTTTTACCTCTGGCACAATAATCGGTCGTCCACCAAAAACAACTTCAAAACTTGTCCAGTTTTCAACCGTGTTGTTTCCAGATTCGTAAGTTGCGCGCTTTGCTCCGAAGGAGCATCGGAAATTAGCCAGCCACATTCTGGCTGGAAACCGCGCCCGCAAAACTGCGCGTCCTGAAAGGACGCCGGAAAACCTCCGCTTGATTCGATCGTCCCTTCCGCCTTCGCGTTGCTTCGGCGCGACAAGCGCGGGACAAATTCATTTTTTCCGCCGACACCAGCCACTTCGTAGCTGGCTAATTTCCCGCGTCGCTCCGCGACAAATTGCAGACACGAATTTCACAAATTAACACGAATTCAATTTGTGAAAATTCGTGCAAGTCGTGTCAAAAGTCTGTGTTTAATCCGTGTTTCATCTGTGGCAAAAATTAGTTACCCAACCCTCAACCACACCGTTTTCAAATCCGCCGGTTCGGCACGGCTATTGAGATTTTCACACGCTTGCGCGCAAAGCCGTTTATGTTAATTTCAGAGCATGAGCGCCACCGAATTGGTCGAGCAAATCGAAGCCCTGCCGGAGCAGGAGCGCGCAGAAATCATCGAACAACTGCACGCGCACGCGCCGAAATGGATTCCCGAATCGTTCCGCGAAGGCATGGCGGACATCGCCGCCGGTCGCGTGGTTGATCTGGATGACGCGCTCAATCATCCGTTTCCCGGACAATGAAATATCGGTTCAAGGCGTCGCGCGGGTTCTGGAAAAGTTTTTTAAAATTGTCGGAGCAGCAACAGACTTCGGCCAAGGCCACTTCCAAAATTTTCAAAGCAAATCCTTTTGACCCGCGATTGCGTTCGCACAAAATCAACAGCCTGTCGTCTTACTACGGCAAAACGGTTTATGCCGTCGTGATTGAAGGTGATTTGCGCGCGGCTTTTTACGTTGAAGGCGACGTGACATTCACAGTTGATATTGGCAGCCACGCTATTTATCGCGTCTGACAATTTTCGTTCAACCAATCCTCATCCACACCGTTTTTAGATACGCCGGTTCGGCGCGGCTGATGGGAAAATCCGGCGGTTGCGGGACGTAATGTCGTTGCAATATTTTCCGCTGCGCGCCGCGGACCGCCGCGTCCACGTCCGCGAGAAAATTTTCCGGCGGCCAGTCCGCCGCGTTCGTCGAGGCGAACAAAATTCCGCCCGGCTTCAGCACGCGCAGCGCAGCGGTGACGAGCCGTCCGTAATCTTTTTCCGCGCGAAACGTGCCGTGCTCCTTCGATTGCGAAAACGTCGGCGGATCAAGCACCACGGCGTCGAACGCGCGGCCTTTCTTCGCCAGCCGCCGCAGCCAGTCGAACGTGTCGCCGTAAATGAAATCGTGCGCCGCCGGGTCGAGGCCGTTCAGCGCGAAGTTGCGTTTGCCCCATTCGAGGTATTTTTTGGAAAGGTCAAGGCTCGTCGTCCGCGCGCCCGCCTTGGCCGCGCACACGGAGAAGCCGCAGGTGTAGGAGAAGCAGTTTAGCACCGTAGGACAGGCGTCGCGCCTGCCTCTAATTTTATTACAATCTTCGAGAAAAAATGGAGACAGGCGGGACGCCTGTCCTACATGAAACGGAAAATCGGCGGCGATGTGGCCGGTCAAAAATCGTTGGCGGTTGTCGCGCTGATCCAAAAACAAGCCCACGGAATAGCCTTCGTTGAAACTCATCTCGTAGCGGACGCCGTTTTCCTGAATTGCAAACCGCTCCGGCGCGGCGTTGCCGAAAACAAGTTGCGGTGAAACTTCGGCCGTGGTGGAACGGCGAACCTGGCGCGAAAGAATTTTGTGATATGCGCCGCGCGAAGAAAAAGTTTTGGCGAGCCAAGACAGTTCTTCGTGTTGCTTTGCATCTAACGACACTTCGGATTGCGAGAGCAGAAAGTCGCCGGGCTTTTCCACGAACCAGCCCGGCCAGCCGTCGCTCGCACCGTGAATCAAACGAAAAGCATTCGTCAGTTCTGGTTCAATGACGGCGGAACGCAAAGCGAGTCGTGGTTCTTTGTCAAAATCCGGAGCGACAGAAAATTTCATCGGCTTATTTGTCGCCGGATGAGCGAATTCAATTTCCGACGCATGCAAAAAAACACGCGATGACGCGGTGCCGCCGTAAAGCGTGTCGCCCAAAACCGGAAAGCCATTTTCGCTCGCGTGAACGCGGATTTGATGTGTGCGGCCAGTCAATGGTTCGGCCAAAACCATTTTCAACCTTCTGTTGCCGAATTTGGAATCAACGATTGGCGTAAATTTTGTCTCGGCAATTTCTCCGTTCGCGCTGCTCGCATATTTTTCGCCGGTGCGTGACAAATTTGTTTTTATCGTGAATTCTTTTTTTGGAACTTCGCGGTCGGAAAGCAGCAGATATTTTTTGTGGACGCGGCGTTGCGTGAATTGTTCCGTCAGCGATTTGTTGGCCAACGGCGTTATGCCAAAAACCATCACCCCGCTGGTTTCCTTATCAAGCCGGTGAATGATGGCGAGTGACGGCCAGCGCGGCTCGCGATGTTTCAGCCAGTCGTAAATGCCCTCGCCAGCGTAAGGCGAAGGCGCGTGCGTGTTCCAGCCGGCGGGTTTGGCCACCACCAGCAAATGTTCGTCCTCAAAAATCACACACGGAACCATGCGCCATGAAAACATTTATTGATGCGGGAATGAAGTTGGAATTATGCCTTTATCGGGCTAGTGGCAAAGATGTCCGATTCTGTAATATCCAAGACCGGCAAACCAGAGACCCAAGTCAAGCAGACATAGGAAAAGCAGCGGCATGCCGATCAGGGCCATCAGCCGAAAATGCCAAAATTCGGGAGTATGTAGATAACGCAAATTGGAGATGTCTGCAAAAAGGGTTGTTTTTGAAAACGGTTAATCGTGTTGATGGACGCGGCGGAAAAAGGGACCGTCAGTTAACGCCAGTTGCCACTTTTGACCTGGTTTGCGTTATCTACATACTCCCGCCAAAATTTCCGCCGGGACAGTGGCACGACAGGTTTCATTGCAGATTTTCGCTTTGGCTTCCGCCAGCTCATAATGGTTAAAATATGCTGTCAAGTGAACCACCTTGTGCGGCCTTTTGCCAGAATGTTTGCTTGTCTCGCGGCGATTTAAGCCGGAGAAAATCTTTCCCCAACAGGCGCAGAAGGCATCCAAACGGAGTCAGGATTAAAATAAAGAACACTGACAAGACCACCCTGCCCAGAACCTGCATTGTATAAAATCCCAGCCGCGTCGTGAAGCGATAATAGCCGCGAAACCAGCGGGGCTGCACCAATGCACACAGCGCCGTCAGCGCCACCAAAACCAGCACCGCCGCCAAGCAGGTCGAGGAGACTACGCCGCGCCAGCGCAAAATGCCGATGATCACGGTCGGGCCAATCAGTCCAATCAGCGTGACTTTGCGCCATTCCCTAGGGTCTTCTTTGAAGTAGAGTCTCATTTAATCAACTTGAGGAGCGATGCGCCGTTCAATCCTGGCGCGGGGCTGCACCAGACGCTCGATGACGAAATTTCCGATGATCAGATAATCCATCTCGGTGTTCATAAAACAGCGGTAGGCGTCGTCCGGCGTGCAGACGATCGGCTCTCCGCGCACGTTAAAAGAGGTATTGATAAGAACGCCGCAGCCGGTGGTTTGTTCAAAACGCAGGAGCAAATCATAAAGGCGCGGGTTGACCTCGCGCGCTACAGTCTGCACCCGGGCGGAATAATCCACATGGGTCACGGCAGGAATGGTGGAACGCCCTGCTTTGAGCAAATCAAAACCGCTCATGCCAGCGGGCAACGGCAGGCGCAGCGCGGCTTGGACGGGCGCGACCAGCAACATATAGGGCGAATTTTCGTCCAGTTCAAAATAATCCGCCACCCGCTCGCGGCGCACAATCGGCGCGAACGGGCGGAACGATTCGCGGAATTTCACCTTGAGGTTCATCATCGATTGCATGCGCGACGAACGGGCGTCGCCGAGAATGGAGCGATTCCCCAGCGCGCGCGGGCCGAATTCCATCCGCCCCTGAAACCAGCCAACCACTTTTTCGTCCGCCAGCAACTTGGCGGTTGCATCGAACAATTCGTCATCGGAACAGCGGCTATAAACAGCTTGGTGGCTTTTGAGCACGGCTTCGATTTCGCTGTCGGAATATTCCGGGCCTAACAGCGCGCCGCGCATGGAGTCATTGGGAGCCAGGGTTCGTTCTTCCCGGCTGTGCCACGCCGCCAGGGCCGCGCCGAGCGCGCCGCCGGCGTCACCCGCGGCAGGTTGAATCCACAGATGGTCGAAGATTTTTTCACGCAGGATGCGTCCGTTGGCCACGCAGTTGAGCGCAACTCCGCCGGCCAGGCAAAGATTGCTGCATCCGGTCAGGTCCCGCGCGCGGCGTGCGAGCCGCAACATCACTTCTTCGCAGACCAATTGGATGGAGCGTGCCGCATCCATGTGCCGTTGCTCGATGGCATCCTGTTCGCGGCGCGGCGGCCCACCGAACAATCGGTGAAAACGACCGTTGGTCATGGTCGTGCCGCCGAGAAAATCGAAATAGTCCATGTTCAGCCGAAATGAGCCGTCCGCTTTCACTTCAACCAGATTTTCGCGGATGGCATCGGCGTATTTTGGATCGCCGTAGGGCGCGAGACCCATCAATTTGTATTCGCCGGAATTGATGCGGAATCCGCAATAATCCGTGAACGCCGAATAAAGCAAACCGAGGGAATGTGGAAAACGCAACTCCTCGAGCATTTTGATTTCCGAGCCGCGGCCGGTTCCAATCGTGGTCGTCGCCCATTCGCCAACGCCATCCACGGTGAGGATGGTCGCCTCGGTGAACGGCGACGGGTAAAACGCGCTGGCGGCGTGAGCCTGATGATGTTCCGTGAACAAAACGACGCAATCCGCGCGCAGCTCCGGCAGTTCCTTGCGAATCGTGCCGCGCAGATCAAGCCGCTCACCGAGCCAGTTCGACATCACGGTGGGAAACGTCCGCCAGCCGCGCGGCACCACGGCCAGATACGTCTCCAGCACGCGGGCAAATTTGAGACCCGGCTTGTCGTAGAAAACGACCGCGTCCAATTGCCTGTGGTTGAGTCCCGCCTGGCGCAGGCAGGCGTCAATGGCATGGCGCGGGAAATTCGGATCGTTCTTTTTTCGCGTGAAACGCTCCTCCTGGGCAGCAGAGACAATCCGGCCATTGCAGACCAATGCCGCGGCCGCATCATGGTAAAATGCCGAAATCCCCAGGATGTTTCGCCACGACGGCATCGCTTAAAATGGATAAAGAGCCCAGACGATGCCTGAACTGGACGCAAAAATGAGGACCGCCGCGAGCACGAGCAGAAGAAGCACCAATGGAATCAACCACCATTTTTTCTCACGCGCGCAGAACCTGAAAAATTCTTTGAATACGGTCCACATGAATGCGGACAAAATAGCAACCGGGCGGAATTCGGTCGAGTGTTAA
>DATCDZ010000112.1:0-22804 GCA_036510395.1 Verrucomicrobiia bacterium
GGAAAATTTACTCGCCGCCGCCGGCGAGTTCGCCGCTCGCGATGCAAAAACTCCGCTCTCCGATTTGTTGCACGAAGTTGAAGCCGGGAAAATTTTCCCGCGCGTCGTCATATGGACTTTGATTGACGCCCGCCGCGTCACGCCCGTGCCGCCCGGCCACTGGCTTTTGATCGAAGACAACGCGCCATTTCGCGCCGAGTTGCGAAGCCGGAATGAAAACGAGGCCACGATTCACGTCCAATCCATCGCCGCCGGCGACCGCCACATCGCCTGCTTCGAGCCGCGCGAATCGGCGGCGGAAGCGGAATTATTTCTGGAGCGCTACGCCGCCGCATCACAAAAGATTTCCGCATCAATTCGTTTTCTCGCACTCGATCCGCAATCCACAATCTGCAATCCGCAAGCCGATGATTTGGTTTTATTGACCAACGGCATCGGCGGCATGGCCCGGCTTTGCGTGGACTTGGGCCGCGTGAATTCGAAATACGACTGCGCGCTGGGCGCAAACCTGAACCCGACCGTTCCCGTTGACCGTCATGTTTTCGTGAAGCGCATCCGGGTCTGGGTCAACGCCGCCGGTTTTCTCTCGCCGCTCGACTTCAAAAATCTCGCGTCGTTCCAGCCCGGATCGCCGGCTGCATGGGATTTTGCCGCCAACGCCGGCGATGGAAGGACGGTGGAAATTCAAATGCGGGCGGAAATGGTCGAAGGCAAAAATACGACCGTCTTTCATTTCAACCGCCCGACGGAAAAATTCGCGCACGGAAAACAACTGCCCGCCGACGCCGACGTGCGCCTGACCGTGCGCGCAGACATTGAAGACCGGAATTTTCACTGCGAAACCAAGCGCAATGACGGTGCCGAATTTCATTTCGCGTCAAATTGCCATCCCATCCGTAGCAGCCGACGTGAGGAGGCTCCAAATAAAAAATTAAAAACAGATGTGAGCCTCGTCACCTCGGCTGCTACGGAATCATGGAACGGCTTTGAATTCACACCAGCCGGCGACCGCCAACTGCGAGTATTTGCCGACGCGGGCGAATATCATCCACAGCCCGAATGGTGCGAAAACATTCCGCATCCCGTCGAGCAGACGCGCGGACAGGTTGGCAGCGGCGACGCCTACAGCCCGGGCTGGTTTGAAATTCCTCTGGCAAAAGGCGCAAGCGCAACACTCGTCTTGACGGCGGAAATAAATTCTCGTAGCAGCGAACGTGAGTTCGCTCATTCTGGAAAAATTCAGAGCCGGCTTACGTCGGCTGCTACTTTTGAGGAAAAACTTTCACACGCCTCCAAACAGTTCGTTGTGCGGCGCGACGAAGGTAAAACCGTCATCGCCGGTTATCCGTGGTTTTTGGACTGGGGACGCGACGCGTTGGTTTGCGCGCGCGGACTTTTGGCCGCCGACATGGTGGACGAAGTGAAACAACTGCTGTTGACCTTCGCCAAATTTGAAAAAGACGGCACGCTGCCGAACACGATCCACGGCGGCGACGTTTCCAATCGCGACACGAGCGATGCGCCGCTGTGGTTTGCCATCGCGTGCGAGGAGCTTTCGGAAATTCAAAATTCAAAACTCAAAATTCAAAATTTTTATGAAACGCGAGTTGACGAAAATGGCCGCGCGATTTTTGACGTGCTAAAAAGCATCGCGGAAAATTATTCCAAGGGCACGCCGAACGGCATCCGCATGGACACGGATTCCGCGCTCATCTGGAGTCCGAGCCATTTCACCTGGATGGACACGAATTTTCCCGCAGGCACGCCGCGCGAGGGTTATCCCGTCGAGATTCAAGTCCTGTGGATTCGCCTGTTGCGGCTGCTGGAAAAAATCAGCGGCAAGTCCGAACAAAAAAAATGGCGCGACCTCGCCGACCACGCCATGGTCTCGTTTGAAAAACTTTTCTGGCTCGAAGAACAAGGCTGGTATGCCGACGTGCTGATCGCCGGGTCGCGCGTCATCGCCCGCGACGCCACGGTCAGCGACGCACTGCGGAGCAATTGTCTTTTCGCCGTCAGCCTTGGCCTCGTCACCGGCGAACGCGCGAAACGCTGCGTCGCCGCCGCGCAAAAATATCTGGTCGTGTCGGGCGCGCTCCGCTCGCTCGCGCCGCTGCCGGTCGCCGTTCCGCTGCCGGTTTTTTCCAACGACGGACGATTGATTAACGATCCGCGCAATCCCTATTGGCCGCGTTACGAAGACGACGAGGACACGCGCCGCAAGCCCGCGTATCACAACGGCACGGCGTGGACGTGGACGTTTCCGACATTTTGCGAGGCGCTTGCGCGCGTGTGGGATTTTTCGCCGGCAGCGGTTGCGGCTGCGAAAAGTTATCTGGGCAGCGCGGGAAAATTATTGAGTGAAGGCTGTCTTGGCCAGATTCCGGAAATCCTCGACGGCGACGCGCCACATTTGCAACGCGGTTGCGACGCGCAGGCTTGGGGCGTGACCGAAGCGTTGCGTGTGTGGAAGTTATTGTCAGAAAAGTAGGAGACGACGTAAGGAGTCTCTGACTAAAAATTGAAATGAGTCTCGTGACCTCGACTCCTACAAAATTTGGTGGGCGAAGAATGCGATTCAGTCGCAGAGCGACGCATTTTCCACCGTCCCTTCAGGACGATTTTATTTTGGACGGCCAACCCGGCACGTTGTGCCGGGCTAATTTCCGGCTGTCGCTCCGCGACTCATTTCATCATTTCACTTTCTCTACCACTAGAACCTCATTCGTTCCACGAGTTTCAAGGTGGGCAATCAAGTCAAACTTTCTTTTTACTAACTCCTGCAATGCTTTTTCATTTCCGTCTATGACTCCTACCGGAAAGTCAAGGCAGGCAATGTAATCATATCTGCCTTTGGGCAATTTTGTTAGGAGAACAATTTGTTCAGAATCGTAAAAGCGATAAGCCGCTTCAATGACTATTTCTGCTGAAGTATCAACTCCCATCATTTTAGGTTCGTCATTTTTTCCGAACGTCGTTCCAAAACCGCTGCCTCTTGATTTGCTGGGCAAAAGCCGAACTTGTGACGGCTGCTCTTTCAGCACGCGCTCATCAAAGTTTCCAATTTGCCACGAATAAGTCCGATGGTCTTGATATTCTTTTACAATGACCGTTGTCGTTCCCGTCGCGAGCAACAAGCCCACACCGACAACAATTGCCGTTTTCATTTTTGTCCATGCCATAAGTTTCAATGCTCCTTTGATGATGGTTAAAGTTGAACCGCTGGCGGCCGCGCCTTTCGCAATCGCCATGGCGGTCACGGTTTTTGCCAGCGCAACGGGCGCGGCTTGAATCGAGTTGGCCGAAACTGCTCCGGCAATAACCGCCGCCGTCAGCGTCACGCCGCGTTTGGAAAAATAGTTCCGCAATTTTTCCACGGCGCGGGTGATCCGTTTTCGCGCGGCGTCTTCGTTCGTTCCCAATGCCGTTCCCACTTCGCCAAAAGTTTTATTTTCAAAATAGCGCAGCAGCACGGCGTCGCGGTCTTTGCCGCCGAGCCGAGCCATCGCTTCGTCCAGATGCGGCGCGATTTGTTCCCAGTTAAAATTGTCATCGGCGGCGGTCGTTTGCATTTGAGCGGCCTGTTGTTCGCGCCATTGGCGGCGGTTTTGAATTTTCACGGCGTCGGCGGCGGCGAACCGCGTTGTCCGGTAAAGCCAGCCGGTCAGGATTGTTTCTTTGCGGATTGCACTTGCCTTGCGCGCGAGGATGATGAACACGGCCTGCGTCACTTCCTCGGCCAGACGCGGATTGCGCACCTGCCGCAACGCCGCCGAATGGACCAGGCCGAGGTGACGCTCCACCAGCGCGGCAAAGGCCGTTTCCGAATGGCCGGTCGCATACTGCCGCAATAGTTCGATGTCATCCATCACGCGAATCTATTGGTAAATGGACGCCGAATGCAAAACCGGACATTTTTTATTTTCGTAGGAGACGACGTAAGGAGTCTCTGATTGAAAAATAAAGTTGAAATGAGCCTCGTTACCTCGACTCCTACAACGGTAAATCGTTGCCAATTCACTTTGTGCGGGCAAAATAGCGCCGTGAACTTCCGAGACAAAATCATCGCGTGGGACAAATTACCGGAGTGGCGAAAAGCCATCCGCGCTTCGGGCAAAAAGCTCGTCGTCACAAACGGCTGCTTTGACATTTTGCATCCCGGCCATGTGGCCTATTTGGAAACGGCGCGCAATTTCGGCGGCGCCCTGCTCGTCGGAGTCAACGGCGACGGCGCGACGCGCCAATTGAAAGGCGCCGGCCGTCCGGTGAATTCTGAAAATGATCGCGCCGCAGTTTTGGCCGCGCTGGAAAGCCTCAACGGCGTCTGCATCTTCACCGATACGACGGCGACGAAATTTCTTGCCGCCGCGCAGCCGGATATTTACGTCAAGGGCGGCGATTACACTTTGGATACTTTGAACCAGGACGAACGCCGCGCAGTCGAGTCGGCTGGCGGAAAAATCGCGATTGTTCCGTTCGTTCCAGGCAAGTCCACAACGTCGCTGCTGGAAAAAATTTCGCGGCTGTGAAAATCCTCGTCATTTCGCTTGCCGGGATCGGCGACACGCTGATCGCCACGCCGCTCATCCGCGAGCTGCGCGAAAATTTTCCCGGCGCGGTGATTGACGCGGCGGTGATGTGGCCGGGCGCAAGGGATTTGCTCGAACACAATCCGAACGTCAGCCGCGTGTTCCAAAAAAACCTGATGAAATGCGGGCGGCGGGAGACGCTGCGCTTTCTTTGGCCGCTGCGCCGCGAACGCTACGACGTTTCCATCAACACACATCCGCAGAGCCGGGTTCATTATCGCATCGCCGCCCGAATCGTCGCGGCGGACACGCGCATCAGCCATGAATACGAAAATTTTGGCGCGCTTGACCGTTGGCTCGTCAACAAAACCCTGCCGCAGGATTACGCGCGCCACTCGATTGAAAATAATTTTGACGTGCTGCCGCTGGTCGGCGCGCAAATAAAATTGCAGCCGCACGAAATGGAACTGTTCCTGACGGCGGACGAGGAAAAATTCGCGGAGGATTTTCTGGCGCGGCACAGACTGATTGGACAGAAAATTCTCGGCATCCACGTCGGTTCCGGCGGCACAAAAAACCTGCCGTTGAAGCGCTGGCCGTTGAAAAATTACGCCGGGCTGGTGCGGAAATTAAACAAGGAGCGCCCGGACATCCGCGTCTTGCTTTTCGGCGGCCCGGAGGAGGCGAAGGATCATCAGGTCGTGCTGGCGCAGGCGGACCGCGGCCTGACGCTGGAGGCGAAGACACAAAATCTGCGGGAGACGGCGGCGCTGATGAAGCGTTGCGGCGCGTTTTTGAGCGTGGACACGGCGTTGATGCACATCGCCGCCGCCGTGAAAATTCCGAATCAAATCGTGATCGAAGCGCCGACGTTGAATGCTACCAATCTGCCGTTTGGAAACAGATTTACACTCGTGAAAAATCCGGCGGTGAACGGGCGCAACCTGGATTTTTACCGCTACGACGGCGCCGACATCAAGGGCACGCGCGCGGAACTGCTCGCGTGCATGGAGTCGGTGAAAATTGCGGACGTTTTCGAGGCCGTGACGAAGCTGGTTTGACCGGGACAAAAATCCGCTTGCGCCGCAAGCCCGTTGTCGCCGAACCTGTGCATTCAAAATTTATGAGCATTGTCATTGTGACCGGAGCAGCCGGATTGATCGGCTCGGAAAGCGTCAAGCGTTTCGCGCGCGAAGGGTTCAAGGTCGTCGGCGTTGACAACGACCTGCGCCAATGGTTTTTCGGCAAGGAAGCCTCCACGCTCGCCAACCGTGAAAAGCTCATCAAAAATATTCCCAATTACGAACATCATGACTTCGACATTCGCGACCGCGCCGCCGTCGAAAATCTGTTCAAAAAGCTCGGCAAGGACATCGCGCTCATCATCCACACCGCCGCGCAACCGTCGCACGATTGGGCCGCGCGCGATCCGCATGCCGATTTCAGCGTCAACGCCACCGGCACTTTGAACTTGCTCGAAGCGACGCGGCAGTTTTGTCCTGAAGCTGTTTTCATTTTCACCTCCACGAACAAAGTTTATGGCGACACGCCAAACCGTTTGCCGCTCGTCGAACTGGAAAAACGCTGGGAAATAAAATCCGGCCACGAATACGAGCCGGGCATTTCCGAGACGATGAGCATTGACCAGACGAAACATTCGCTTTTCGGCGCGAGCAAGGTTGCTGCAGACGTTTTGGTGCAGGAATACGGAAATTATTTCGGCATGAAGACCGCGTGCTTTCGCGGCGGCTGCCTGACCGGGCCGGCGCACGCGGGCACGGAGCTTCATGGTTTTCTCGCCTATCTGATGCGCTGCACGGTGACGGGAAATCCCTATCGCGTGTTCGGTTACAAAGGCAAACAAGTGCGCGACAACATCCACAGCCACGACCTCGTGGAAATGTTCTGGCAATTTTTTCAAAAGCCGCGTTCCGGCGAAGTCTATAACGCCGGCGGCAGCCGCCACTCGAATTGTTCGATGCTCGAAGCGATTGACGAGTGCGAGCGTATCAGCGGCAAAAAGCTGAAATGGATCTACGTCGAGGACAACCGCATCGGCGACCACATTTGGTGGGTCAGCGACGTGCGAAAATTCCAGGCGCATTATCCAAATTGGAAATTCCGCTACGGTCTCCAGGAAATTTTGACGGAAATCCATGCCGCCTGCGTCGCCTGAAATGAGTCCGCCCGAAAGCATTTTGATCACCGGCGGCGCGGGCTTTGTCGGCAGCAGCCTTGCGCTGCATCTGAAAAATAATTTTCCGCGAACACGCGCCGTGTGCATGGACAATTTATACCGGCGCGGTTCGGAATTGAATCTGCCGCGACTGCAAGCGGCGGGAATTGAATTTGTCACAGGCGACATCCGGCGGGCGCCGGAATTTCCCGCCGGGCCGTTTGAATTCATCATCGAATGTTCCGCCGAGCCGTCCGTGCTCGCCGGCTACGCCGAATCTCCGGATTATTTGATGGAGACAAATTTGATGGGAACCTACCGCTGCCTTGAACATGCGCGCAAGTGGAAAAGCAAAACCATTTTTCTTTCGACGAGCCGGGCTTATCCAATTTCAATTTTGGAAAAACATCCGTGGACGGAACAGCCGACGCGCTTTGCGTGGAACGACGTTCCCGGTGCGGCCATTTCCTCGCGCGGCGTGACGGAAAATTGCCCGATGACCGCGGCGCGTTCGCTTTACGGCTGGACGAAATTTGCGAGCGAAAGCTTGATCGAGGAATACCGCAGCGGCTTCGGCCTGCGCGCCGTCACGAACCGTTGCAGCGTCATCGCCGGGCCGTGGCAGATGGGCAAGGTGGACCAGGGCGTCGTCGCGCTGTGGGTTTTCCGGCATTTTTTTGGGAAGCCGCTCAAATACATCGGCTACGGCGGCACCGGCAAACAAGTCCGCGACCTGCTGCACGTCACCGACCTCTGCGATTTGGTTGCCGAGCAGATTTCCAATTTTGAAAACTGGGAAGGCTGGCTCGGCAACGTCGGCGGCGGGCTGGAAATTTCGGCTTCGCTTTTGGAACTCACCGGCATTTGCAAAAAAATTATTGGCCGTGAAATTCCAATTGCTGCTGAAATTGAAAACCGCCAGGCAGATTTGCGGATTTTTCTGGCGGACAGTTCAAAATTATTTTCGCGGACAGACTGGCGGCCCAAACGCGGCGTGGAAAAAATCGTCGCCGACGTTTTTGAATGGGTGCGCGCGAACGAAAAGGAATTGAAGCCGCTCGTATGAAAAAAAATGCGCGCGGCGAGGGACTGTTGCAAAGCGGGATTATTTTTGCCGCAATCAGCTTTTTGTCCGGCCTCGGCAACTTTGCTTTTCAAGCGGTCATCGGACGAAACTTGAAGGAATCGGGCGACTACGGCAGCGCCAACAGCGCGCTCAACGCCATCATGCCGCTGCTTGTCCTTTTGCCGTCGGTCGGCACGTTTGCCGTCACGCACTACATCGCTCATTTCAACGCCAGCGGCGACGGCGCGCAGTTGCAGGGATTGTTGATGGGCTGTAAAAAATTTCTGATCCGCCTGACGGTCGCCGGTTCGGCGCTCGCCATCGTCACGGCCAGACCGTTGAGCCACTTTTTCCATTACAGCGAAAGCCTGATGCTGGTCACGCTCGTTTGCACGTTGTTCAGCTTGTGGGCGGCGCTGGTCACGGCGTTATGCCAGGGGCTGTCTTGGTTCAAGCGGCTTGCGCTAATCGGATTTCTGGGAATGATCCTGCGGGTTTTGTTCGGCTGGTTTGTCACGCTGAAATGGCCCTCGCCGGAAACCGCCGTGCTCGCTTCGACTTTCGCGCTGATAGCGAACCTAGCACTGCTTTTCTGGAGAAAAGAATTGTCGCTGCATGGTGCGCCAGTCTCGCCGTGGAACCGGGAATTTGCCCTCTATCTGGCCATAAGCGCGGCGTATGTCATTGGCACCTATTGTTTCATGGCGGGCGACGTGCTGGTGGCGAAAAAATATTTCTCGAAGCCCGAGAATGACGCTTACAATTGCGCCGAACGGCTCGCCGTGGCACTGCCGATGACCGTTGGTCCGCTACTGGCCGTTTTGTTCACGTCCCGCTCCGGCGGTCGCGCCGGAAATATTGTCCGCGAACAATTCAAACTGCTGGGGCTTTATACCCTCGGCTTGATGATTGGCGCTGCGGGATTGCTCGCGCTGCGGGATTTTTGCGTGAGACTGATTTTGGGAAAATCCTCGCCCGAAGCTTCCGCGATGATCGGCCATCTCGCCGTAACAATGGTGTTTGTCGGCCTGCTTCAAGCGCTCGCCATGTGGGCGCTCGCGAGCCGCTGGATGAAAATTTCGCTCCTTTACGGCGGATTGGGACTGGCCTATTGGATCGCGCTGCTGTGCGCGGGCAAATCGCCGGCAAGATTGCTGCACGCGATGCCCGTTGCGTCCGGCCTTGCTTTGGGGGCGTTGTTGCTGTTCTGGCTGATGACGATGCGCCGGCACAAAACCGTCGCCGTAAAAAGTTGAGCCGGTGCGGGGAGCCTGTTATTTTTGCGTCGGCAAATTATCAAAATGAAAGTCGTGATTTTCTGCGGTGGCTTAGGCACACGCTTGCGCGAGGAGACGGAATTCCGTCCCAAGCCGATGGTGCCGGTCGGCGAACGTCCGATTCTCTGGCACATCATGAAGACCTACGCGCATTACGGGCACAAGGAATTCATCCTCTGCCTCGGCTACAAAGGCGAGGCCATCAAGGAATATTTCCGCAACTATCATTGGAACACGAGTGACGTGACCTTGAGCCTGGGCGCAAAGCCAAAAATCAAATATCACAACCAGCACGACGAAGAAGACTGGACGGTGACGATGGTTGACACCGGCCAGAACACGATGACCGGCGGTCGGCTCAAGCGCGTGCTGCCTTTCATCAAGGACGACACATTCCTGCTCACTTACGGCGACGGCGTCACGGACAGCGACATCAACGGCTCAATTGCCTATCACCGAAAGCAGGAAAAAATTCTCACCATGACTGCCGTGCAGCCCGCCGGACGTTTTGGCGACATGGAAATCGCGGACGGCAAAGTGACCGCTTTCAAGGAAAAGCCGGAAAAACAAGCCGGCTACATCAACGGCGGCTTCTTCGTCGTGGACCGGCGCATCGGAAAATATCTCGGCGATGATTCCTGCGTGTTCGAGAACGAGCCGCTGGCGAAACTCGCGGCGGAAAAACAAATCGTCGCCTACCAGCATCATGGTTTCTGGCAATGCATGGACACTTATCGCGAACAGCAACTGCTCGCCAATATGTGGAACAGCGGCAACGCGCCGTGGAAAGTCTGGTGATGTTCAGCGGCTACTACCAGAACCGACGCGTGCTCGTGACCGGCCACACCGGTTTCAAGGGCGCATGGCTTTCGCTCTGGCTGAAAAAACTTGGCGCGGAAGTCCACGGGTTGAGCCTGCCGCCGCCGACAAATCCCAACCTCCACGAAATCATCAGCACCGCGACGTTCACAAGTGAAACCATTTGCGACATCCGCCAGTTCGACGCGCTCACGGCGGCCATAAAAAAAATCCGGCCGCAAGTCGTCTTTCATCTCGCCGCGCAGCCCATCGTCCGGCGTTCCTATGTCGAACCATTGGAAACGTTTGAAACCAACGCGCTCGGCACGGCGCATCTTCTCGAAGCCATTCGCAGGCTGGAATTGAACTGCGCCACCGTCGTCGTCACGAGCGACAAGTGCTACGAAAACCGCGAATGGGAATTTGCCTATCGCGAAAACGACGCGCTCGGCGGCTACGACGTTTATTCGATGAGCAAAGGCGCGACGGAACTGGTCGCGCAATCGTGGCATCGCTCGTTTTTTGCGCCGAATCCGAAGCTCGGCCCGGTCGTCACCGCCCGCGCCGGCAACGTCATCGGCGGCGGCGATTATGCGGCGGACCGCATCGTGCCGGATTCCATCCGCGCGCTGATTGAAAAGCAGGACATCGGCGTCCGCAACCCGCACGCCGTCCGTCCGTGGCAGCACGTTCTGGAATGTTTGAGCGGCTATTTGTGGCTCGCCGCGCGCATCAGCCAGGAATCGAAAACTTCAAAGCTCGTCACCCCGTTCAACTTTGGCCCGGAACCTTCCGCGCGCCAGCCGGTGAGCCGGCTCGTCGAGGAAATTTTGAAGTCGTGGCCCGGCAAATGGACGGACAATTCCGATTCAAATGCGCTGCACGAAGCCGCTTTGCTTTCATTGTCCATCGAAAAAGCCGGCGCACTGCTGGGCTGGCATCCGGCCTGGGATTTCACGGAAGCCGTCCGCCGGACTGTGACGTGGTATCGCGAGCGGCACGATTTGAAAAACCCGGACATGATGCGCTTCAGCCAGTCGCAGATTGATGATTACGCGGAAGCCGCGCGGCGGAAAAATCTGGCCTGGGCGAAATCCACATGAGCTTCCATTTGAAATGCCGGTCGTGTGGCAGCACCGACGCCGCGCTGATTCTCGACCTCGGCCTGCAACCGCTGGCGAACAATCTCCTGACGCCCGCCGACCTGTCAAAGCCGGAGCCGAAATTTCCGCTGCGTCTCGCCGTCTGCAAATCCTGCTGGCTGCTGCAAATCACCGACCTCGTGCCGCCGGTCGAATTGTTTTCCGAATATCTTTATTTCTCGTCGTTCTCCGACCTGATGCTGCGCCACGCGCGCGAAGCCGCCGAAAGTTACATTGCCGAATTTGGCCTGAATTCAAAAAACCTAGTCGTGGAAATCGCCAGCAACGACGGCTATCTGCTGCAAAATTTCGTCAGCGCAAAAATTCCCTGCCTCGGCATCGAACCGGCGGCGAACATCGCCAAGGTCGCGCGCGAAAAAGGGATTGAAACCATCGAGGAATTTTTCGGACGCGGCATCGCCACAAAACTTGCGGGCGAAAACCGGCAAGCCGACCTCATCCTCGGCAACAACGTTTTCGCCCATGCGCCGGACACAAATGATTTCGTGGCCGGGCTGAAAAAACTGCTCAAGCCGGATGGCCGCATCGCGCTGGAATTTCCCTACGGCGTCGAATTCATCGAACACAACGAGTTCGACACGATTTACCACGAACACGTTTTTTATTTCACGCTCACGGCGCTCCAGCCGCTTTTCGCGCGGCACGGAATGGAAATTTTCCGCGTTGAACACCTGCCGATTCACGGCGGCTCGCTGCGCCTGTTCGCCAGTCACGCAGGCGCACACGCGGTCGAAGCTTCGGTTGCAAAACTGCTGGCCGACGAAAAACAAAAAGGCGTGGATTCGCTGGTCTGCTACGAAGGCTTCGCCAGCCAGGTTCACGGCATCAAGCGCGAACTTTTGGAATTGCTCGCAAAATTGAAACAGGAAGGCAAGCGCGTGGCCGCCTACGGCGCGTCGGCGAAAGGCAGCACGCTGCTGAATTTCTTCGGCGTGGGCGCGGCGGATTTGGATTTTGTCGTTGACCGCAGCACTTACAAGCAAGGACGCCTCACGCCCGGCACGCACCTGCCGATTTTGCCGCCGGAGGAATTGTTGAAACGCAAACCGGATTACACACTGCTGCTGACCTGGAATTTTGCAGATGAGATTCTCGCGCAGCAAAAGGCGTATCGCGATGCCGGCGGCAAATTCATCGTCCCGATTCCCAAAATTAAAATTGTCTGAACTCGCATGAAATTCTCGCGCACCAATTTGGCCGGCCTCTGGCTCATTGATTTGGAATTGCGCGAGGACGAGCGCGGATTTCTGACGCGGACGTTTTGCGAGCAGGAATTTTCCGCGCACAATCTCAACACGCGCTGGCCGCAATGCAATCTCACGCTGACAAAACAGCGCGGCATGATTCGCGGGATGCACTTTCAAGCCGACCCGAAGCCGGAAATCAAACTCATCCGCTGCGCGGCGGGCGCGATTTTTGACGTGCTGGTGGACGTGCGCCGCGACTCGCCGACGTTCGGCCAGTGGCAGGGATTTGAACTGACCACGCAAAACCGCCGCACGCTTTACGTTCCCGGCGGATTTGCCCACGGCTTCCAATGCCTCGCGGACAACTGCGAAGTTTTTTACCAGATGTCGGAATTTTATTTTCCCGAACTTGCGCGCGGCCTGCGCTGGAACGATCCGGTCGTGAACATCCGCTGGCCGGTTGCGGAAAGCCGGCTTTCCGAACGCGACCGCAACCTGCCTTTGCTGGCAGACTTGAAATGAAAATTTTCGTCACGGGTGCAACAGGATTTATCGGTTCAGCTTTTTGCCGGCTGGCTTTGGAGCGCGGCCACGAAATCGCGGGCTTGATTCAACCGACTAAAACTCCGCCAGCCAGCGTTTCGCCCGGCGAAAAAATGTCATGGCTTCAAGGCACGCTCGCCGGACCGCCGTGGAAAAGCATCGAGCCATTTCAGCCAGATGTTTGCGTTCATTTGGCGTGGATTGCGACGCCGGGCGTTTATCTGGAATCGCCGGAGAATGAACGCTATTTGCAATGGAGCCTGGACATGGCGCATCGGCTGCTCGAAATCGGCGTCAACCACATTGTCGGCGCAGGAACGTGCATCGAATATCAAATCTCTGGCGCGCCGTTGTCCGAGGATCGCACACCGCTCAACCCGACGACACTTTATGCGCATTGCAAGAATGCGTTGCGCGAAATACTGGCCGTCGAAGCGGAAAAGGACGGCTGGCAATTTTGCTGGGGCCGGGTGTTTTATCCCTACGGCGTGGGCGAGCATCCGGCGCGGCTTTGCAGTTCGCTCATCCAGAAATTGCAACGAGGGGAAACTCTGTTGCTCAAGACGCCGCACAGCCGGAAGGATTATATTTACATCGAAGACCTTGCCGCCGCGATTTTGCTCACGGTTGAAAAGAAATTTATCGGCACGATCAACTGGGGAACAGGCAAAGGAGTTTCCGTGCGCGAAATCGCCGAAATCGCAGCGGCGATACTGGGCCGTCCAGAATTGATGGAGAGTCAGAATCCACCGGCGGCAGATCCGTTTCCGTTCGTCGTAGCTGACGTGTCGCGGCTAAAACAATTAGGCTGGCAGCCACAGGTGGATTTACAAACCGGTCTTGCCAGACTCATCAAGACGTTTGGGTCGGAACTGTGAGAGTAACCCGTTCATACGAGGTTAATTTTGGGAATTGGGCGCTGAATTTTTTTCCTTTGACCTCTTCCATATTTTCTGACTCAATCGTTAGTGTTCATAGAAGAATGCTTGCGGCAAAATCTAAAAAATAATTTTGTGTGGCCATGTCGCTTTAATTTTCAAACGGATCCCAAACGCATGAAGCCAATCAAACTTCTACTGGCAATCGCCGCAATGGCATTGATTGCATTCGCATCCCACGCTCAAAGCACTCTCACCAACGGCCTCGTTGCATACTACCCTTTTGACGGGAATGTGAATGATGCGAGCGGAAATGAAAACAACGGGACAATTTACGGCGGCGTTATTTTGGTGCCAGATCGTTTCGGATCCAATAATTCGGCATACTCATTTAACGGTGTGGATGGATATATTGACATTGGAAACCCCGTCGGGAACAGCCCGTCTAATCTTACTGAATCAGCCTGGGTTAAAATCATTTCGCGCGCAAACACACCTTATGGGTATCCTCCTGTGGACGTAATAATCACGAAAAGAGAAACCCGCGATATTGGCTCCGGTTGGTCCACGCTGGGAATTGGCAGCGGATCCAGCGGACAAAACATTGGAGAAGGGGAAATAATCGTGGATGGTGACGATTATTATGATCCAGACGCTGGAACCTCTCAAACACCAACAAATGTGTGGTTTTTTATTTGTGGCATCAAGTCAAACAACACGTATCAGATTTACATAAACGGGGCTTTAGAGAATATCATAACCGATGCAAACACTGAGAGTTCCGTTGAGGATATGTATCTGATGCATCATGGGGCGTGGGGCGCATATTGCAACGGTGTGCTAGACGACGTTCGCATCTACAACCGCGCTTTGTCATCAAACGAAGTGTCACAACTCTACGCGATGGGAGCTGTTGCACCCACAATTACCGCACAGCCGACGAATGTGACGGTAAATGTTGGCGGCACCGCTTCCTTCAGCGTCACGGCCGGAGGCACGCAGCCGATGAGCTACCAGTGGAGTTTTGGCACGACCAACCTTGACGGGGCCGCCAACGCGACTTTGACGCTGACCAACGTCCAGTTAAATCAGACAGGCAATTATTCCGTGCTGGTGACCAACATCGCCGGCTCGACCAACAGCGTCGCAGCGATGCTGACCGTTTTAGCCGTTCCGCCGACCATCACGACGCAGCCTACGAACCAGACGGTTCAGGCGGGCGGCAGCGCGAGTTTTACGGTGACTGCCGCAGGCACGCCACCATTGGGTTACCAGTGGAGTTTTGGCACGACCAACCTTGACGGTGCCACCAATGCAACTTTGCTGCTGACCAATGTTCAATTGACACAGGCGGGCAATTATTCCGTGCTGGTGACCAATGCCTATGGCTCGACGAACAGTGCCAACGCCGTCCTTTCTGTGGTGACGACATTGGATCATTTCGCGTGGAGCACGATTTCTTCGCCGCAAAGCGCAGACCAGCCGTTTGGCGTCACCGTGACTGCGGAAAATGCGTTTGGCGTCACCGTCACAAATTTCACCGGCTCCGTTTCATTGCGGGCCTCAAGTGCCGGGGCTTTGACCAATAGCGCGGCAATTTTGAACGGGGGATTTGAAACGGGCACCCTGACAAATTGGACGCTGACGAATAGCGCCTACGGTCAGTTTGTCATCAACAATGGAACGGTCATTCCGCCAGGCGCGAGCGGGCCAGTCGCGCCCTACGCAGGAAGCCATAGTGCGCTGGGCGACGAAAACGGCCCCGGTGCCTTTGATACGTATCAGGACATTTCAATTCCATCCGGCGTTTCCGCCGCCAGCTTGAGCTGGGCGCATTGCGTGCGCAATTATTTCGGCGCGTTCAATTCCGCCCAGGGATTTCAAGTGCGGATTTGCGACACGAACAACACTGTCCTTGCCACGGCGTTCACGACCAGTCCGGGCGACGCGTTGCTGGGCAACTGGGTTCAGACAAATTATGACGTGACGGCGTTTGCCGGAAGAACAGTGCGCGTGATGTTCTGGGTGGATTCCGGCTCCTATTATATTGATGCCTATGTGGACAACGTCAGCCTGCAATTGGCGGCGGGCATTTCAATCGCTCCGACCAATTCCGGCAGTTTCGTCAACGGTGTCTGGAGCGGAAACATCACCGTGCCACAGCCCGCGACGAACGTCGTATTGACCGCAAATGACGGAAGCGGCCATGCCGGTTCCAGCAATCCCTTTGACGTGGTGCTTTCTCCTCCGGTCATCACGACGCAGCCCACGAACCAGACGGTTTTCGTTGGCCAGCCGGCCAGCTTCAGCGTCACGGCCAGCGGCACCGCACCGATAAGTTACCAGTGGAGTTTTGGCACGACCAACCTTGACGGAGCCACCAACGCGACTTTGACGCTGACCAACGTCCAGTTAAATCAGACAGGCAATTATTCCGTGCTGGTGACCAACATCGCCGGCTCGACCAACAGCGTCGCAGCGATGCTGACCGTTAATACGCCGCCGCCAATCACGACCACGATGACCGGTGCGAACCTGCAACTGGCATGGCCGGTTTCGTCTGGAACATTCCAGCTACAGTCAGCGGACAGCGTCCTTGGTCCTTGGAACATTGTGCAACCCCTGACGGTCGTAACCAATGGCGCAAACGCCACCGTGACGGTGACAGCCACCAACAATCAACAGTATTTCCGCTTAATTGGGCAATAAAGTTAGCACCACAAACTACGAAGCATACGACACAAGCAAATTTGGGCAGAAAACTGGGCGCCAACTGAATCCCTTTTTGTTAATATAAATATTTGAACGGGGTAATTTCCTTGTCAGATTTTTTCGCTTTCTAAATACTCGCAACCTACATGGCAAAAAAAGCATTGATCACCGGGATTACTGGCCAAGATGGCTCCTATCTCGCAGAATTATTATTGGGCAAAGGTTATGAAGTTCACGGCATTGTTCGCCGCGCCAGCACCTTCAATCGGGGCCGATTGGATGAAATTTATTCGGATCCGCAATTAAGTGAAACACAACTCTTCCTGCACTATGGTGATTTGACTGATGGTTCACTGGTCCGTCTTTTGGATCGGGTGCAACCGGAGGAAATATATAATCTGGGTGCCCAGAGCCATGTGCGCGTCAGCTTTGACAATCCGGAATATACGGCGGACGTAAATGCGACTGGCACCGTCCGTCTGCTAGAAGCAATCCGCGAGTCCGGCATCAAGCCTCGGTTCTATCAGGCCTCTTCCAGCGAAATGTATGGGCTGGTTCAGGAAGTGCCGCAAACTGAAAAAACACCATTTTATCCGCGAAGCCCTTATGCGGTTTCCAAGGTGTTTGCTTATTGGATGACCGTGAACTGCCGCGAAGCCTATGAAATGCACGCAACCAACGGCATTTTATTCAACCACGAATCGCCCCGACGCGGTGAGGGGTTCGCAACCCGTAAAATCACCCGTGCTGTGGCTCACATCAAGGCGGGTCTCCAGAATAAACTTTATCTTGGCAATCTCGATGCCAAGCGCGACTGGGGTTACGCCAAGGAATACGTCGAAGCCATGTGGTTGATGTTGCAACAGGATCAACCAGACGATTACGTTGTTGCCACCGGCGAAACTCATTCTGTGCGCGAATTTCTTGAAGAATCTTTTGGTCATGCCGGTTTGGACTGGACGAAATATGTTGAGTTGGATCCTCGTTATCTGCGCCCTTCGGAAGTGGATATATTGATTGGTGACGCCAGCAAAGCCAAACGCCAGCTTAATTGGGAAGCAAAGACCAAATTCAAGGACTTGGTGAAATTGATGGTGGATGCCGACATCCAACTGCTCAAAGACCATCTTGAAGGTCGCATCAAAGTCACGAGTTGAAAATGGCCATCAGACTTTTAATTCTTGTTCATGTTAAATTTTTTTGATTCATTTATTTAATGTCAACGCCTGCATTTTCGCCAATTTTAGTCACGCGGCAAACTTGCCGCCTTTGCGGAAGCCGCGCGCTGACGCCGGTGGTTTCGCTGGGCGAGCAATATATTGGCGGTGCTTTTGCCAAACCCGACTGCACGCCGCCAGTGCAGCGGCGCATACCTCTGGATCTCGTGCGCTGCGATCCCGGGCTGGATCAAGAGGCATGCGGTCTGGTGCAAATGCGCCATTCCGTGCCGCCCCGAGTGCTTTACTCTTCCTATTGGTATCGTTCCGGTGTCAATCAAACCATGCGGGATCATTTGACCGACATCGCGCACATGGCTGATCAAATCGCCGGACTAAAAGCGGGCGACTTGGTTTTGGACATCGGCTGCAACGACGGCACGCTGCTGAAATCTTACCGCACTGAAGGCATCCAGCGGCTGGGGATTGACCCGTCAAACGTCGTCTCCCATGCGCGCGCGGCAGGATTGCAGGTGGTGAACGATTTTTTTTCCGCCAACGCCTTGCGTTCAGTTTATCCTGAACAAAAGCCCAAGGTCATCACTTCCATTGCGATGTTTTACGATCTGGAGAATCCGCACGCATTTGTCGCCGACATCAAGGACAGATTGCATGAGGAAGGCATATGGGTTCTGGAATTAAGTTATCTGCCGTCCATGATTGAGGTGAACAGTTTCGACACCATCTGCCATGAACATCTTGAATATTATTCCTTGGGGCCGATGGAACGGTTGCTGGCGGAACACGGTCTGGAAGTGATTGACGTGACTTTGAACAGCAGCAACGGCGGAAGTTTTCGAATCGCAGTCGGCCATGCCGGAAAAACAAGGCCGTCAGATGATGCTCGCGCACGAGTTCAACAAATTCGCCTGCGGGAATTCGAGCAGGCATTCGACACCGACGCGCCCTACGCGCTTTTCCGCAAAAATATTGAAAAAATCCGCAAGGACATCCGCGCCTTGCTTAAAAAGGCCAGGACGCAGAAGAAACTCGTCCACGGTTATGGAGCCTCCACCAAAGGCAACACCACTTTGCAATTTTGCGGCATCACGCCCGATCTGCTGCCAGCCATTGCCGACCGCAACCGGGACAAGTGGGGAACGCGGACCGTCGGAACAAACATCCCCATTATTTCGGAAGAAGCGTCGCGGAAACAGAAGCCGGATTTCTATCTCGCATTGCCGTGGCACTTCATCGAGGAATTCAAAAAGCGCGAGCGCGAATTTCTCGGGCGCGGCGGCAAATTCATAATTCCCATGCCACAGGTTCATCTCATCTGCAAATAACCCCGCATGAAACGCGCGGCAATCACTGGCATTGCGGGACAGGACGGAACTTATCTGGCGCGCTGGCTTCTGGGGCAGGGCTACGAGGTTCATGGATTGTTGCGCTCGCCGTTCGACTGTGAAGAAGCGCGTGTGCTCCGACGATTCGGGCAGGAAAACACGGCAAAAATCCAATGGCACAATGGTTCGCTGGACGACCCGTTCTCTCTCGTGCGCTTTCTCAAAGCGTCACAACCCGATGAAGTTTATCACCTCGCCGGCGTAACCGATTCGCGCCAGAGTTTTAACGTGCCGGAGCAAAGCGTCACCGCAATCACCCTTGGCACTTTGCGCCTCTTGGAAGCCGCCCGCGAAATTTGCGACGACGCGCGGATTTTTCTGGCTTCCTCGTGCGAAATTTTTGGCGAGCCGGCACAAGTGCCGCAGGACGAAAGCACGGTGAGACAGCCGGTCACGCCTTATGGCATCGCCAAACTTGCAGCAGATCAATTCGCGCGCCTGCATCGGGAGAAATACGGCCAGTTTGTTTCCACCGGCATTCTCTACAATCATGAATCGCCGCTCCGCCCACCGAATTATTTGAGCAGCCGGGTCGCCCGCGCCGTGGCCGCCATCAAACAAGGTCGTGCGCGTGAATTGCAGCTTGCCGATTTGAACGCGGAACGCGACTGGAGCGATGCGCGCGATTTTGTCCGGGGCTTCTGGCTTGCACTTCAAGCCAAAGCACCGGGCGAATACATTTTTGCTTCCGGACAAAGCCGTCGCGTAGAGGAGATGGTGGATTGCGCCTTCAATGCCGTGGAGCTTGATTACCGCGAATTTGTCAAAGTGACCCAGCGCACCAGTGCCGCCCAGCAGGTAGCCGTAGGGCTTTGTGGCAATCCTCGCAAGGCGGAAACCGAACTGCAATGGACGCGCGAATGGGAATTCCAGAAAACCATCCAGGATATGGTTCGGGCTGAACTGGAAAGCCGGCCGGAAATTGACCGGGCCAATCCGCATCCGCAACAAGGCAAAAAATTATGAGTGAGTTTTTCCGCCGTCTGGCTTACAAGTTTGCGCTCTTTGGATACTTCAAACAGACATGGCAGAAACTCTACAGCATTCCGGGGAACATTGACCGCCAAACCCTGCTGCTACAGCACCAGTTCATCCAAAGCCTGCTTGCACAACCGCGCTATTCCGAGCCAAAACGCCTGCACCGGTTTGAGCATCAGGTTTTTTCCCAAAACGGCGAGGACGGCGTGCTTTCTGAAATTTTCCGCCGGATCGGCACCACGGACCGCTCCTTTGTCGAAATCGGCGTGGGCGACGGCTTGGAAAATTGCACCACCTATTTTCTTTCACAGGGTTGGAAGGGCTGCTGGTTGGACGGCGATGACAGCGCGATTGATAAAATCAAAAAAAACTTTTGGCAGCCGCTGGCCAAAGGTGATTTGGTGGTGCGCCAGTCTTTGGTGAACGCGGAGAACATCTCGCGGATTTTGGCCGAACTCAAGGTGCCGTCCGAATTTGATTTGCTATCACTAGACATTGATCGCAACACCTATTTCATCTGGCAAGCTCTGAAGCATCTTCGTCCCCGGGTGGTGGTGATCGAATACAACTCGACTTATCTGCCGGAAACAGAGTGGATCGTGGAGTATGATCCAAATCTGGTCTATAACTGCACTTCCTACATGGGGGCAAACCTAAAGGCTTACGAACGATTGGGTGCCGATCTGGGTTATGCGCTGGTTGGCTGCGAACTATCCGGCATCAATGCCTTTTTCGTTAGGCGTGACCTGTGCGGCGACAAGTTTGCCGAACCGTTCACGGCCGAGAACCATTTTGAGCCGCCGCGCTACTTCCTGCTTCGCCGCGACGGACATCCCCGCTGCTTCACAGACATTCGCAAGCCGGACTGACCATTAAAGCTCAAATCTCCACCGGTTATAATTCACGGTAAACCTCAAGATGCCGGGCGAAAATCCGCTCCATGCCGAACTTCTCGGTATTTCGCCGGGTGATTTCGCTTGCGCTGACAGCCACTGCCGGATCATCCACCAACTGCTCCATTCGGCTGGCCAGCGTGGCGGAGTCTTTTTCAGGAAAACTCGGCAGGCCTTCATACTCTTGAAAGCAGCGGATATCAGTCACCAACATCGGCTTGCCCGTCGCCAATGTCGTGGAAATTGCGCCGGACGGAAAATTACGATCCAGGTATGGAAATACAAAACACAGGGTTTCGGCGAAAATTTCCTCCAGCAATGGATCGTCGTTCGCCAGATAGCCGGTGAAGATGACGTATGGTTCGAGCTTCCGTTCCGCCGTCAATTGCTTGAGCCACCCGATGTAAGTTCCGCCCTGACCGCCTCCCGGAAAACTGCCTTTTCCAGTCTCGCCGCTGATGACTGCCAGCTTGATATTCTTGCGGTCGCGCTGGTTGACCAGAACGTCCATCGCATAAATCGCATACTCATAACCTTTGATCGGGAACGCAAAACCGAACAGCGTGAAAATTTTATCTGAAGCCGTTATTCCGATTTTCTTTTGCAGCAACCCGTGCCGCTGCATCCGGATTATTGACGCATAATTGCCCAAATGGATATAGCGGACTTTCGCATCCATATCCCATGCCGAAATCACGCGCCGGAGGTTCTCCAGCCCAACCTTGCTTAAGATCACGATTCGCTTCGAGAGTTTGCCGACGGTGAGCAGGTGAAACCGCATATAAAGACTGCCCAAAGGAAACAGCCATTTGAACTTGGCAAAATGCGGCAACGCTCCGGCCAGGTCATCAACATTGTAAGTCGAGTGAACCGTCGTGACGATTTTGTATCGCAGCAATTTCGACCAAAGCCAGAGATAAGGATAATAAAACATCGCCGAAAGCCCGACCAGCCTGTCGAACATAAAAAATTCGTGCTGGATGTGCAGCACTTCCGCTTTTTTGAACGGGGCGGCCAGCATATTTACGGGAGTGATGTCCGCGATGGTGAACTCAATCTCTCCGGGTTTTTGAAATTCCTGGCGAAACACCTGGCGCGTGTATTCCGCGATTCCGTCTCGCTCTTTGCGCGTGGACGAAAGCACCAGTATTTTGAGCGGTTTGTTTTTCATGGATTACTCCACTTGCCACGACATCGCGACCATCCGGCCACGAGACGCAAATGCGGACAATATCGTAGCCGCTTCGTGGAAATTCGCCAACAAAATGCCGGTTCTTTTCATTGGCCCGACAGACAATTAAGCCGAAATTGCATTTTTTCACATCCAGACAACCATCATTGACCTCGCCAAAAATCCCTATATTTTTTGGATGAATAATGTTGCGGAACCGAAATGAAGAGAATCAATCGAAGAGACAAAACAGGGCGACTCACTTCGTTTTAGAAAATGAACAACCGTGACGAGTCGTTCAGTCATTGACTCAAATGCCGCTTATGAATGAATCGGGGCAGACTCCGTTAGTTACCGTCGTCCTCGTTTGTCACAATGACGGCAGATGGTTGCCGCGTTGTTTGGAATCCTTGCATACACAGACAATCTTTGATCGCCTGGAAATAATCATTGCGGATAACGCCTCGAATGATGGCACGGAAGAACTGGCGCGCAGCCTGATCACGAACTGGCCCAACGCCCGCCTGCTGCCTACGGGTGGCGACAACGGGTTTGACGTGGCGTGCAACCGGGGGGCAAAGTTGGCAGGTGGCCGATACCTTTATTTCCCCAATCCAGACATTTGGCTGGAGCCGGATTGTCTGGAGCAGTTGTTTCTGACCGCCGAACGGGAAAATGCCGGTTGTGCCGGAGGACTGATCCTGGAATACGAGGACGACACCGAGCAGGCGCGGGGGAGCATCGGGTTCGACTTTTGCGGCTATCCGCTGCCACCGCACAAGAGCCGGATTCCAGAGCGGCTTTGTTGCGTCAATGGATTCTTTTTCATTCGCAGAGACCTGTATGCCCGGCTCAGCGGGTTCGATGAAA
>DATCDZ010000113.1:0-14191 GCA_036510395.1 Verrucomicrobiia bacterium
TGGCTATATTCCAGTCATCACCGGCACAAACCAGATGTATGTGATGAGTTTGAGCAGTTCAATCGGGGTCGAGTTGTGGAATTCTTACAGCTCCAATTATCCCGGCACGATCCAGATTGACGTGAACGAAAACGCTTCGACAATGATCACCAATGACGATCAGGGTTTGCATGAATGGGTTTTGCAGCCGTTTTCGACCAATGTTTTGTATTCAATCAATTCATGGCCTGGCACGGCTCCGTGGTTGGCAGGCAATCCAAATGCCGCCTCTTTCATTCCCATTGTCTTTACCGGTCCCACGCTGACCAACTCGGTTTATTATTCGTCTCGTTATGCGGGCGGGCCTGATTTGATTTCCACAAACAATTTTACAGGCCCTGTTCCGTTTGAGGCCACTTCATCGGACGGGAACGGTTTTCATTTCCCGCAGTTTGGCGTGCTGCTGACGAACCGGTTGCAGGTCTTCATGCTGGATTTGACCAACGGCATTTATCACGTCATTGATTATGTCCATTTTGAAGGGCCGGACAGCACTTTCAACGTGAATGCAACTCTGGCTGACAATGACGCCCTGAATAATTATGTGGGCGTGTGGGATACAAATTATCCGACTGGCAGTGTGCCGCCATCTGGGCCGACTTATGGCATATACAATCAAATTAGCATCTCAAAAAGAGGCGCAAATAGTGTGCCGGCAGAAGACGGCCAGTGGCAGCCGGATACTGAAGCTGTTCCTCTTGGCGGAACCATAGCCCAACAAGCGGCCTATTTTCAGGCATTTTTCCTGCCGGGCAATCATTATGGCAACGTAACGAATCTGCAATTAAGCGTTGTAGCTCCTTATTCGCCGACCCGCTATATTGTGCAATATGCCACATGGCAGGCCAACGATCCGCTCGTGCATTATCTGGCCAGCGACATTGATGAGCTGCCGCTTAACAATACAATCGCACCAATCCAAGGCGTGAATCATTACAATATCCCCGTCGCAACCGCATTGACGAGCCTTAATCTGGGCCGGTTGAATGATCGTTATATGCCGTGGGGCGGCAATCCTCTGTTGGCGGCGGAAGGACAGACGTTGCAATTTGATTCCAATGCCTACAACTTGGCGGAACGCGATCCGCTGGTGTATTCGCCGGATGACTGGAATTTTCCCACAGGCCAGCCGTTGAATTCAAGCTGGCTCGGCCAGGTGCATCGCGGCACGCCGTGGCAGACGATTTATCTGAAATCGTCTCCGATAGACGGCAACACCTGGGCGCAGTGGACAGACGATTTTTATGCAACCGATGCGGCGGCAATGACTCCGGTGCGGGACTGGCATCTGGCAAGCCTGCTCGCGTCGTTGTTCAACACCAATGATTTCACCACGCTTTTCCGTGTCAACGATCCCAATCCGAACGACTGGCAGGGGCTGCTCAACGGCCTGACGGCCTTGACCAATGACGACCTTGGAGTGACCCCAGTTTTAATCTCGTCGAATTCGCCCCAGGCATCGGTCATTGCCGGCGCCATCCAGTCGGAACGCGCTTTGCAGCCCGGACAGATTTTTTGCGACGTGGGCGATGTTTTGGCAACGCCGCAACTTGCGGAACAATCGCCGTTCATAAACGGAGCGAACACGAACAATCTCACCGATGCGGCCTGCGAAATCATTCCCAGCCAGTTGTTGTCATTGCTGCGCGCGGATTCCACCGGCTCGATTGTATTAATGAACCGGCAGCCGGTTGTGCGGTTCACCGGCTACGACGGCCATCCTTACGCAGTCCAGACATCTTCCGACCTTGTGAATTGGGTGAGCATCGGCACCAATTCTCCGGTGAACGGGGCGTTCAGCTTTACAAATTCAACGCCGTTGAATGTGTCATCGCAGTTCTACCGCTCAATTCTGTTACAATAATCAATCCATCCGGCTCGCGTTATTTAGAGCCAAAATAATTGCAGCCGTGCTTCGGTTTTGCGGCGCGCGGCGGCGTGAAATTACTTTGCAACCGGCCAGCGTTCGTGATCGGTGAGGAACAATTGTTCAGGGAAAAATCCGGAGGGCGACTTGGTCAGCGGGAAATTGTCCGGCACACGCTGGTCAGTCAAAACCTTGATTAAAAAACTGCCCCAGCCGCGCCCGCTGCCCTCCAGCCATTCGGTGACGAATCTGCCGTCCATGGTCTTCGGCGTGAGATAAAGCGCCTGGATTGGTTTCAAGTTTTTGTTGATGTCAGTGAAATCATTCTGCCAGTCAAGCGTCAGCCAGACGCATTGGCGCTGGCCATACCACGCCACGGCACACGGCACGTCGCTCATCATCAATTCATTTTGGTTCATCCACCCGGCGGCCTGCCGGATTTTCGGCGGGAAATACGGCGGATAGACCACCGGCGATATTTTGGGCGGACACAGCGCGGCAATCATCGGCAGGCATGACACCGCGAAGAAAATAGCGATGACGAAATAGCGCAATTGCGCCGCCGACAGGTCCATCTGATCCAGAAACGTCAAAAAAAGGCTTGTGCCGTAGATGAACACCAGCGGCGCGAGCAGCACCAGAAGGTTTTCGGAATTGACTTCAGGAGATTCCACGGAAAGCTGCGTCTGTCCCAACGCCTGGCAGACGATGAACATGCCCAGACACATCAGCAAAAAATAGCGGATCCGTCGCGCCGCGATGCTGCGGAATCCCAAAAGCAAACCCGTCAGGAACAACAATGTCGCCCAGCTTCCGCCAAGTCTTGGCAGGTCGGTTTCGACGATGCCCGGCAAATTGCCGAGCAGCTTGTAGATATACGGCGTCAACCAGAACACACGAGACAGATCGGGATGCAAAGACCGTTCCAGTTGGAAATTCTGTGAAAGGAACGTCCCTTCATATGCCGCAAAACCCGCCGTGCCAAACGGCGTGCCGCTCACCACGCAATTTCGGACGATCCACGGCGCCAGCACCAGCACGAACACCACCAGTGCCGCCATCGCGTGCAACACCCGCCGTTGCCCGCTGAAAAGAACCAGAAACAATATCACCGGAATGATGACCCAGCCGAACGAATATCGCGTCAATGCGCCGACGCCCGTCAACACCCCCGCCGCCAGCACCCAAAGCAGCAACCGCCGCGCATCCGGCCGCTCGTCCCGCGCCGCTTCTTCGATTTTCAACACGCACCACACCAAACCCATAAAAATCACCAGCAACAGCATCGTGGACAAACCCGACACGCTGAACTTCCAGAGCAGATCGCACCCAATCGTCAGCAACGCCGCAAACCAAGCCACGGTCTGGTCGAATAATTTGCGCGCGATCAAAAACGTCAGCACGGCCACTGTGAGCAAAAGAAATTCGTTGAACATCGCAATCATAAAATCCGGCTGGTAGACCGAAAATTTTCCGTTGTTGCTCCAGAACGGCTTGTTCAGTTCGACGGGATAATGAAACGTCCGCACTTTCATCAGGCCCGCCAGCACCACCGGATAAACCGGTGCATTGGCGATGTCCGGGTGCGCCGTCTTGATCTGCGCATAATCAAAACCCGCGTTCGTCACCGTGCCCGTCACCCCGGCCTCGTTGTGTCGTTGAACGAGATAAAGGCTGAACGGGCGGATGAACAGCGTCGTGTAGCCCTTCCCATCCGCGATGTTGCGCGCCAGTTGCGCCGAGTCCATCGCCTCCGGCGTCGAGAAGTTCCGATACGCGCGCAAGTCAAACACCAATGCCAGCGCCAGGACCGCCAGCACCAGCGCGGCTGCGCGCAGAAAACGCGCTCCGCCGCCCACTTCCATTTTGTGGATGAAAGTTTGGAGTCCCTCCTCAATTTGCATAAATCAAAATCCTTCCAGATGATACGTGTGTAATTTCCGATGAAACGTGCGCCGGCTCATGCCGATTTTGTCCGCCGCCAGTGTGCGGTTGCCGTCCGTTTCTTTCAAGGCGCGAATGATCAATTGTTTCTCGGCCTCCTTCACCGTCAAAGCTTTTTCCGGTGACAATTGTGTTTCAACCGCCCGCCCGCCGCGCACCGACGGCGGCAGGTCGCGGGCGGAAATTTTTTCGCCGCGACAAAGAACCACGGCATGCTCGATGGCCGTCCGCAATTCGCGCACGTTGCCCGGCCACTGATAATTCATCAACGCTTGGAGCGCGTCCGCCGTAAAATCGTTGACCGGTTTGTTGTTCTCATCCGCAAACTCGCGCAAAAACTTTTGCGCCAGCAGCGGTATGTCGCCCGTCCGCTCGCGCAACGGCGGCAAATGGATTTCCACGACATGCAGCCGGAAAAACAAATCTTCGCGGAATTTTCCGGCTTTGACCAGTTCTTCCAGATTTTTATTTGTCGCCGCAACCAGGCGCACGTCCGCCATCAAAGTTTTGTTCGAGCCGACCCGTTCAAACGTCCGCTCGCCCAAAAATCGCAGCAGCTTCACCTGAATCGTCGCGTCAATCTCGCCGATTTCGTCGAGAAACAGCGTCCCGCCCTGCGCCTGTTCAAACCGGCCAATCCGCCGTTCATGTGCGCCGGTGAACGCGCCCTTTTCGTGGCCGAACAGTTCGCTTTCCAAAAGCGTCGGCGCAAGCGCGGCGCAATGCACCGTCACGAACGGCTGTTTCATGCGCGGGCTCAATTGATGAACCGCCTTCGCGACAAGCTCCTTGCCCGTGCCGCTCTCGCCGCCAAGCAAAACAGTCGCGCGTGTCGGCGCAACCTGCCGGACGATTTCAAAAATCTCCTTCATCACCGGCGATTCGCCGACGATGTTCTCCAAACCAAATTTTGAATCGAGTTGCTGCCGCAGCGAAACATTTTCCACCTCCAGATTTTGCTGCTTCAACGCCCGCGCAATCCGCATTTCCAGCTCGTCAATCTGCAAACGGCCCTTAGCGATGTAATCGTCCGCTCCGCGCTTCATCGCATCCACCGCGAGTTCTTCCGAGCCGTAAGCCGTCATCAAAATGCAAATCGGCGGTTTCGACAAAGATTTCGCCCGCGCAATCAGTTTCATTCCATCCTCGTTCGGCAGCCGGAAATCCGTGAGCATCACGTCAAAGTTTTCGTTCTCGAGCAGGTTCATCGCCGCCTTTGAGTCCTCGGCCACATAAACGTCGTAGCGTTCTTCAAGCGCGGCGCGCAATCCGTCGCGCGTCGTCTTTTCGTCGTCCACAATCAGCAAGGTTGGTTTATTCATGCACTTTTGCCTCCAGCAAGCGCGGCCTTCGTTCGTGCAACGGCAGCCAGATGCGAAACGTCGTTCCGCGACCGACGTGGCTTTCCAGTTCAATCCGGCCGCCGTGCGCGCGGACAATTCTTTGAACAATCATCAGACCAAGACCGCTGCCTTTTTTCTTCGTTGTGTAAAACGGCTCGAAAATGCGGTTGATCTGCTCCTGCGGAATTCCGCCGCCAGTGTCGTTCACGCTCACCCAGACGCCGTCGTTCGATTCGCCGGTCTGCAACGTCAGCGTGCCGCCGGTCGTCATCGCCTGCGCAGCGTTTTTGACGAGATTAACCAAAACCTGCTGCAACTGCGTCGCGTCAACCGGCGTGGCCGTCAGATTTCGCGCCAGTTTTGTTTTCACCGCAATGCCGCGATTTTCAACCTCCGGCTGCAGCAAATCCAAAGTTTTTTCAACCACGTCGTTCAACGAAGACAGTTTCAATTGCAGCGGCGCAGGCCGGATCGCCTGAAGAAATTGCGTGATGATGTAATCCAGCCGCGCAATTTCGCCTTTGGACACGTCGAGATATTGCTCCAATTTTCTAAAATTCTCCGGCGTGATGTTTGAGACGTTTTTCTTGCCACTGGTCACCCGCCACTCGCCATCTGTGAGTCTTTTCACTTCGCGCTCCATGAGTTGCAGGTGAATGTGCAGCGCATTGAGCGGATTTCCGATTTCATGCGCGACGCTTGCCGCCAAAAGTGTGAGCGCCTGGACACGCTCGCTTTCGATGGCTTCAAAAGTTTTTTGCCGCGCCTCCGTCGCGTCGTGCAAAATCAGCGCGACGCCCGCGCTGTCTTCGAGCGGCGCGGCGTAGAGCCGGAGAAACCGGGGACGCGGATAATGGATTTCAAATTCATGGCGCACGACCCGTTCGCCGCCGCCAGAATCGGTGCGCGAAATTTTCTCCCAGTCCATTTCCGGCAGAACTTTCGAAATGTGCCGCTCCTCATCGCCGGACTGCAAACCGATGAGCCGCGTGACGGCCTGGTTGAAGTAAATCACGCGCCCGTTTTCGTCCACCACCAGCACGCCGTCCTCGATCGTGTTGAACAGCGTTTCGAGAAAACTGCGTTCGCGCGCGAGCCGCTGGACGACGGTTTGCAACCCTTCCGCATCCAGCCGTCCGATGCGGCCAAGCACCTTGTCGAGAAAACTAGATTTGGTTGCAGCCATTGGATGAAATCAGGATTTCAGCGTGACAAGTTGGCACAAACAGGAAATTCGTCAAGCTTAATGAAAGTGATTTTTGGCACAAAGTAAAATCGAATTAGAAACCGCGAACTACTCGAAATACACGAAAGGATTCGTCAAATTTTTTTGTATTTGGAGTAATTTCGCATCGAAATATTCTGGCGTTTTTTTATGGACAACCTGATTTGCTAGAAGCAAAGTTAAAGTTGTGGATATAAAATGTCCAAACTGTAAGACGGCGATTTACAATCGCGCGCAGAGACATTGCCGGCTTGCGGTTTTAAACTTCCCGCAGAACTGTTATTACCTGCCGCAGAAATTAAGCATTTTGAGGAAAGCATCGAGCGCGACAGGAAGGCAAACTGCACAACAGACGTAGCTATGCCAGACATTTCAGCAGCTGCGCCGAATAGCTTTTAGTCCTCACTTCTCACCCGCCGTCAGCGACAGAAAAATTTCTTCAAGCTGGCCGGAGTTGCCGCTTTGTTTGCGGAGTTCGTCGCGGTTCGTTGATTCTGCCTTCACGTTTGCTTGCGCCTCGACTCGCGTTTTGAAAGTGATATTTTGGCGGCGTGAACAACGTCGCTTTGGGACTTTTGAGCGCGCTGCTGGCCACCAACCAGCCGCAGGACGCCAGCAATCTGTCCCCGCAAATCACCCGCGTTCCGTCCGCCACCGTCAATACCAACGACGCGGCAGAACTGGAATTGCAAAAGCTGATGATGGACGACGACGCGGCGGCGGACGAAGTGGACAAATGGATCCGCGACAACGACGCGCTTGCCGCCAAGGGCGCGGGCGAACCCAAGACGGAATTGAACAAGCGCATCCGCACACGCTTCGACATCGTCCGCAAAGGCTACGAGGATTTTTTGTTGCGGCATCCAAGCTCCGCGCACGGCTACATGGCCTACGGCAGTTTTCTCAACGACATCGGCGACGAGGAGGAGGCGAAGGCGCAATACGAAAACGCCAGGCAGCTCGACCCGAAAAATCCAGCGGTCTGGAACAACCTCGCCAACTATTACGGCGAAAACGGCCCGCTCACGAACGCCTTCGCGTATTACACCGAGGCCATCCGTTTGGATCCCGCCGAGCCGGTCTATTATGAAAATTTTGCCACGACGGTTTATCTTTACCGCAAGGACGCGGAGGAATTTTACGGCATCACCGAGAAGCAGGTTTTCGACACGGCGCTGGAACTTTACCGCAAGGCCATCCGGCTGGACCCCGATGATTTTTCGCTCGCGACCGATTACGCGCAAAGTTACTACGGCATCAAGCCGCTCCGCACCAATGACGCGCTCGTCGCGTGGACGAACGCGCTGCAAATCGCCCGCGACGACAACGAACGCGAGGGCGTTTTCATCCATCTCGCGCGCATCAAAATCGCCGCCGGATATTTCGCCGAGGCGAAGGCGCAGCTTGACGCCGTGACCAACACCGCCTTTGGCGACATTAAAAAACGTCTTGAACGCAACCTTGCCGAGCGCGAAAATCCGACGACCAACAAGACGCCCGTAAATGTTTCGACGCGCGTTGCGGTCGCGACGAACATTCCTGCGGTTGTTCAGGCGAACATCGTGATTGCCGCCACAAATGAAGTTGATGTCCCCACGGATTTCATGGTCTCCCCGCCGGCGCTGCGCGGACAATAGGCGTGGTGGGCTGGACAAATTACGGCTTTCTGCCGCCGCGCTTTTGTGGTGAAATGACCCGATTATGAGTTTCTACGACAAATTGAAATTTGACGCGCATGGTTTGATTCCCGCAATCATTCAGGAACAAAAAACCGGCCGCGTTGTAATGATGGCTTGGATGAATCGAGCTTCACTCGAAAGCACCATCAAAACCGGCAAGACACATTTCTGGAGCCGCTCTCGCCAGAAATTCTGGATGAAAGGCGAGGAGAGCGGCCACACGCAGGCCGTCAAGGACATTGCGTTCGATTGCGACGGCGACTGCCTGCTGATTCAAGTCGAGCAGACCGGCGCGGCGTGCCACGAAGGTTATCAATCGTGCTTTTTCCGCTCGGTCGAAAACGGCGGTTTCAAAATCACCGGGCCGCAATTGCAAAAGCCGGAAGAGATTTATAAAGAGAAATAAAATTTTCAGCCAATGAATCCAATTCAACAACCAGAAACTGCCGAAGCGATAAATATGCGCAATAGATGCAAATTTGACGCCACCCATTTCAGCATTAAATATTCGGCTAAACTCGTGGCGAGTGCTGCAAGGCGGTGTCATCCGCGCGGGCGATTTGGTGCAAATCGAATCAAATAAAAGCGCGCCCCTCCGCGTTCCCGTCTTTCTCTTTGACAAAGCGGGCCGGCAGTTTCATTTTTGTGCGCGTCGCAAGGCGTTTCAATGGCTCAATGCCAAAGCGCTTTGCGGAAGATTCGTTTGCGTCATGAAAAGGAAAACTGCTTCCTCCGGTTCAACCGCCTTGCAGACGCGCTTGCGAATTACGCTCAAAAAGAAAATTGCTTTTGGCCCCGGCAACGCGAAATTGCTGCGGCTCGTGGACGAAACCGGCTCCATCGGCAAAGCCGCGCCACACAAAACCGAATTGTTCATGGACACGAAGAAATTCCCAAAATATCTCGTCCTGCTGGCAGTCGCATTGATGACTTTGTCGCTGCCGCTGCGCGCGGCGGAAATCACCGTGTCCGCCGCCGCCAGCCTGACTGACTCGCTGAAAAAAATTGCCGCCAATTACGAAAAACAATCCGGCGACAAAATCACTTTCAACTTCGGCGCGTCCAGCACGCTCGCCCGGCAAATCGAGGCCGGCGCGCCCGCCGACATTTTCTTTTCCGCCGACGAGGCGCAAATGAATGGTCTGGCGAAAAAAAGCTTGATTGATCCGGCCACGCGCAAAAGCATTCTGGGCAATTCACTCGTGGTCGTCGTTCCAAGCGACAGCCCGCTGCAAATTAAATCCGCGAGCGGCCTCACCAATGCCAGCGTAAAACAAATCGTCCTCGCCGATCCCAAGGCCGTGCCCGCCGGAGTTTATGCCAGGGCGTGGCTTGAAAAATTGCAATTATGGCCGGCCATCGAGCCGAAAGTTGTTCCGACCGAAAACGTCCGCGCCGCGCTCGCCGCTGTTGCGTCCGGCAACGTGGACGCGGGCCTCGTCTATAAAACCGACGCCGCCATTTCTAAAAAAGTTAAAATCGCCTGCGAAGTTCCGCGCGCCGACGGGCCGGACATCAGTTATCCGATGGCGCTGGTGAAAGGTTCGCCGCAACTTGAAGCCGCAAAGAAATTCCTTGATTACCTTTCGTCCAAAGAAGCCGGACAGGTCTTCACTCATTTTGGCTTCCTTTTGCAAAAATGACTTCGCCAGAATGGCAGATTGTCGGATTCACCGTATGGGTGGCCGCGTTGAGCACGCTGGCGATTCTGCCCTTTGGCCTTGCGCTCGCGTGGGCGCTGGCGCGCGGCAACTGGCCGGGCAAATCGCTCGTCGAAACTTTCGTCACGCTGCCGCTTGTCATGCCGCCGGTGGCCACGGGACTGATCCTGCTGACCGCGTTTGGAAAGCACGGCCTCGGTGGACTGTTTGATTTTAGAATCGTCTTCACCTGGCGCGCGGTGCTGCTGGCGTTGAGCGTGATGTCTTTGCCGCTGCTCGTCCGTTCCGCGCGCACGGCATTTGAGGAAGTCAATCCGCGGCTGGAGCAAATCGCACGCACGCTTGGCGCGGGCGGCTGGCGCGTGTTTTTTACCATCACCGTCCCGCTGGCGGCGCGTGGAATCGTCGGTGGAATGTTGCTCGCGTTCGCCCGCGCCCTCGGCGAATTCGGCGCGACGATCATGGTCGCCGGAAATATCCAGGGCAAAACCCAGACCATCTCGCTCGCCATTTTTGAAAACGTGCAAATCGGCGACGATGCGCACGCCTATCACTTGCTCGGCGTGTCGGTCATGCTTGCCTTCATTGCCGTGTGGAGCAGCGAATTTTTTCTGCGCCGCAAAAAAACGACATGAGCCTGCTGCTGAAAAACGTTTCGCTGCCGCTTGCGCATTTCACACTCGAAGCGGATTTTGCGATGCAAAGGCGCGTCACCGCCGTCTTCGGTCCGTCCGGCGCGGGCAAAACCTCACTGCTTGATCTCATTGCTGGATTGCGCACGCCGCGTTCGGCTTTCATTCAACTGGATGACGACGTGCTGACCGACACGGCGAAGAAATTTTCCGTTGCCACGCATCGTCGCGGCATCGGCTACGTGCCGCAGGATCTTGCGCTGTTTCCACATTTGTCCTTGCGCCAAAATTTGCTTTACGGTTGCAAATCCGGCGGCACGAACAATTCACGGTTCACTTTCAATCATGTGATTGAAGTGCTGGAAATCCAGCCGCTCATCGCGCGCGGCGTGACGGAACTTTCCGGCGGCGAAAAACAGCGCGTCGCCCTGGCTCGTGCCTTATTGTCATCGCCGCGACTGCTGCTGCTTGACGAACCGCTCGCCAGCCTTGACGCGCCGCTGAAGACAAAAATCATTCCCTACCTCGCCCGCGTGCGCGACGAATTTCAGATTCCGATGCTCTGCGTGACGCACGACCGCCATGTGGCGCTTGCGCTGGCCGACGAAATTGTCGTGCTGATGAACGGAAAAGTCATGCAGACCGGGCCGGTGTCCGAAGTTTTCGCGCGCCCAGCCAATGCGGAGGTCGCCAAATTTGTCGGCGTCGAAACTCTTCAGCCCGGCACGGTCACAAGCGTGAACGAAGGACTCGCCACCGTAACTGTCGGCAAGGTCACGCTTACCGCGCTTGCGCCGCCACCCGCGTCGCGCGACGTGTTTGTCTGCATTCGTGGCGAAGAGGTGATTCTCCAGCGCGACGTTGCGGCGGCGAGCAGCGTGCGTAATCGTCTGCCGGCGCGCGTTCTTTCCTTGAGTCCCGAAGACGCGCTTGTGCGCGTGGAACTGGACGCTGGATTTCCTTTGTTCGCGCTGGTCACACGCCCCGCTTGCGCCGAACTCGCGTTGCGCGAAGGCGAAACGATCATCGCGCTCATCAAAGCGCCGGCCATCCATCTTGTGCCGCGCTGAAATTGCTGTTAAAAAATCCAATGCGCGTTTTATTTTTCGCCCAACTCAAAGACGTGACCGGCTGCGATGCCGTGGAGCTTGCGCTGCCGTCGCCGCTGAACCGCGAGCAGTTTTGGGCGGCGTTGCTGGAAAAATTTCCCGGCCTGCGCGAGCATCTCGGAAACGTCCGCCTGACGCGCAATTGGGAATATGCCGACGCCGGAACGCAGTTTGCGGACGCCGATGAAGTGGCGCTGATTCCGCCGGTGTCGGGCGGTTGAAATTTTTGTCTCATGGAAATCGAAGTTCAACTTACCGGCTCGCCCATCGCGGAGAAAATTTCTCCGCCGCGACTGGCCGCGCACGGCGCGTGGCTGGAATTTCGCGGCGCCGTTCGTGATGAGGAAAATGGCGTGAAAATTTCCGGGCTGGAATATGAAGCCTATGCCGAAATGGCCGTGCGCGAAATCCGGCGTCTGCTTGAAAAGCTTTCTGCGCTGCATCCATGCCTCGCGGCAAAAGTAATCCACCGCATTGGCATTGTGCCGGCGGGCGAGGCTGCGATTTACGTTGGCATCGCGTCGCGGCATCGCGCGGAAGCCATTGCGTTGCTTGGCGAATTTATGAACGGCCTCAAGCAAGCCGTGCCGATCTGGAAACGCCGCGCGCTGCCGTTCAAATCCATAGAAGACGACGTGAGGAGTCTCACTTTCCCTGGAAAAATACCAGAGACTCCTCACGTCATCTCCTGCAAATCGCTCGATGAAGCGATGGCCGAAATCCGTTCGCATTGCCAGGCATTGCCGGCTGTGCGCGCGCCGTTGACGGCTGCGCTTGGCCGCGTGCTGCGCGAGGCGGTTTGCGCTCCTTCGGATATTCCCGATTGCGACCGCTCGACGCGCGACGGCTTCGCGATATTGTCGAACGGCGAGTCGGAAACTTTTTTCATCGTGGACAAACTTCACGCCGCCGACTGGAAACCGCGAATGTTGAAATCTGGTGAAGCGGTTCGCATCGCAACCGGAGCGTCGCTGCCGTGCGAGGGTTTGCGCGTCGTGATGCAGGAAAATGTCGAACGAAACGGCGACAAAATCAAAATTTTGCGGCGCGAAGATTCGCCGAACATCCGACTGCGCGGCGAAGACGTGAAGGCGGGTGCAACGCTCGTCCAAACCGGTGCCCGTCTTGATGCGGGAAAACTGGCGTTGCTGGCGTCGGCAGGCCGTGCGCAGCTGCTGGTCAGCCCGCAACTGCGAATCGTTCATTTCACGACCGGCGATGAAATTGTTCCGCCCGAACAAACGCCCAAGCCGGGACAAGTGCGCGACAGCAATTCGATTTTGGTTCGCGGCCTGCTGGAAAAATTTTCCTGCGACTTGCAGCAAACACATCTGCCGGAAAATTTTGAACCGGCAAAATCTCAAATCTCAAGTCTCAAATCTCAAATCGAAAATGCCTACGTGCTTCTGGTTTCCGGCGGCGCGAGCGTGGGCGAAAAAGATTTCACGCGCCCGCTGCTGGAATGGCTCGGTTTTGAAATTGTTTTCTCGCAGGTCAACGTGCGTCCCGGACGTCCGCTGATTTTTGGCGTGAACGGAAATCAAATTGCGTTCGGTCTGCCGGGCAATCCACTGGCGCATTTTGTCTGTTTTCATCTGTTCGTCGCAGCGGCACTGGAGAAATTGACCGGCGGCAGCCCGCGACAATTTGGTCGCGGCACGCTCGCCGTCAGGCTTGAAGACGCGCCGAATCCGCGCGAAACTTTGTGGCCGGCGCGGCTGGCTGGGGCGGGTTTGGTTCCGCTGAAATGGTCGAGCTCTGGAGACGTGACTTGTTTGGGGGAAGCAAATACGCTGATTCGCGTGCCGGCGAATTGTGGTGCGATTCAAGCGGGCGCGGAGGTTGAATTTTTGGCGGCGGATTTTTAGAACCACGAAAGACACGAAATGACACGAACTAAAAAATTTTCCCATCTCGGCGCGGACGGCGCAGCGCGGATGGTGAACGTCGGCCACAAGCCGGTTCAGCGGCGGCGCGCGGTGGCGGAAGGAAAATTGATTTGCCAGCCTGCGACCATTCGTGCCTTGAAAAAAAACGCGCTGCCGAAGGGCGACGTTTTGACCGTGGCACAAATTGCCGGAATTCAGGCGGCGAAACGGACAGGTGAATTGATTCCGCTGTGTCATCCGCTGGCGTTGAATCATGTGGAAGTAAATTTCAAAGTGCGCCGCGACGCGATTGAGATTTTTTGCACGGTGGAAACGAGCGCGCAGACGGGCGTGGAGATGGAGGCGTTGACCGGCGTGAGCATGGCGGCGCTGGCGCTTTACGACATGTGCAAGGAGGTGGACAAGACGATGCGGATCGAGGACATCCGCGTCGTGGAGAAAATGAAGGAATGAAAATCGGGCGACTCACCGTCAGCGACCGCGCGAGCGCGGGGATTTACGAGGACCGCAGCGGGCCGGAGATTGAAAAAGTGCTTGGCGAATTTTTCGGCGGCGAAATAAAATTTGAATCGGCCATCGTGCCGGACGAGGTGGAAATGATTTCGGCGGCGCTGAAAAAGTTTGCGGATGAGTCGAAATGTGATTTGTTAATCACGACGGGCGGCACGGGAATTGCCGCGCGCGATGTGACGCCGGAGGCGACGCGGGCGGTTTTGGAAAAGGAACTGCCCGGGTTTGGCGAGGCGATGCGGATGCAGTCGCTGGCAAAAGTGAAGACGGCGATTTTGTCGCGGGCGGCCGCC
>DATCDZ010000114.1:0-13913 GCA_036510395.1 Verrucomicrobiia bacterium
CACCTTCCATTCGCGCTCACCACCTTGCGACTGCTGCTCGGCCCAATCGCCCTGGCTTGCGCGCTGACGAATGTTGCGCGCTGGATTTATCTGCCCATCCTCATCACGGCCACGCTTTCGGATATTTATGACGGCATCCTCGCGCGGCGTTTCGGCGTGGCCACGCCCGCGCTCCGCCGCTACGACAGCATCACGGACGTGATTTATTACCTGTTCATCCTCGCCGTCGCGTGGCGGCTGTGCAAACCCGTCCTCGCGCAAAACTGGATTTTGATCGCGCTCATCCTTTTTTCCGAGGCGGCGGTCATCCTCGTCAGCTACGTCCGCTTCGGAAAATATCCGGCCACGCATTCGTATCTCGCAAAATTTTACGGCCTGTGCCTGCTCGCCGCGCTCGCCGCCCTGCTCGTCTTCAACGCCGGAAGCTGGGTCATCATCGCGCTGGCAATCGTCGCGCTCGTCACAAATCTGGAAATCATCGCCATCCATTTCCTGATGAATTCCCCGCCGGTGGATGTAAAATCTGTTTTTTCGATGCCAAAAAAGCAGCGGTGACTCTTGGAAAGATTCCTGCGGATTAAAATTTACGGCAAATCTGTCGCGCCCATCAAATAGCGATCGCATTCGCGAGCTGCACCGCGGCCTTCGTTGAACGCCCACACGACGAGGCTCTGTCCGCGACGACAATCGCCGCAGGCAAAAATGTTCGGAAGATTTGTCGCATATTTTTCAAATTCCGCTTTAGCGTTCGAGCGCGCGTCGCGTTCGATGCCGAGCGATTCGAGCAGCGGCTGTTCCGGCCCGAGAAAACCCATCGCAAGCAAAACGAGCTGCGCGGACAGAACTTTTTCCGTGCCGGGAACGTGTTTTGGAATGAACTGGCCTTTGTCGTTTTGCGTCCATTCAATTTGCACGAGATGAACAGCTTTGACATGGCCGTGCTCATCGCCCTCAAATTTTGTCGCCGTCGTCAGATAAGTGCGCGGATCGGCGCCGAATTTCGCGGCGGCTTCTTCCTGCCCGTAATCCATTTTATAAACTTTCGGCCATTCGGGCCACGGATTGTCCTTCGCGCGTTCGAGCGGCGGCATTGGCAAAATTTCCACCTGCACGAGCGACTTGCAGCCGTGGCGCATCGAAGTGCCGACGCAATCCGTCCCGGTGTCGCCGCCGCCGATGACGACGACGTCTTTGCCGGTCGCGTCAATGAAATCTCCATTTTTGTGCGCATCCAAAAGGCTCTTGGTGTTCGCCGTTAGAAAATCCATCGCGAAATGGATGCCTTTGAGTTCGCGTCCGGGAACCGGCAAATCGCGCGGTTTGGTTGCGCCCGTTGCTAAAATCACAGCGTCAAATTCCTTCAACAATTTTTCCGCCGGAAAATTTTTCCCGACTTCCATGTTGCAAATAAATTTTATTCCCTCGGCTTCGAGCACTTTGATGCGGCGCAACACGACTTCGTTTTTGTCGAGCTTCATGTTGGGAATGCCATACATGAGCAAACCGCCGGAGCGATCGGCGCGCTCAAAAACCGTGACGAGATGGCCGGCTTTGTTCAATTGTGCGGCAGCCGAAAGTCCAGCCGGGCCTGAACCAATGACAGCAACTTTTTTGCCTGTTCGCTTTTTTGGAATTTCGGGAACGATCCAGTTATTTCCCCAGCCGTGATCGGCGATGGCCTGCTCGATGTTTTTGATCGTGACTGGCGGCGCGTTGATTCCCAAAACGCACGAGCCTTCGCACGGCGCAGGACAGACGCGCCCGGTGAATTCAGGAAAATTATTCGTCTTGTGCAGGCGTTCGAGCGCTTCGCGCCAAAGGCCGCGATAAACCAGATCGTTCCATTCGGGAATCAAATTGTGAATCGGACAGCCGCTGGCCATGCCGCTGACGAGCTGGCCATGCTGGCAGAACGGAACGCCGCAATCCATGCAACGCGCGCCTTGCTTTTTCAGGTCGGCGTCCGTCATGTGATGATGAAATTCGTTCCAGTCGCGGATGCGTTCGATGGCCGAACGATCCAGCGGCAGTTCGCGCAGATATTCGATGAATCCAGTTGGTTTGCCCAAGTTATGCTCCTATCAGGTTAATGTTCTTTATTTCATCCGCAGAATTTTTATTCGCAGATTGCGCCGATTCACGCAGATTAAAGACAAGGCGTTTGTATTCCAAACTTGTTGAACCAAAATTCACCAGCAATCCGCGATTAAATCCCGTGGCTTTGAGTTCATTGATTACTTGAGCGTCATCAACGTCGGTAAGCTGCTTGATTGCCTTTAGTTCAATAATGATTTCGCCAAAACAAATAAAATCCGCGCGATAACCGCATTGCAAAAGTTGCCCTTTATATCGGATTGGCAGAATCACTTCGCGTTGAAACGGAATTTCGCGCGCCGTCAGTTCCACCGCCAAAGCTTCCTGATAAACCGCTTCCAGAAAACCATGGCCCAACTGCCGATGGAGTTCCATCGCCGCGCCTATGATTTCATAAGTTTGCGGGTCTCTGCTTGTTTTCTGAAAATCTGCGTCCATCTGTGTAATCTGCGGATAAAAATCTTTAATCAAGTCAGTGTCCGCCCTTCACGTTTTCCTCGAACGCGGCCATGATCGCATCCGCGCCGCTCAAGCCTTGCGACTGCACTTTCTTCAGCGATTGCAGCACGCGCTTGTAATCCTGCGGCATCACTTTCACAAATTTCGGCGCGAACGAACTCCACTCCGCGAGAATTTTCGCAGCGCGAGTGCTTTTGGTGTTGATCGCGTGTTCTTCGACCGCCGACTTGAGCGTGGCCAAATCCTCGTCATCGGGCTTTTCGATGCCGACGAGTTCCATGTTGCAGCGCATCGCAAAATCCCCGGCTTCGTCGAGAACATAGGCGATGCCGCCGCTCATGCCGGCGGCGAAATTGCGCCCGGTTTTTCCCAAAATAATCACGCGCCCGCCGGTCATGTATTCGCAGCCATGATCACCGACGGCCTCGACGACGGCGTTCACGCCGGAGTTGCGGACGCCGAAGCGTTCGCCGGCTATGCCGCGCACAAAAAGCTCGCCGCTCGTCGCGCCGTAAAGAGCCACGTTGCCGATGATAATGTTGTCCTCGGCAACGAAGGTGGAAGTTTTCGGCGGATACACGATGATTTTTCCGCCGCTCAAACCTTTGCCCAGATAATCGTTTGCGTCGCCCTCGAGTTCGAGCGTCATGCCGCGCGGAACAAACGCGCCGAAACTTTGCCCGGCGCTGCCGTAGAATTTCAACTGCACCGTATCTTCCGGCAATCCGTTCGGGCCGTGCTTCTTCGTGATCTCGCTGCCGGTGATCGTGCCGACGACGCGGTTGACGTTGTGAATCGGCAATTCGGCGCGGACTTTTTCGCCGCGCTCTATTGCCGGTTTGCAAATTTCCAGAAGCCTCGTCACGTCCATGGATTTTTCCAGGCCGTGATCCTGATCCTGCGAACGAAAACGGCCAATGTCCGCGCCCACTTTTGGCTGATACAAAATCGGCGTGAGGTCGAGGCCGCGCGCTTTCCAATGTTCAATCGCTTTCCACGGAAATAATTTATCAGTGCGGCCAACCATGTCTTCGAGTTTGCGGAAACCGAGTTTTGCCATGATCTCGCGCAATTCCTGCGCGACGAACTTCATGAAGTGAACGACGTTGTCCGCGCTGCCCGCGAACCGCGCGCGCAGGCGCGGGTCTTGCGTCGCGACGCCGACGGGACAAGTATTCAGATGGCAGACGCGCATCATGATGCAGCCGAGCGAAACGAGCGGCGCGGTCGCAAAACCAAATTCCTCCGCGCCGAGCAGCGCGGCGATGGCCACGTCGCGTCCGGTCTTCAACTGTCCGTCCGCCTCGACATAAATGCGGCTGCGCAGATTGTTCAGCACGAGCGTCTGGTGCGCCTCGGCGAGGCCGAGTTCCCACGGGCCGCCCGCGTGCTTGATGGACGAGAGCGGCGACGCGCCGGTTCCGCCGTCGTGACCGGAAATCAAAACCACGTCCGCGTGCGCTTTGGCGACGCCCGCCGCAACGGTTCCGACGCCGACTTCGGCGACAAGTTTTACGCTGATGCGCGCGTCGCGGTTTGAATTTTTCAAATCATGGATCAACTCCGCCAGATCTTCGATGGAATAAATGTCGTGATGCGGCGGCGGCGAAATAAGACCAACGCCCGCCGTCGTGCCGCGAACTTTCGCGATCGGCGGATAAACTTTTTTGCCGGGCAATTCGCCGCCTTCGCCGGGTTTTGCGCCTTGCGCCATCTTGATCTGAAGCTCCTTCGCGTGAACGAGGTAGTCGCTCGTCACGCCGAAACGCCCGCTCGCGACTTGTTTGATGGCGGAATTTTTCGAGTCGCCGTTCGGTTCGGGAATGTAACGCGCCGGGTCTTCGCCTCCTTCGCCGGTGTTGGAGCGGCCACCGATGCGATTCATCGCGACAGCCAGAGCCTCGTGCGCTTCCTTTGAAATCGAGCCGTAACTCATCGCGCCGGTTTTGAAACGCTTCACGATTTCTTCAACCGGTTCGACTTCTTCAATCGGAACCGGATTTTCCGCAAACTTGAAATCCAGCAGGCCGCGCAGCGTGCAGAGATTTTTCGACTGGTTGTTCACCAGTTCGGCGTATTCCTGAAAAATCTTGTAGCTGCCCGTGCGGCAGGCGTTCTGCAATTTGTGAATCGTCTGCGGATTAAACAGATGGAATTCTCCGTTGTCGCGCCATTGATACTGGCCGCCCGTGTCCAAAACGCCGTTGACCTGCCGGTCGGGAAACGCGTGGCGATGACGTTCGAGCGCTTCCTCGGCGATCACGTCGAGGCCGACGCCCTGGATGCGCGACGGCGTCCATGTGAAATATTTTTCCACGACTTCGCTGTTGAGGCCGATGGCTTCAAAAATCTGCGCGCCGTGATAACTTTGAACCGTCGAGATGCCCATCTTGGCCATCGTTTTGACAACGCCTTTGACCACGGCCTTGACGTATTTTTTGATCGCGGTCTTGTGGTCTGCATTCGCGAGCAAACCCTGCTGGATCAAATCGTCGAGCGTCGCGAACGCAAGATACGGATTGATGGCCGTGCAGCCGTAGCCGATGAGCAGCGCGAAATGATGCACCTCGCGCGGTTCGCCGGATTCGAGGACAAGGCCGACTTTCGTGCGGGTGCCGCTGCGGATGAGATGATGATGCAGGCCGGAAACCGCGAGCAACGCGGGAACCGGCGCGAGTTTCTCGCTGATGCCGCGATCTGACAAAACCAGAATGTTCACGCCGTCGGCGACGGCTTTGTCCGCGTCGGCAAATAATTTTTCCAGCGCGGCTTCAAGATTTTTTGCGGGAGCGCGACCGTCCCGGTCGCTTTGTTGCGCGTCTCGCGCAACAGCGGACACGTGGGAATTTTCGGCCGGCGGGACGCCAACCGATGCGCCCGAGACGGGCGCGGCCCCTGCTTCAAACAAAATAGGCAGCGTGACCGCCTTGAAACCGGGCCGGTTGACGTGCCGCAGTTTCTCCAATTCGTCGTTTGACAGAATCGGATGCTTAAGCTTGATCATCCTGGAACTTTCCGGGGTCGGTTCGAGCAGATTGCCTTCGCCGCCGAGCATGGTTTCGGTCGAGGTGACGATTTCCTCGCGGATCGGGTCAATCGGCGGGTTCGTGACCTGCGCGAACAACTGCTTGAAATAATTGTAAAGCAACTGCGGCTTGTTCGACAAAACCGCCAGCGGCGTGTCCGTGCCCATCGAGCCGAGCGGCTGCACGCCGTCCGCGCCCATCGGCGCGACGATGAAACGCAAATCTTCAAATGTGTAACCAAACGCCTGCTGCCGTTGCAAAACTTTCCGGTGGTCCGGCACGGTCGCCTCCGCCGGATCGGGCAGGTTTTCGAGCAGGACGTGGTTTTGATCCAGCCATTTTCTATACGAATGCGCGCCCGCGTATTTCTTCTTCAACTCCTCGTCAGTGACGATGCGGCCCTGCTCAAGGTCCACTAAAAACATCCGTCCCGGCTGCAAACGGCCTTTGCTCGCGATGCGTTCCGGCGCGACCGGCAGCACGCCCGCTTCCGACGCCATGATGACGAGATCGTCTTTCGTGACGTAATAACGCGACGGGCGCAGGCCGTTTCTGTCCAGACACGCGCCGATCATTTTTCCATCCGTGAACGCCATCGAAGCCGGGCCGTCCCACGGCTCCATCAGGCAGGAATGAAATTCGTAAAACGCGCGGCGCTCCGGATCCATGCTCTCGTGATTTTCCCACGGTTCGGGAATCATCATCATCATCGCGTGCGGCAGTTCGCGTCCCGCCATCACGAGCAATTCCACGCAGTTGTCGAACTGCGCCGAGTCGCTGCCGTCGGTGTTGATGACCGGAATCAATTTTTTGATGTCCTCGCCGAAAAGCGAGCTGGTGAACAGCATCCGCCGAGCCTTCATCCAATTCACGTTGCCGCGCAGCGTGTTGATCTCGCCGTTGTGCGCAATGCAGCGGTTCGGGTGTGCGCGGTCCCAGCTCGGAAAAGTATTTGTGCTGAAACGCGAATGGACGAGCGCCAGAGCCGTGGTCACGGCGGGATTCCGCAAATCGTCGTAATACTTTTCCACCTGCTCGGACATCAGCATGCCCTTGTAAGTCAACGTGCGCGACGACAGGCTGGTGACGTAAAACCAGTTTCCGCCCGGAATTATTCCGGCATAACGGATTTTTTGCTCCGCGACTTTGCGGATGACGTAAAGTTTCCGCTCGAACGCCGCGTCGTCCTTGACCGCCGGATTTCTGCCGACAAAAACCTGCGCCATGAACGGCTCGGCGGCGACGGCGGTTTTGCCGAGCGAAGAATTGTCCACCGGCACGTCACGCCAGCCAAGAACAGTCTGGCCTTCGTCGGAAATGATTTTCGCCAGTTCTTTTTTGATCGCCTCGCGTTCGCCGGGATTCTTCGGCAGGAACAACTGGCCAATTCCGTATTGGCCGGGCGCGGGAAGCTTGAAACCGAGCTTCGCGGCTTCGGCTACAAAAAATTCATGCGGCACCTGGATCAAAATGCCCGCGCCGTCGCCCGTGTTCGGTTCGCAGCCAACCGCGCCACGATGATCCAGGTTCACCAGAATTTTTAGCGCGTCGGAAACCAACTGGTGCGACTTCCTGCCCTTCATGTCAACAACGAAACCCAGGCCGCAGGAATCGTGTTCGAATTGCGGGTCGTAAAGCCCCTGTTTAGGCGGCGCGGAAATCATCGTTTGCGCGTGCCGGTCATTAGTTTTATTCGTCAGGTTGCTGGTCATCGTTCGGCGGATTAGCCTGCGTTCACTTATTTTTTACTCGATTTTTATCCGGGCGCAATAAATGTTTTCAAAAATCACGAACATTTTCAGATTGAAATTTAATGTTTTCAATTCGTTTGCATTAGCCGGATCAAGCCGCCCGCTGCAAAATAAACCGTTACTTTTTCGCGCCGGCGTAAATGTATTGATGAAAGATAGATGAATGACGACTTGAACCTGCTGCGGGAATACGCCCGGAACAATTCCGAGGATGCCTTTGCCGCGCTGGTGTCGCGTCATGTCAGCCTCGTTTATTCTGTGGCGCTGCGGCAGGTGCGCGATCCGCATCTGGCCGATGAGATCACGCAGGCCGTCTTCATCATTCTCGCGCGCAAGGCCGGTTCGTTTGGCGACAAAACCATTCTGCCCGGCTGGCTCTGCCGCACGGCGCGATACGCCAGCGCGAACGCGCTGACCATTCGACGGCGGCGGCGGCATCGCGAACAGGAGGCTTTCATGCAATCGCAACTCGAACAATCTCAAAACGACTTTTTGCCCCGAAGCGAAACGGAGGCGGAAACCTGGCAACAAATCGCGCCCTTGCTGGACGGCGCGATGGAACAACTTGGCCAGAAAGATCACGACGCCGTTGTGCTGCGATTTTTCGAGAACAAAACTTTTGCGGAAGTTGGCGCGGCTTTGGACGCGAGCGAAGACGCGGCGAAAATGCGCGTGAACCGCGCGCTGGAAAAGCTGCGGAAATTTTTCACGAAACGCGGTGTGCCACTTTCCAGCGTGGCCATCGCCGGAACGATTTCAGCCAACTCTGTTCAAGCCGCGCCCGTGGCTTTGGCAAAAACCGTGACAGCCGTGGCGATTGTAAAAGGGTCAACCGCCGCAGCACTAACCCTAACCCTTGTTAAAGGAACCATGAAAACAATGACTTGGATAAAAATTAAATTCGCGCTTGGCGTGAGCGTGGCAGCGTTGCTTGCGGTCCTCGCTACGACGGTGGCGATTTCCCAAACCAATAACAGTGACGATCTGGCGGCACAGGAAATCATCAACAAATCGCAGGAAGCTTATGCTGCATTAACAAGTTACAGTGACGAAGGAAAAGAAGTCGGCTCCATGGGCACGTTTGATGTGCCGCCGCACACGTTTTCCATCAAGTTGGCGCGGCCCAATCTTTATCAAATCAAGTGGACCCAAGACCTGGGTTTTTCCTCTCAAACCGGTGCAGTCTGGTCGGCAGGGAACGGCGATTATGTGAAAAATGTCGGCAGGGCGCAAAAATATCCGAACCCGGAGGCAGCTTTAAGCACCGCTATGGGAGTTTCAGGAGGCGCATCCGGCACCGTTCCAAAATCATTTTTCAATCTGAAATCGGGTATGATTGGTGCGCTGCAATCGGCCATACGAAAGCCCGATGAGAAAATTGGCGAAACTGATTGCTATGTTTTGACTCAATCAAAAGGCGGTCGCGCCGAAATATTGTGGATTGGAAAACAGGACTTCCTCATCAGGCAGATTGAAAACGACACCAGCGCTGCTGTTTTGAAAGCAACGCTGGAGGACCAAGCAAAAAGAAATCCTGAAATGCACCTCCCGACAACCGTAGGTGGTGACGTCAAATTAGTGCAAACGCACAAGAACATTGCGGTGAACCAAGCAATTCCCACGACGGATTTCGCGCCTTGATTAAAAACCCTTTCTGGTTCACCGCAGCAGTGCTCACGGAATATCACGCCCCATCTTCGCGCCAGCGTCTGGGGTGCGGCGACCCTCCGCCGCTTTGGAAAGAATCCGCAAAATAGTCTGTCCCTTTATCGCGGCTGCGTAAATGTATAGGTAAGATGATGACCAATGGCTGTCGTTGATTTTTACGGATGTTCAAGTCGAATCCATTTTCTTTCACAGGGCAATTCTGTCTTATTCACGGCATGGACGCCGCATTGCCGCCGCCCACCGCCAGCACGCTTTACCGCGTCGCCACGCCCTTGCGCTGGCAAAAGAATTCAGCGATAGTTTCGTCATGAGAAAAAACGGCAAGCAAGAGTTCAGCGTGGTCGTCGAGCGCGACGAGGACGGTTATTACGTCGCGAGCGTTCCGGCGTTGCCGGGCTGCCACACGCAGGCGCGTTCGCTGGACAAACTTATGGAACGCATCCGCGAAGCCATCGCGCTGTGCCTCGAAGTTGAACACGAGTCAACGAAGAACGAATTCATCGGCGTGCAACGCGTCGCCGTCTGATTATGCCGCGTCTGCCCCGACTTCGCGGACGTGAAGTGCTGGCGGCGTTGCGCCGCGCGGGCTTCTTGGTTTTACGCGTCAAAGGCAGCCATCATTTTCTCCGGCATCCCGACGGACGCAGAACTGTTGTTCCGATTCATTCCGGCGAAACCATCGGGCCGGGGCTGTTCAATAAAATCCTCAAGGACGTGGAAGTTGAACTTGAAGAATTTGAAACTTGGCTGTGAATTCACCCGTTACAGAAAATCTTCTGCCGTCGCTTACCGCCAGCACGCTTTACCTCGTCGCCACGCCCATCGGCAACCTCGAGGACATCGCGCTCCGCGCGTTGCGCGTGTTGCGCGAGTGCGACGTGGTCGCCGCCGAGGATACACGGCGCACCGGACAATTGCTGAAGCATTTCGGAATCTCCAAACCGCTCTTGAGCTATTTTCAGTTCAACGAGGCGCGGCGCAGCGAGGAAATCATCGAACGTCTCCGACGCGGCGAGAAAGTCGCGCTGGTCACGGACGCCGGCAGTCCCGGCATCAGCGATCCCGGCGAGCGCGTGGTGAAGGCGGCGATTGCGGCGGCCTTCCGCGTCGAGTCCATTCCCGGCGCGTGCGCGCTCGTCGCTGCGCTCACGGCGAGCGGGTTGCCGACGGATGAATTCCATTTCGCCGGTTTTCTGCCGCATAAATCCGGCCAGCGAAAAAATAAACTGGAATCGCTCAAACCAATTCCCGGCACTTTGGTTTTTTATGAATCGCCGTATCGCATTGAAAAACTCCTCGGTGAACTCAACGAAGCTTTTCCCGGCCGCAAAGTCGTCCTCGCGCGCGAGTTGACGAAGAAGTTTGAGGAATTTCTGCGCGGCAATCCGACGGAACTTTTGGAGATTGCCAAAAAGCGCAGCTTGAAAGGCGAGTTTGTGGTTTTGGTTTCGCCAGAGTTGTCTCAAAAAAACGCAAAGAGCGCAAAAAGTTTTTGAACTCTTTGCGTTCTCGTGTGGCGAAAACGATCCGGCGATTTTACTTCGCCTTGGCGGCGTGGAATCTCGCCCAGCGCGCCTTGGCGGCCAGGGAGATTTTCTGGCGTGCGGCGGCACCCATGGTGCGCTTTTTCTTGTGGGAAACTTTGGCGGCTGCTGGTGGCTTCGCTTTGTTGCTGCGAACTTTCGCCCAACGCGCCTTGGCCGCGAGGGAAATTTTCCGGCGTGCCGCCGCGCTCATGGTGCGCTTCTTATGAAGCGTTTTTTGGGCCGGCGAGGGCGGGGTATTTCCCGCGAGAGCTTCCAATTGCGATTGAAGGCGTTCGATTTGCGTCTTTAACGCCACGATATGTTTCAGCTTTGCAGCCGATAGGTTAAGAATGTTCATTCGCAACAAGTCTAATGAATTAAAAATAAAAGCAAGAACAATTTACTAAAAAAGAATTGCCGCAAAAGAACATAAAAGGCGCAAAATTTTCCACGTTGTTGCGTCCTTTTGCATTCCTTCAAATAAATTTGCCCGGATTCAAAATGCCGTTCGGGTCGAGCGCCTTTTTCAATGCCCGGTGCAATTCCTGGACTTCTTTGGAAACGGCGAGCGGCCACCAGCGTTTTTTGGCAAGGCCAATACCGTGTTCGCCAGTGATTGCGCCATTCCACGCAAGAACCTGCGAGAACAGTTCGTCGAGCGCGTCTTCGCCACGTTTGACGGCGGCGGAATCGCCTGCATCAAGCATGATGTTGACGTGGATGTTGCCATCGCCCGCGTGGCCGAAGCACGCGACGGGCAGTTTGATTTTCTTTTGCAGCCGGGCAGTGAATTGGAACAAATCCTCCAGCCGTCCGCGCGGAACGACAATATCCTCGTTCAACTTTGTGAGGCCGCTGGCGCGGAGCGCGGCGGAAAAGACGCGGCGGATTTGCCAGATTTTTTCGCACTCGGCATCGCCAAGCCCGCGTTCGATGAAAAGCGGTTTGTGCCTGCGGACGACTTTTTCAATTGCCGGCAGTTCGCCGCGAACGGATTTGTTTTGGCCGTCAATCTCCACAATCAAATGCGCCTTGCAAATGCCGAGCCGTTTGCTGCCGGTGTGTTTGGCTGCGGCGGCGAGCGTGAATTCGTCGGCGAGTTCGAGCGCGCTCGGCAGAAATCCGGCGGCAAGGATTGATTGCAGCGCGCCGACGGCATTTTTCATGGAACTGAAACCGACGGCGAGCGTGGCGCGAAATGGCGGCAACGGAATCAGTTTCAAAGTCGCTTCCGTCACAATTCCCAGCAAGCCTTCCGAACCGATAAACAATCGCGGCAAATCGAATCCGGTTTTATTTTTGTGCGTGCGTCCGCCAACGCGAATGACCGTGCCATCGGCCAGGACAACTTCCAGACCGAGGACGTAATCGCGGGTGACGCCGTATTTGAGGCATCGCGGGCCGCCGGCGTTGGTGGCGATGTTGCCGCCGATGAAATTGTTGGCGCGGCTGGCTGGGTCGGGCGGATAGAACAGCCCCAGTTTTTCTACGGCGTTTTGAAGTGTTTCCGTGATGACCGCCGGCTGGACGACGGCAACGAAATCTTTCGCGTTGATTTCCAGAATTTTATTCAGACATTCAGTGGAAAGAACAATTCCGCCGCGAACCGGCACGCAGCCGCCGACGTAACCATAACCCGCGCCGCGCGCGGTCACCGGAATTTTATTTTTGTTCGCGAAGCGCAGAATGGCCGCGACAGTTTTCGTAGAGCGCGGCAACGCGACGGCGTCGGGCTGGTGTGCGGCGAACCACTTGTCGCCGGAATAATTTTTCAGGGAGGCGGCATCAAGCATGATTTCGCCTGGCAGCATTTTTCCCAACCGCAGCAGTTTTGATTTTGAAGAAGTCATTCAAACAGAAGGCCGGCCGCATGAAATGAATCACCGTTCAGTTGACAATCATTTGTCATAGTGTTAATAATTATTATTAATTCATGTGTGAAGCCATCTCAAAAACCCGCGATTTCCCCTTTATGCGGGCATGGTGCTTGTTCGGCCACAGGATGTCGTTCTTCTGGACTCGGAGCGTATTTGCAAAAATCGGCCACGTCAAATTTGTTCTCGAGCGGTTGGTTTTAGGCGGAAAATGTGTTTATGAATGCCACAAATCTCCATTTCCTCGGACGCCATTGCCGTCGCGCAAGGTTTCTTTATTTGATTTCGCTATTTCTGCCGCTGGCTGGACCGGTTTGGGCAGGTCTGCCATTGGGGTGGACAGATGCCGACATTGGTTCGCCGGGTATGACCGAATCGGCTGCCTATACCAATGGCAACTGGACTGTGAGTGGCGGCGGCGCGGACATTTGGGACGCGTCCGATCAATTTAACTATGCCAGCACTTCGTTGGGTGGTGATGGCACGATGATTGCCGAAGTGACCAGCCTGCAAAACAGCGACCCGGGTTCCGGCTGGTCCAAGGCTGGCCTCATGTTTCGCAATGACATCACGGCCGGTTCGGTCAACGTGAGCATCATCGCCACGGCCGGCCAGGGAGTCAGCTTTCAATGGCGCGGCACGGCGGGCGCCCAAACTTCCTACAATAATATTCCCGGCATTACAGCACCGGTCTGGCTGAAACTGGTTCGGTCCGCCGGCATCTTCACCGGCTTTTACAGCACGAATGGCAGCACTTGGGTGCAGGTCACCAACCAGTCGGTGACGATGAACAGCGCGGTTCTGGCCGGCCTCGACGTGACCGCGCACAACAACTCGGCGCTGAACACCGCCACGTTCACAAACGTGAGCATTGCCCTCGCGGTTCTTTCCGCTCCGGTTGTGACTAATTTGCCGCCGGCAAACGTCCAGCCGACCAGCGCGACGTTTTTGGGGCAGGTTTTGTCCACAGGCTATCAAACGCCGTCAGTGACGCTATTCTACGGGCCAAACGACGGCGGAACCAACGCCGCCGCGTGGTCCAACAACGTGGCCTTGGGTCCGCAGAGAACCGTATTCGACTATACGGTCGGGGGACTGATGACCAATGCGACTTATTACTATACCGCCTGGGCCACCAATCCAGTCGGCGCGGCATGGGCTTATCCGTCGCAAAGTTTTACCACGCCCAGCAATGCGCCGCCCGTTCAGCCGGTTTTGACTTATCGTTATGACAACAGCCGCCAAGGTGCCAATACCAACGAAGTGCAATTGACGCCGTTGAATGTCAACGTGGACGACTTCGGAAAATTGTTCAGCTACAATGTGGATGGCTATGTTTTTGCCCAGCCGCTGGTGGCGCCCAACATAACGATTCCGGGCAACGGTGTGCATGATGTGCTTTATGTGGTCACAGAAAACGATTCGGTTTATGCCTTCGATGCCGACGCCTACGTTCCCACGCCGTATTGGACCACCAGTTTTCTCGGCACTGGAGTGGCGACTGTTCCCGGAGGC
>DATCDZ010000115.1:0-8444 GCA_036510395.1 Verrucomicrobiia bacterium
GAGGGCATTCTGCCATGTAATGACCCTCGTTACCGGCGTCCTCGTCCCCCACATCCCAAAGCGTGGTCTGCGGCGGACGAGGCTTTGCTGGGAACAATGACCGATTCCGAACTTGGCAGGCGCATTCATCGCACGACCGAAGCTGTCAAATCGCGCCGCAAGAAGAAAGGCGTCTTGTCTTTCATTCGCCAGCGACGGTGGAACGAAGGTGGAAGACGGGATTGTCTGGCGAGTAAGGGCTAATTTTTCTACTCGTCGCTGAATCCGAACTCCTTTTTGAAGTGAACATCCGCCTCGCGAGGCAAGCTGTTCTACCGTTTGACCCAGCAGTCCGTTCAGGTCTCGCCAGTTACGTTCAAAACCCTCGCACAGCACAAGGCGTTGCGTCAGATGGAGTCATGTCAATATCCCACTGCTACTCTATTTACGCCGTGCCGCAGACGCGACGGTAAAGTGCCTCGTATCGCGGCACGATGACTTCGGCGGAAAAGTGTTCGCGGGCGCGCTGCCGTGCAGTCCGGCCCAGCACCGCCCGGCGTGCCGGGTCTTCAATCAGATTTTCAACCGCACGCGCGAGCACACCGGCATCTTCGGAAGCGACCAGGGTTCCGCTGACGTTGTCCTGGATCACTTCCGGGATGCCGCCGACATTGCGGGCGACGCTTGGACACGCGAAGAACATCCCTTCGAGGATGCTCAGGCAAAAACTTTCCGAGTCCGACGTGAACAGGCCAAGGTCGGCGGCCTGCAGGTAATCTTCGATGTCGTTGACCTTCTCGCGGACGATCACTTGTTTGTCCAGACCGAGCCGTCGCACGACGCTGGCGAATGGCTCGAAGACTCCACCGGCAAGGATGACGAGCTTGAACGAATCGCGACGCTGGATGCGCGCGACCGTTTCCAGCAGCAGATCAATCCGCTTCAACGGACGCAGGTTGGAGGAATGGAAAATTAAGGCTTCATCGCGCAGGCCGAGTTCACGTCGCATTTCCTCGCGCGAACGCCGGGGCGGACGCGGCTCAAAAAAATTGTGGATGACTTCCATCGGCCCGTCAAAGCCGAGCACGCGCTGCGTTTCCTGTTTCAAAAAATTTGAAACGGTCGTGACGGCATCAGAATGAGTCAAGGCGTGGTGGATGGCCGGGCCATAGCCCGGATCAGCGCCGAGCAATGTGGTGTCCGTGCCATGCAAGGTGGTGACGATGCGCGGCTGCTGCTCCGCTGGCAGCATGGAACGCGCAAGGATTGCGGCCGTCGCGTGCGGCACTGCGTAGTGAACGTGGAGAACGTCGAGCTGATGGTCGCGGCTCACCTCGGCCATTTTCACCGAGAGCGGCAGCGTGTAGTCGGGATATTTGAAAAGGTCGTAATCGTTGATCGCCACCGGATGAAAAAAAAGTCGCGGCGCGTCCGCCGTCATTCGGAACGGGCGCTCGTAACTGATAAAATGAACTTCGTGTCCGCGACTGGCAAGTTCCACGCCCAGCGCCGACGCAAGAATGCCACTCCCGCCGACCGACGGATAACACGTGATGCCGATTTTCAATGGGCGTTCCATGTCAGAAACGTCGCGCACCTCGGCCCGCGTGAGCCAGCGATTCAAACACCAGCGGCTCGTTGGGGAACAGTGCGATGCCATGTCCAACGCCAGCCCGCGCGCCGAACAATTGCGACCGGGTGAGCTGCAACTCGACATAGTTCCGGGCGGACGTTTGCGACGCGTGTGCGTTCATTGCCGCAGTCCAAGCCGAAATCGTTTCCGGCGAGGAAACATCAATCAGCACCGGCGTGATGTCGCGCGGCTCCGCTTCCGGCGTCACCGCATAAAAAAACAATTGTTCAATTGAGTGTGGTTTGTGCTGGCGCAGTTCTTTCAGACCGCCGTAGCGCGCCAGACGCGCTGCGTCACGCACCAGTTTTCCCAGCCGCCAATGATCAGGATGCTGGTTTTCAACAACGCTCGGCGCGAGCACGATACAGGGACGGATGCGCCGGATGATCTCCGCCAGCTTAATCGCATGGGCGGCGCGGATTTCCAGATGCGCGTCGCCGTCGAGTTTGAGAAATTCAACCGTCGCGCCCAAAATTTTCGCCGCGCGCCTGGACTCGGCAGTGCGTTGTTTTGGCGTGCCATGACTGCCAGACTCTCCGCGCGAGCAAATGACAAAATGCACCGCGCGACCTGCGCGCGTCTCATTCGCAATGACGCCGCCACAGCCAAACTCAATGTCGTCGGGATGCGCCCCGAAGGCGAGCAACGGTGCAAAATCAGTATGGTTCGGTGTAGGCTTCATCGGATCGGTCAATGGCGTCGCGGGCGGCAAAATTGATTTCAGGAGTTTCTTCGGTGCGAAGATAATCCTTCTCGCCCGCGCCGGCAATGTAATGTGTGCAATGCAGCACGGATTGCATCCAGCGCAATCGCACGTCACGCGCCGGGCTGATTTGCTCCTTGGTGAACACGGTCAGCGGCAGCGTCACGAACGAATCGCCGCCTTCGTGCAATTTCAAAACTCCGTCATCCAGACGCGCACGGACAATTTCGTTTTCATGTGGAACATCCACGAAAAACTCGGAAATGTCGCAGGCCGCGCGCCGAAAATCCGGGTCGCTCGAACGCGCCACGCGGATGCCATCCAGCAAACCCATGAGGCGATACATTTCCAAACAGAAGTCCGCGACGTTGGTGGCGGAAATTTTTTTGAAAATTTCAATCAGCGGATGGTCAATATAGTTGGGCAATTGAAGCGCGGTTTTTTCCTGCCAACCGTCGGAAATTTTTTTGAGGTGCAGCGGCGAGAACTTGCGCTGGATTTTGTTTTCCACGGCGAAGTTCAGTTGTGCCGGCTCATTCGTCTTGCGATGTCGCAAAATGGTTCGCGTTTCACGCGGATCGTGGTCGCTGTCGTGGCAGAAGAAAACGATTTCGCCGCCGATTTCCGATTGCAGCCGGCGCGCCGTCTGGATTTTGGCAAACAGAAATCGTTTCGGAAAAAACCCGCAGGGCTGCTGGCCGAAACAGATGACGGGCGCGGCATTCATATTGGATCCGGTCGGGTTTTAGCCTTGTCGCCGAAAATCAGTTGAAGGACGACACTGAAAATAACACACGCAGCGACGCCGATTGGGTTCAGCCAGAGATAGCCGATTTCGTGAGCCGGATAAATCTTGCCAAAAAGGAAAAGCGCCAGAACGAAAATCTGCGCCGCCAGGGCCGCCAGAAAAACCGCCGAGCCGCCGACGTGTTTCAGAAAGAACGCCACGACGAACACGCCGAGGAGCGCCGGGTAAAAAATCGAGGCCACGATGTTCAGCCCTTCGATGAGATTCTCGGCGGAGCTCACATAAAGCGCAAAGCCGATTGCGAATAATCCCCACAGCGCAGTGAACCATTTTGCGTTGCGGACATTTCTCGCTTCGTCGTGCGCGGCGAGCGGGCGGAAATGGCGCCACAAATCAATCGTGCTGGTCGTGCCGAGCGCGTTCAGTTCGCCGGCCTTGGAAGAAAGCGCGGAGGCAAACATCACCGCGATCAGCAGGCCGACGACTCCGTGCGGCAGTTGCGTCAGGATGAAGGTGATGAAGACGTAATCCGAATCTTTGACCTGCGCGTTTGGGTCGGCGGCTTTCAATGCGTCACGCGCTTCTTGCCGGACAGCGTTCGCAGCTTTTTGCGCCCCGGCCATCGCGCTGCGCGCGGCGGATTCCTGCGCGGCATCGCCGTGATCGCGGGCGGCGACCCACGCGCGGATCTTCGTCTGTTGGTCGGCGTGAACCACGCTGTATTTTTCCTCGATGGCCTTGAACGTCGCGCCTTGCGGGCTCTCGACATGACTCCGCCACTCGGTTTGGTTGAAGAACACCGGCGTGTCCGGCTGGAATTGATAGAACACAAACAGCATCGCGCCGAGCAGGACGATGAAAAACTGCATTGGGATTTTGAAGACAGCATTGAACATCAAACCCAGCCGGCCTTCGCGCAACGCCGCGCCGCCGATGTAACGCTGCACCTGCGACTGGTCGGTGCCGAAATAGGAGAGCGACAAAAATAATCCGCCGAGCATCCCGCTCCAAAAGGTGTAGCGCCGCTTCAAATCCGGCGTGAAATCCACCGCCTGCAATTTGCCCATCGCGCCGGCGATGTGCAGCGCGTCGGCAGGCAGCTTCGTCAGCAGCACGGCGAACGCGGTGATCATGCCGCCGAAGATCACGGCCATCTGCCATTTTTGGGTGAGGTTCACCGCCACGCTGCCACCCGTCACGGTATAGACGATCACGAGCAGTCCGGTGAAAATAATCGTGAGGTCGAGCCGCCAGCCCAGCACGGTTGAGAGAATGATGGCCGGCGCATAAATCGTGATGCCCGCCTGCAAGCCGCGTTGCAAAAGAAACAGCGACGCGCCGAGCAGCCGCGTCTTCGTGTCAAAGCGTTTTCCGAGATATTCATAGGCGGTATAGACGCCGAGCTTGCGATAAATCGGCAGAAACACCACGCAGACGATGATGAGCGCCAGCGGCAACCCAAAATAATTTTGAATGAACGCCATCCCACTCTCATAAGCCTGACCCGGCAGCGAGAGATAAGTGATGGTGCTCGCCTGCGTGGCCATGACAGACAAGCCGATCGTCAGCCAGCCGGTGTTGCGATTGCCCTTGAGATACGTGTTGAGGTTGTCGGTGTGCCGCGTGCGCCATGTGCCGTAGGCGGCGATGCCCAGCATCGTGCCGAGCAGGACGAACCAGTCGAGCGCATTCATGCAAAGTAACGCGAGAAGATGGCGAGCAACACCACGACCAGCACAAAAAACGCGAAGACAAAAATGTAAATGCCGCGCCAGTGGCGGAAGCCCGGCACGCGCGGGGCCTCATCGGAATCTGGTGGATCGGCTTGCGGCGGCTTCATTTGCCAAGGGAAACCAAGTTGGCGAAAAGCCGGTAAGCACCCGGCACGCCGGCGGGGAGCTGCCGGAAAAATGCCAGACCGGTGTAGACGAAATAGCCTTTGCCGTATCGCGCCACCAGCACGCTGCCCTTGAGAGGTTCTTCGCCGGGGTCGTTCATCGCCAGCACCGCCGCATAATGCTCATCCCATGAACTCGGAAAATATGCACCGCGTTCCTGCACCCAGCCTTTGAAATCGTCCGGTGCAAGGCGGTTCGGAGTGGTCAATGCCGCGTTATCCGGCGCAAGAAATGTCACCGGCGAATTCTCGTCGGTCACGCGCTGCTGCGGCGCCTGTCCCGCGATTGATATTTGATAGGGGCCGAGCTGCGGCGTCTTCAGTCCATTTGGACGGTTGTATTGCGCGACCACCGTGCCGCCGTTTTCGACGTAGGCAAACAATCCGGGCAGATTCGCCGCGAGGTCGTTGCGCTCGTTGAACGCGCGCACGCCGATGACCACCGCATCCAGCCCGCGCAGTTTTTCCGGCGTCAAATCCGCGCCCGTTAGCGTAGTGACCGAGTAGCCGAGCTGCGTGAGGTCTTCCGCCGTGTCGTCGCCCGCGCCGGGCAGATAGCCGACGGCTTTTCCGCGAATCGCAAAATCAAACGCAGCGACCTTAAGCCGCGCCGCCGACTGCAGCAATTGAACTGGAATGTGGTCGTAGCGAATCTCATATCGCCCGTTACTGAACTGCTGCCCGCCGATGTCCGCCACGGCGAGAAAACTGCCCGACGACGCCTGCGCGGGCGCGGTGACGTTGAACACGAGTTTTATCTTGTCCCCGGCGTTTGCCATTTTGAAGGGCTGGCTCGCGGGTGAAATTTTCCAGTCCGCCGGCGATTCTATGTGCAGCGTCCCGCTCACGCCGGCGCGCGCCGCGGTAATTTTGACCTCAACTGTTTTCTTCGCGCCCGGTTCGAAAAGGGCCACGCCGGAACCAAACGCCAGCGACACCGGCGAAATGATTTTCAACGTGCGGCGCGCTTCAAATTTGCCGGATTCCGTGCCGGTTTGGACCGGGTCGCTGACGACGGCCAACATCTGTCCGTTATTGCCGCCAATTTGAAATTCGTTCGTGACCGAAACCGGCGGCGGATTTTCCGGCTGGCCAATCAGTTTCGCATCGTCAACACGAAACATCCCAACCGTCCCGCTTTCACGCAGCCAGTAAGGTTGCGTCAGGGGCAAGTTGGCTGTGGGCAACGTCACGTTCCGGCTTGCGGGTTCATTTGGTTTCAGCACGACATCTGGCGAAGGCCCACCCCATGCCAGCCAGGTCACTGGGAATTTCGCTTGCACGGTTGCGGCGCTGTGCATTTTCAATTCTTCGCCGGCGGCCACTTCGGCACTCGGAATGGTCGTGGTGACGACCAGACCCAGACAATCTTGCAAAATCTTGTCGAGCAGCTTTCGCTTGAAGTCCACTTGCGGACTGGTGGCCAGCGGCGCCAGATTCGCCCGCAGCTTGAGCAAAGCATCCACGCTCGCCACCGGATTGTTCGTGTCAAATTGCGCGATGACTTCGTCTGCCTGTTTGCCGATGTCCGCGCCGCCAGACGCGCGCGACCAGGTCAGGTCAATGCCATCCATCAGGTTGGTGCCGGGCACGCCGTTGAGCAGGGTGAAGCCGGCTCTGAAATTGCCGTTGCCACCGCCACCGCCGCGCCCGCCGAAACCGCCGACTCCCTGGGTCTTGTGCTGCGCGCCCGTGCGGGCGGCGATGGCCTGCACGGTTTCGCCGTTGACCGGATCGGTATTGCCGCCAGAAATGGAGAGGCCGTTGCCGCCGTCCTGGACGATTCGCGTCGGCTGCCACGGCGCGAGTCCCTCGACAATTTGTTCAGGATACGAATTGGAGTCTCCGGCAATTTTGAATGCTTCGACGGCGAGGAGGGCCGAGGCGTTATGATGGCCGTGGTTGCCGGGCTGCGCGACGGGGGCGAAGCGCGTGACAATCACATCGGGCCTGAAGGTGCGGACAACGCGCACGACATCACCAAGCACGGCCTGATGATCCCAGATGCGGAGCGTCTCTTCCATGCTCTTCGAGTAGCCGAAATCAACCGCGCGGGTGAAAAACTGCCGCGCGCCGTCAATGCGCCGGCCAGCGAGCAGCTCCTGCGTGCGGATGACGCCGAGCTTGGCGTCGAACTCGGGGCCGATCTCGTTCTGGCCGCCGTCGCCACGGGTGATGGAGAGGTAGCCGGTGCGGAAGTCGCGGCTTTTCGAGAGGAAGGCGAGCAGGGGGCGATCCTCATCGTCCGGGTGCGCGGCGACCATGAGCACGGAGCCAAAGGTGCGGAACTCGCGCAGTTCCTGAAGGATTTGCGCGGAAGAAACCGGCTCGCACTGGGCGGCAAACGGAGCGCCAAGAATCATCGCGGCGCAGGCATAGCCAAAAACAAATTCTTTCATGCACATGTGCCGCACGCCCTGGAAAGCGCGAAGGCGAGGGTCTTTACTTCGCCACGGTGAACGCCGCAGCATACTGCGTGTTCTCCCACATCAATTTGATTAGGCCGCCACCCGCCGGATTTTTATCAATTCCCATCGTGAACTGGTCAGCCGGCTTGTCCAGCGCCGTCTTCGTCAAGTCCACCTGCGCCAGATCATGCTTCGTGTCCACGGGGATTCCCCACCCGCCAAGACCTGTGCTGATGGCCAGCTTGGAAACGCCGGTTTCGCTTGGCACCATATATAATGTATAGACGCCTGCCGGAACGGCTGTCCCGCCCATCACAATTGACTTTTGCGTGATGAGGGTCGTGGCTTCGTCCGCTCCCATGCGCCAAGGTTTTTCGTAGGGCACCAGCCCGCCCCAGATTTTGCGGGCCTCGGTCGTGCCGGGCTTGATGGCAAAAGGCCGGCCATAAGTGATGGTGACCCGGTTGCCGTCAATGACCGAACTCAAAGTTTCGTGCGGACTGACATGCCGTTCCTGGGCCAGAACCGCTGGCGCGCCCATCATGACGGCGGCGGTGGTGATAACGAGGGTGAATATGATTTTTTTCATGTTTTGTTTTACAGTTGTGATTGTTTAAGTCAGACGTTTTATTTTCGATGGTGGTGACATAAATACTCTAGGACAGTTCCATTCAAAATAAAAGGCGTAATAATTCGGGATCATCCAGAAGACAATCAAACGGACTAAAATAGCCAGGTCGGGCAGTCCCCTGCCCGCCAGACGCGTGGAGTGACGCCCTTGCCCAAATTATTTGTGAACCGGATAATCCCATCAGCCTGCCGACGGCGATGCCGCATATTTTTCCAGCGCGCGCTGGAAACGGGCGATGAAGTTGAAGGAATTCTATCGGGACAATTTCTACGCGCCGAGGCCGTTTCGTCCATTCCAAAACGGATGGGAAATCATAGCCGCAACAAGCTCCGAAACTACTCATTCCGCGCCGACAGAAACCGTTCCGCATCAATCGCCGCCGCGCAGCCCGCGCCCGCCGCCGTGATTGCCTGGCGATAAACCTGGTCCGCGCAGTCGCCCGCCA
>DATCDZ010000116.1:0-5388 GCA_036510395.1 Verrucomicrobiia bacterium
CGACACGATTCCCAACGCCGATTACGAAAAATTGAATCTGGTTTATGACAAGTTGAACCTCGTCGAACCTTACCTTGCCGCGCTGCGCCGGGAGTCCGAGGCGCGCGTCGCCACAAACCAGGATTTCATTTACATCCGCCAGGACATCACCCGGTTCAAAAAGCTTCAGGCCGACAATACGGCGAGCTTGAACGAGCACGATGCGATAATGCAAATGCAAACCAATTATGCCCGCAACATGAAGCGTGCCGCCGAACGCGCCATGCGTCCGCTGCCGGGCGAAAAGATTTATGACATCACGGTTGAAAACGCCGGATTGTCCGGACTGCCCGCGTCCGAACCGCTGATTGCAACCAACGAAAACGCGCTGGTGATCGCGACCAATGAAAACGGCAGCGTGACGATAATGACAACCAACAATGCTGTCGCCGCCGGCATTCCTTTGAAACAGGATGAAACAAACGCGCCCGCCGCCGGTTCGCATTTTGCCGATGTCGTCACAAAAACCCAGGATGTTGACCCTATCCTCGACGAAACGGAAAACATCCTGGACGACTACATTTTGAATTTGTCCTCGAACCGGACGCTGATCGCAAATTAGAGGTTTATGAAAACGCCCGTCGTAATTTTCTGCGCGCTCCTCGCGGTGAATGGCGTGTGTGGCGGCATTTACAACATCGCCGAACAGCAGGCGCGAAACGTCGCCGCCGGAGAGCCGCCGCAAGGCGCCCCGCCGCCAACCACACCGCCTCCGCAAAACAACAATCCGCCCGCGCCGCCGCCCAATCCCGCGCTCGAAGCCACGCTCAAAAACATCTCCAACTTGAGCGTTGATTTCGATGCCCTCGGTAAACTTGCCGAACTCAAGCCAGACGCGCCGCAAAAAAAACTGCTGCTGGACGACCTCACCGTTGCACCTCAAGGCGTGAAGCCGTCGCCCGCTTCAACGTCCATGCTCGCCGACAATCTCGCGTCGGCCGTTGCCGGAAAGGCGGCCATGCAGCCGCAGCACGCGAAACTTGCGCAGGACATCCACGCCGTTTTCAACGGCTCGCATCTTTCCACGACGCAGCAGCAGATGATTTTCAACGACGTGCAGGGAATTCTGCAAACCGGCGGCGCGGCGGCGGATGACATCACCAACGTCGTCAGTGACATCAAGACGATGGTGACGGAAACCAAATAAGGCCATGCCGCATGTCAAATGTCCCGTTTGTAAAAAATCCGGAGACTGGTTCAACGGAAAGTTCGGGCCGTTCTGCTCGCAACGGTGCAAACTGATTGACCTCGGCAAATGGTTCAACGGCGAGCACGCAATTTCCGAACCGCTGCGCCCGGAGCATTTTGAAAAATACGTCGACCTGCCGCCGGGCGAAAACCTGGACAAGCCGGAAAACGAAGATTGATGGGTGAATGAATTTGGAATAAAATCCGCTGCCGGGTGTCCAACAAATATGAAACAATTGTCCTGGGTTATGCTGGCCGCTGCCGCGCTGAATTTTTCATGCTCGCGCCAGGAGGCCCAGCCACTCCAACCGACCAATGCCATGAACAAACCCGAATTGACCTCGACCAACAAAACTGAAATCGTCGACCTCGGCGGCGGCTGTTTCTGGTGCATGGAAGCCGTTTTTGAGCGGCTGCCCGGCGTCATTTCCGTGACCAGCGGTTTTGCCGGCGGCACCACGGAAAACCCGACCTACGAGGAAGTCTGCACCGAGACCACCGGCCACGCCGAGGTGACGCAAATCGAATTTGACCCGTCAAAAATTTCCTACGCGAAGCTGCTGGACGTTTTCTGGCAGGCGCACGACCCGACCACGTTGAACCGCCAGGGCGCAGACGAAGGCACGTCCTACCGCTCCATCATTTTGTATCGTGACGAAAACCAAAAACTTCTTGCCGAACAGTCAAAGGCGGAGGCGCAAAAAGATTTCAAGCATCCCATCGTGACGGAAATTGTGCCGCTCAAGAAATTTTACAAGGCGGAGGATTATCACCAGCAATACTACGACAACAATTCCAGCGCCGGCTACTCCCAGGTTGTCATCGCGCCCAAGCTCGAAAAATTGGAAAAAGAAAAAGTGATCCAGCCGGAGCCTCAAACGGTCAAGTAAATGCGTAAATAACCTGTGTCAAGGTTCCATTTTGGCATTGTGCCATTTAGAAATTTAGGTGGGGCGAGCGGCTCCGCAATCTCGATAAATGTTGTCCAACCCAAACCATCCATAAACTCAAGGGGCAGTCGGCGTTGGCTCTGGCGACTTGTTCGGCGTCATAAACAACGAATAAATCTGACAGTTTTGCCAACACGTCTGCCGGAAAAGGCTGCGAATTGACCGAACGCCCACACAAATAGGTCAACGAGCGACTTCATCATCAAAACAAAACACACGGCAACCAAAACCATGAACAACCAAACGCGAAGCTGGCTGGATAAGCCGGTGATGTAAAGATAACCAATCGCCAGCATGAGTGAACTAATCACGCTGGCGCGGATTTCAGTGAATGTGGTGTCTTGTTTCATAAATTTGTAATTGCTGATGCGCGATGACGGCTAACGTAAAAAGCTGATCCACCGCCGACTCGTGACGTGAACCGCGACAGCGGAACTGCCAGTGCCAACGGCGGTTGGCCCTGCGACTTGTTAGGCGCATGTTTAATTTTTGCTGTAACGGTGATAACCAAAGATTCATCTTCACCCAGCCGAGCAACTTGCTCGCCGGGCAGTGCCAATACCTCGAAATTGGACGGCTTACGATTGCTACCAACTGCCTGCTCCTCGCTGATCTTCATCAGGATATTCTCGCCTTTGAGGACGGTCAGTTTGTCACCCCGGAGCACTGTCTGGTCATGGAGAATGGAAGACTTCACCACAAATACTCGCCCATCGCTGGACGTAATTCGATAAACGCCTCCATCTGTGACTTCAATCACCCCTAAATTTGCTGAACCTTGGGTCTTCGGCGTGGATGCCGGCTGATGTGAACAACCTGTCAACGACACGATAAGCGACACAACCATCAAGAATGCACGATGTTTCATAAGTTTTGTCATTTTCTATCTCTATCTCAATCAATAGACACCGACATCTGGCTTTTTGTATAAAAATTTTGCGCTGGCATCTGCCGCCTAACAGATAATAGACGCATTCATTTGCAGCCTATCCTTTTCGGCTATTGCAATCCAATGTTTGCCGCAAGTTCTCGTCCGGCATATTTTTTCCTTCTGCTTTGAGTGTTGCACATATTTTGGCAAAAGCTGCGAAAATCAAGTTTCAATCCCATAAGCCTTGATCTTGTTGTAAAGCGTCTGGCGTCCGATGCCCAGGCGTCTGGCGGCTTCGTGTTTGTTGCCTTCGGTTTCCTTGAGCATCTGGATGATGGCGTTGCGCTCGACACTTTCGAGCAGCGTGAAATTGGAATCCATTTCGCCGGAGATCGAGACGCTGGTCCGTATGTTCGTAACGGAAAAATCGCTGGCCCGGATCTCGTTGTCCTCGCACAGCAGCACGGCGCGCTGGATTTCATTCTGCAACTGACGGATGTTGCCCGGCCAGTCATACGAGGTGAGGCGTTCCTTGGCGTCGAGGGAAAATTCGTTGATGCTGCGGTTGGCCTGCGCGTCGAAGCGCTTCAAAAACGAGTTGGCCAGCGGCATGATGTCGTCGCGGCGCTCGCGCAAAGGCGGCAGATGGATGGAAATCGCGCTGATGCGGTAATACAGGTCGTCGCGCAGTTTCCCGCTCCTGATGGCATCCTCGGGGTTGCGGTTTGTCGCGGCGATGATGCGGCAGTTGGTCTGGTAATCGGTCTTGCCGCCGACGGGCCGGACTTTTTGATCCTGCAGGATGCGGAGCAGCTTGCTCTGAGTTTCAACGGGCATCTCGGAAATTTCGTCGAGAAACAATGTCCCGTCTTCGGCCGTGCGAAAAAGTCCGTTGCGGTCGGCGTGCGCGCCGGTGAACGCGCCCTTGACGTAGCCGAACAATTCGCTTTCGATGAGTTCGCGCGGCAGGGCGGCGCAGTTGATTTTTATGATCTTGTTTTTTGAACGCGGACTCAACGTATGGATGAGGTCGGCGATGACTTCCTTGCCCGTGCCGCTTTCGCCGGTGATGAGAACCGTGACGTCGCTTGGCGCGATGCGCTCGATGGTGCGCAGCACGGCGCGCATGGAGGGGCTGTGAAAAATGGGCGAGATGCCGCCGCCGCTGGTCAGCGCCTCGCGCAATGACTTGGTCTCCTCGCGCAGGCTTTTGTGCTCCAGCGCGCGCTCGACCGTGACCTGAAGGTTCGCAAATTCAAACGGCTTGCTTAAAAAATGGAACGCGCCGCGCCTGGTGGCTTCGAGCGCGGCCTCGACCGTGGTGTTTCCGGTCAGCACGATGACTTCGGTTTCCGGCCAGCTTTTTCTGATCAGCGGAAGCAGTTCCAGCCCGTTGGAGTCGCCGAGATTGAGGTCGAGCAAAATGGCGTCGGGCGCTTCGTCGGACAGCATTTTTTTAAGCTCCGCTCCGGAAGCCGCCTCGGTGACGTGGTAGTTGCCTTTCAGAACGTCGCCGAGGACGCTGCGGATTTCCGCCTCGTCTTCTACAACTAGGATTTGCTTGTTCATAAATCATGATTGCGGACACAGGCGTTCACAAACCGCGAAAAAATCGCGCGATGCCCCGCAAATTTTTCCACCAGCCGTTCGGGATGAAACTGCACGCTCAAGAAAAACGGCATCCGCCGCGCCGCGCCCGGCCGCAATTCCATCGCTTCCACAATGCCGTCGCTGCTCCGCGCCACGGCTGCCAGCGGCTCCGCCGGCTCTAAAACCGCCTGATGATGCGAACTGTTCACGCCCAGGGATTTCCCGCCGACAATCTTGGCGAGCAGCGAACCTGCTGTCAATGTCACTCCATGCGTCAGATTGTTCGGCTTGTCCAAACGCTGATGGTTCAGCGCGCCCGGAACTTGCCGCCGGATGTCCGCAATCAATTGTCCGCCGAGCGCGACGTTCAACAATTGATGGCCTCGGCAAATCGCCAGCAGCGGTTTGCGCTGGCGGAAAACTTCACGGATCAAAACCAGTTCGCGCCAATCGCGCCCGCCGCCGTCGGGAGTCTGCTCGACGGTTTTGCGGACGGCGCGCGGAAGATTTTTCGTGTAGAGGTCGGGATTGATGTCGTCGCCGCCGGTGAGCAGGACGCCGTCCACGCGGCGGACAACTTCGGCGAGCAGGTTGCAATCCGTCGTCGTCGGCGCGGCGACGGGAATTCCGCCGGCCTGCGTGACGGCGAAATCATATTTCACCGAAAGGCTTGCGGACAAATCGTGAAATTCCACGCCGCGTTTTTCAATGCTTGGCGTGACGAGAATCAAAGGCGGTCTGGCCATCGCG
>DATCDZ010000117.1:0-23742 GCA_036510395.1 Verrucomicrobiia bacterium
AGGAACTGGAACATTATCGCGCCGAAACGGAAGAACCCACGCGCAAAGTTTCCGGCCAACTGACGCCGAAGCTGGCGTGAGTTTTTTCGTATGCCGAAACTTTACGAATACTTCGGCTTGCGCATTTATTTTTACGCGAACGAACACGAGCCGGTTCACGTCCACGGATTTTATCAAGGCTGCGAGAGTAAGGCGGAATTGGTGATCGAAAATGGAATCGTTGTTGGCATTCGCATTTTGCCGGTCGCCGGAATGAAACCGCTAAATGGCAAAGCGTTTGCCAATTTCAAACTATTGATTTCGCAAAGAACCGACGATATTGTTCGCAAATGGATTGAATTTTTTGTCCATCACCGGCAAATTGAAACTGAAATCATCACACGGAAATTAAAATGATCGCCTTGGAAAAAAAGAAATCGCGGATGCCAAAAGTCGTCCGCATCGAATCGGCAGAATATGTGCCGCCTTACAAACTGCGTCTCTGTTTCGACGACGGCCACGAAAGCCTCGTGGACTTCGCGCAATTCTTGAGCCAGTCGCGGCATCCGGCGGTGCAGGCGTATCACGACCGGAAACGCTTCCGCAAATTCACCGTCGAGGACGGCTTCCTGCATTGGAACGATTTTGACCTCGTGTTCCCGATGGCGGAATTGTATGAGGGGAAAATTTCTTAATGGCCAACTGACGCCGAAGCTGGCATAAAAGTTTTCAATGAAATGTTTTTATCATCCGCAAATTGATGCGGTTGCAATCTGTAAAAATTGCAGCAAAGGACTTTGCACGGAATGTGTCTCGGATGTGGGACATGGATCTGCGTGCAAGGGAAAATGCGAGTCCGAAGTTCAAGGGTATAATGAAATGATTCAACGTGTCGTAAGAAGCAAGCCTATTCTTGGCGGTTGAAACCTTTTGCAAAACGGAGCGGGAGTGCGGATATTGTGACTCATGCGCAGGCTGGCGTTCATTTCATTTTTCTTTGCAACGATCTGGATGATCGCCGCAGCTGGGGAGACGAATTATTATTGCATCGTCTGCGGCAAGGGGCCGTTGACCGGCCAAATCTGGATGTCTCAGTGGGGGCCGGTCTGCGACGACTGCTATCATATCAGAGATCACTGCTCGATCTGCGGCCTGCCCATCAAGGACGGCGACGGCCACATCAAAACACCGGACGGCCGCCTCATCTGCCGGTTCGACAAGACGAACGTCGTGCTGACTTTGGGTCAGGCGAAGGAATTGTTTGAACAGGTGCGCGTAGAGGTCGTGGACATTTACGGCCCGCGTTTCGCCTTGAAATATCCCGACGTGACGGTGAGTTTGTTCGACGTGGATTATTGGTCGGAAAAACAGGGCGCAAACGGCCTGCACAAATTCGGCTTCGCCAGCACGCGCAAGACGGCGGACGGCGCCTGCACGCACGAGGTCGTGATGTTGAGCGGTCGGACGCGCGAGGAAATGATGGGCGTGGCGGCGCACGAATACACGCATCTGTGGATCAACGAAAACCGTCCCGCCGGCCGCGTCATTGACCAGGACACGATTGAGGCAATCTGCGAACTGACAGCCTACAAATTGATGGAGGCGAAAAAGCTGCCGGAGATGCAGAAGAGCATCCTCGAAAATCCCTACACGAACGGGAAAATCAAGACGCTCGCGGCCGTCGAGCACGAAGCCGGGACGGATTACGTCTTGGACTGGGTTAAAAACGGAAATGGAGAAACTTTTGACGCGGATGCGAACCTCGCACCGATTGTCCCGCCCGCGCCGGCAGTTTTGTTTTCCACAGCGCCGCCGCCGTTGCCGGACAAATTGAAATTCAACGGGCTGATGTCAATTGGCAAGGACACCGAGGCGGTCATCAACGGCGTGTCGTTCGCGGCGGGCGACCAGAAAAGCATCAAGCTGAAAGGCGGAAATGTAAGGGTGCGCTGCCTGAAAATCCAGGACAACGGCGTGGTGCTGCAACTCAACGACTCGCCCGAAAAGCTGACGTTGAAACCGGGAGATGAATTGCCGGCGCCGTGAAAATTATGAAACGATTGATTTTCTGGCTGGTTGCCTTGGCCATAATCGCCTTGCTCGTCGCAATGTTGTTGCCCGCTGAAACCGGATCGACACTCAACAAAAATGTTCGGTGTAGAGTAGTTTTGATAATGAGGTTACGATCAGAAATCAAAAATTATCAATACGAATTCGGACGTTATCCAGCAGGCGATTATGATCAGGTCTTGAAGAAACTTTTCAGAGACGATTCAAAAAAAATTGAATTGTTTCGTGTTGATCCTTGGGGAACACCTTTTGCCATCAACTTTCTGTCAACAAACAGCTTTGTGATTTCATCGGCTGGCAAAAACAAAATTTTCGGCGATGCGGACGACATCATTTTCAACAGCGTCTCGAACGATTTTGTGAAACCATGAATTCATCTGTCACAGCCAACGGAATCGCAATCGCGGCAAAACTGCCCTGCTCTATTGAGAAATTTCTGGTCGCGCAAAAACTGCTGCCCCGCAGCGTCGTCGTGGAGCATAACGGCGAGGCCGTCGCGCCGTCGGAATTTTCGCGGCGGCAATTGAACATGGGCGACAAATTGGAAATTGTTAAGATAGTCGCGGGCGGCTGAAGGCAGAAGCTGGAAGCTGGAAGTTAAAAAAAGAAATTCCAACTCCAAATTCATGCCGTTTTGGATTATTTTCTGGCAAACTTATGAACTGGGTCGTCTTTTGGACTGTGGTCGGCTGGCTGGGCAACGCTGTTTTTTTCTCGCGCTTTCTCGTGCAATGGTATGCGACGGAAAAAAAAAGGCGGGTCGTCGTGCCGGTTTTGTTCTGGTGGTTGAGCCTCGCCGGTTCGCTGCTGCTGCTGCTGTATGCGATTTTTTACGACAGACATCATGTCATCATCTTTGCCTACGCGTTCACATGGATTCCGTATATCCGCAATCTCGTCATCCATCACAGACACAAGAAGGCGCACACGGATTGCGCGGGCTGCGGACAAAAAATTCCGCCGCGGTCGAACTTTTGCCCGAACTGCGGCGTGAAGGTGAAGCAGGCTATTTCTTCGCCGGAAAGTTTGTGATTGAGATTCCGTATTTCTTCAAAACCTGCTGCTGAAAATCCGGGTTTTTCTGGCCGTAGTCGGCGAGTTCCCGGACAAAGTTCTGGATGCCCGCGCGGTTTTTATTGAGAGCCTGGAGTATCTGCGTCGTCTGTGCGATGTCACGGCGCGCGTGCCTGGCCTGCAAATATAAATAGCCCGTGAGCGTGGCGCTGACCACGATGAGCGCGAGCAACAGCACGAACGTCTGGCGGCGCAGCGCGGCGACCTGATCCGAAAGGTCGGATTGCGAATTCAAAGGCGTTTGGAAATCGTTCATGGCGGTTATTTGGCGGCGGGTTTGGCCGGCGGTTCAATCAGCTTCGTGAGTTCCGGGCTGCGATTTTTATTGTTGTAGGCTGTCACGTCGTTAAAGAGCGCCTGTGCGGGACCCTGCATTTGCGCGAGAATGTTGTTGTCGGCGGCGGCCCTGGCTCCCAACTGGCGCAGTTCGCGCGTGAGGAAAATAGTTTGCAGCGCGAAAAGCACGCCGAGCAGCGCCAGCGCGCCCAGCACGAATGTCAAAATACTGTTTGTCGTTTCACATTTCATAACGATTCTCAAAATCTAGCGGAACGGCGGCAGATGTCCAACCTGTTTTTACGGGCAAAAATCCGCATCCATCCCGCCTTCGCTGCTTGCTTCGAGACGGCAGGCTGTGGCTTAATTGCCGCAATGAAAATCCACTTCTTCGGCGCGGCGCGCACCACCACCGGCTCCATGTATCTCATCGAGGTCAACGGCAAGAAGCTGTTGCTCGAATGCGGGCTGTTCCAAGGCCATCGTCAGGAGTCCGAACAATTAAACAAAATCCTGCCGTTCAACACACGGCAGGTGGACGCCGTTGTCTTGAGCCATTCACACCTGGATCACGCGGGCAAGCTGCCAAGCCTTTGCAAAAATTACGACGGCCCGATCCATTGCACGTCTGCAACCCGCGACCTGTGCGGCATCATGCTGCTCGATTCGGCGCACATCCAGGAGCAGGACGCGATGTTCGTCTCCAAAATTCGCGCACGGAAACATCAGCCGCCGGTCGAACCGCTTTACACCACGCCCGACGCGCAGAAATGCGTGCAGCAACTCGTCGCGCACGATTATGAAAAATCTTTTTCGCCAGTTGCTGGCGTCAACGTCACCTTCCGCGACGCCGGACACATTCTCGGTTCCGCGCAGATGATTTTGGACGTTCAAGAAGACGGCAAAAAATTTCGCTGGCTGTTCAGCGGCGACATCGGGCGCGGCGGCGATGAATTACTGCGCGACCCGATTCCAGTCGAGAATGTGGATTATCTCCAGATCGAATCCACTTACGCCGCGCGCGTCCACGAAAATCGCCCGGACGCGGATGATTTGGTCAACAAATACGTCGGCGAAACGCTCAAGCAGCGCGGCAAAATAATCATCCCCGCGTTTTCCGTCGGGCGCACGCAGCAGATTGTCTATGTGCTGCACGAACTGATCTGCGCCGGAAAATTGCCGCGCGTCCCGATTTTCGTGGACAGCCCGTTGAGCGTGAACGCGACGGACATTTACAAAAAGCATCCCGAATGTCTGCGCCCGACGATCTACGACACGCTCTGCAACAACGAAGACCCGTTCGGCATGAACAATCTCACTTACATCGCCAGCGCCGATGAATCCAAGAAGCTCAACGACCGGCAGGAGCCGATGATCATCATCAGCGCATCGGGAATGTGCGAAGGCGGACGCATCCGGCATCATCTGAAAAACAACATCGGCGACGCGAAGAATCTGGTGCTGTTCATCGGCTACTGCGCTGAAGGCACGCTCGGCAACATGATCACGGCTGGCAAAAACCCGGTGAACATTTTCGGCGAACCTTGCAACGTCCGCGCGAAAGTGATTTCACTCGACACCTATTCCGGCCACGCGGACAAAAATGAATTGAAGAACTACGTCCAGAAACTTTCCGGCGACATCAAGAAAATCGTCTGCATCCACGGCGAGGAAACGCAATGCCTCGCCCACGCAGAAACCTTGCGCGCGATGAAACCGAAAGCTCAAGTCATCGCGCCGGAATACAAGCAGCTCGTGGAGATTTGAGACGGCACAACGCACGGCATCCGAAATTTTTGCGCGATAACGGATGCGCGATTTCATCAAGGCCACGCCGGAACTTTGGAACGGGGATATTGGCGTGTGAACGCAGCGTTGCAATTGCACAATCAGTTCAAGTATTCTTGCCGCAATGAAATGTCCAAGATGCAATGTTGAGCTTCAAACGCAAAATGATCGCGGCGTTGAAGTCGAAGCTTGTCCGGGTTGTCAGGGAATGTGGCTTACACCCGCCGAATTGGATCAACTTGAAAACGAGACTTTCAGCAATGAGGCGAACAAAGGCTCGCTTTATGTTGTCAGTCAGGCAACAGAACTTAAATGTCCGGTTTGCTCGGTTGCGCTCAGGCAATTTGATTATCGCTTCTTCAATTTGCAGATTGATTGCTGTCCAGAACATGGTTTCTGGCTGAACAAAGACCAAGACAATCAAATTTTAGAATTGATGCGGGGCGAAGAAGAGCGAGTCGAAAGAAAATTTGGGACGGAAGACTCTTGGGCGAAATACATCAACCATCTGCGCTCACCTTCATTTTTTACAAAGGTTAAAGGTTTGTTTCACCGTTAGAAAATCACGCCGCCTCCGCGTCCTGCTTCCGTCTGACAATCGGCTGGCTTTCGCCGCGCACGACCTGTCGCGTGATCTTGACGTGCGCGATGCTGGCGTTGTCCGGCGCGTCGAACATCACGTCGAGCATCAGCTTCTCGATCAGCCCGCGCAACGCCCGCGCGCCCGTGCCTTTTTTCAGCGCCTGCGCCGCCAGTTCGCGCCGCGCGTCGGGCGTGAATTCCAGTTCCACGCCTTCCATCGCCATGAGCTTGGCGAATTGTTTCGTCAATGCGTTCTTCGGCTCGGTCAAGATTGAAACCATCTGGTCTTCGGTCAATTCCGCGAGCGTCGTCACGATCGGCAACCGCCCGACGAATTCGGGAATGAATCCGGCGTTGAGCAAATCTTCCGGCTCGACGTGCGACAACATTTCGTCGCGCGCGGCGTGCGAGGAAGTTTTGTGCGTCTCGCCGATCGCGGTAAATCCCATCGTGTGCCGGCCCAAGCGACGTTGAACAATTTTTTCCAGACTCGTGAACGCGCCGCCGCAGATGAACAAAATGTCCGTCGTGTCCACGCGGATATATTCCTGCTGCGGATGTTTGCGTCCGCCCTGCGGCGGGACGTTGCAAACCGTGCCTTCGAGGATTTTCAGCAACGCCTGCTGCACGCCTTCGCCGCTCACGTCGCGCGTGATGGACGCGCTTTCCGAGCGGCGCGCAATCTTGTCAATCTCATCAATATAAACGATGCCGCGTTGCGCGCGCTTCACGTCGTAATCGGAATTTTGCAGAAGGCGCAAAATGATATTCTCCACGTCCTCGCCGACGTAACCGGCCTCGGTCAACGTCGTCGCGTCGGCAATCGCAAATGGCACGTCGAGAATTTTCGCCAGCGTGCGCGCGAGCAAAGTTTTTCCCGAACCCGTCGGCCCGATCATCAAAATGTTGCTCTTCTCGATCTCAACTCCGGCGTGCGGGTCAACGCGCGCGGATTTCGCGTCGTCATTTTCCGGCGCGGCTTCCGGCTGGATGCGCTTATAATGATTGTGAACGGCGACGGCCAGAGTTTTTTTCGCCGATTCCTGCCCGATGCAATAAAGGTCAAGCTGGCGTTTGATTTCCGCCGGTTTGGGCACGGTGAACTTCGGCTGCTTTTTCTCGGCTTGAACCTGCAGCTCGCGGTCGAGGACGTTTTTGCAAAGGATGATGCAGTTGTCGCAGATATAAACGCCCGGCCCGGAAATGAGCTTGCGGACTTCCGCGTGCGACTTGCCACAGAAACTGCACATCGTGATGTTGGTCGGGCGAGCCATTTTGGATTTACGATTTACGATTTATGATTTGGGAATAGCCGAACACGCGACGAGCCTGGTGGATCTTTGAAGCGAGCCAGAAAGAAAAGCAAAATGCCATGAAAGCAAGAATTCCAAGCGCAATCCCGAAATAAAAATCTGCATGACGCATCTGGCGGATTGCCGTGAACATCCAGAGAAACATCGCAAACACACATCCCATCGCAAATTTCTGTATGCGAAGAGCAGCGGCAACTTCATTTTTTGCACGCCACGAAAATATTTTACGGTTCCACCGTTCAATAAATTCATGCGCTTCGATTTCAGTCATAATATCAATTTATTAACTAATAGTTTACGCCGCGCGATGAAATTCATTGTCCGCGCGTTCTGCGAGCCATTCATTAATCATGCTTTGGTAACGCGAACCGCGCCGATTTGCCACGGCCATGATTTTATCCAAAACTATCGTCGGCACACGCACAGTCACGGACCGGCGGGTCGGCTTGAGCCGCGGGAAAACTGCCGGGCGCGATTTCGTGATGTCGCTGCCGGATTCATCCGCCGTCGTCATTTTGCGAACGGTTCTTTCATTGCGATTCATAAAATAATCTTTCTTTTTTGTTCATGGTTCGCGCGGAAATCACCCGAACTTTTCTGCCGCGCACAGTAAACGCGATTTTCAAAAAACGTCCATGCGTCGTCCTGCCCCAAAGCCACCATCGCGATTCGGTTTGCGAATGTGGCGCGTCATCCTGAATTCTGGCGCGCGAGTCAAAAAACGATTCTTCCGCTTCTTTCGCCGTGACGCTGTGCTTGAGCGGTTTGTGGCTGTTGCCGCCGTCCCACTCAAATCCTTCAACGTGCGCCAATAAATCCATTGTTTAATTGTATTGCCGCTGTATGCACAAGTCAAGCGCGTTAGACTTTCGAACGCGGAGAAATTTTATTTCACGCAATCGCCGCCGCCTTTTCCATTCCACCGGGAATTTCCTTCCGCGATTGCACGACGTGATCCACGATGCCGTAAGCCTTCGCCTCGTCGGCGGACATGAAATTGTCGCGGTCGCAATCGCGTTCCACCTGCTCCACCGGCTTGCCCGTGTGCTTTGACAAAATCGCGTTCAGTCGCTGTTTCAATTTCAGCATATACTTCACGCGGATTTCCACATCGCTCGCCTGGCCTTCCGCGCCGCCGAGCACCTGATGGATCATGATGTTCGCGTTCGGCAGCGCGTAACGCTTGCCCTTCGTGCCTGCCGCGAGCAGCACCGCGCCCATGCTCGCCGCCTGCCCGACGCAGTAGGTGTTCACGTCACAGGTGAGATATTGCATCGTGTCGTAAATCGCCAGGCCCGCTGTGACGCTGCCGCCGGGCGAATTGATGTAGAGATGGATGTCCTTCTTCGGATCGGACATCTGGAGGAACAAAAGCTGCGCGATGAGGATGTTCGCGACGTTGTCGTCCACCGCCGTGCCGACAAAAATAATCCTGTCAACGAGCAGCCGCGAATAAATATCCCAGCTCCGCTCGCCGCGCCCGGTCTGCTCCACAATAATCGGAACGAAATAATTTTGCATGGCGGAATGAATACTCCATTTGCGGCGAAACGTAAAGCGCGGTTCGCAAATCGTGAATTGTTGAATCGTTGCAACGGAAAACTGGCGCGTGGGTGACATGCATTGGCGGCGGCGGATTTCCTCGGCTAAATTTCTTTTTTTCGCGCGCGTTTCGTGGTTAAATTTTTCCTGCGATGATTCAATACCTCGATTTGCTCCGGCACGTCCCGGCAAATCGTCGTTGCCCCTTGACTTTGCCGTGGTTCTGGCGTGAAATTGCAACATGAATTCTTTATTGGAGCGCATCACCATCCAGCCGGGCGTCTGCCACGGCAAGCCGGTCATCCGCGGCCTGCGTTATCCGGTGGAGTCGGTGCTGGAATATCTCGCGGCGGGCGATTCATTTGAGGACGTGCTGGCGGAATTTCCCGACCTCGAACGCGAGGATTTGCTGGCGTGCCTGGAATTCGCGGCGCGCTCGCTCAAGGTCAAAAGCCAGCATCTCGTCCTGGCATGAAATTTCTGGTGGACGCGCATCTGCCGCCCGGCTTGTGCGGTTTGCTGCAAGCCGCCGGTCACGACGCGCGCCACACGCGCCAGCTTCCCGCGAAAAATCTGACGACGGACAAAGTCATCAACGCTTTGTCGGCGAATGAAAAATTGGTAGTGGTTTCCAAGGACACGGATTTTTACTATTCGCATCTGTTGCGGCAAGAGCCTTACAAACTCGTGCTGGTTCGCACGGGTAACATTGGAATTCGGGAATTGAAAGACTTGTTCGCACGCAACCTGCCGTTGATTGAACAAGCGCTGAAAAACATTCGCTCGTGGAATTGGATCGTTCCGAAGTGCGCGTGATCGTTTGAAAATAATTTCTTTTCGCGGCATTCACGGTTAAATTTTTTCCGCGATGATTCAATACCTCGATTTGCTCCGGCACGTCCGCGATCACGGAAAGTTCAAGGCCGACCGCACGGGCACGGGCACGTTTTCCGTTTTCGGCGCGCAAATCCGCTGTCCGTTGCGCGACTCGTTTCCGCTGCTCACCACGAAAAAGGTCCACACCAAGTCCGTCATTTACGAGATGCTCTGGTTTTTGCGCGGCGACACGAACGTCAAATGGCTCAACGATCACGGCGTGACGATCTGGAACGAATGGGCGGACGCGGACGGAAATCTGGGCCGCGTTTATGGCGCGCAATGGACGGACTGGCGCACCGCCGACGGCCGCGCGCTCAACCAGATTGACGACGTGATCGCGCAGATCAAAAAAAATCCCGACAGCCGGCGGCACATCGTCAGCGCGTGGAATCCGGGCGAGCTGGGGACGATGGCATTGCCGCCGTGCCACACGCTGTTCCAGTTTTATGTGAGCGACGGTGAATTAAGCTGTCAGATGTATCAGCGTAGTGCAGATATTTTTTTGGGCGTGCCGTTCAACATCGCCAGCTACGCGCTGCTCACGCTGATGATCGCGCAGGTCTGCGGACTGAAGCCGGGCGAATTCGTCCACACGTTCGGCGATTTGCATCTTTACGCGAACCACGTCGAGCAGGCGAAGCTGCAACTCTCGCGCGAGCCGCGTCCGCTGCCGCAGATGAAATTGAATCCGGCGGTGAAAAACATCGGCGACTTCAAGTTCGAGGATTTTGAACTGGTGAATTACGACTCGCATCCGGGCATCAAGGCGCCGATTGCAGTTTGAATGAACACAAAAATTCACCGCGAATGTCTGCTTTGTAGAAAAGACGACGATTCTTCATTTTTGCAAAAAAAAGAACTGGCGCTCGTGCGCTGCAAAAACTGCGGGATGATATTTGCCAATCCTGTTCCGTCTGAAATGGGCGGCGAGTTTTACAATAATTTGGAGACGCCATTTTACTTTTCACCCGAAAAACTCGAAAGCGATTACGCCAGCGTCCGCTTTGAACGCGAGTTGCGGTTGTTCCAAACATTTTGTTCGCAAGGAATGGTTCTCGATGTCGGTTGCTCAACCGGCGCATTCTTGTTTCAGTTAAAATCATGCGGAAATTATCGGGCCATCGGCACGGACATTTCAAAACCGGCGCTAGATTATGCGCGCAGTCGCGACCTCGAAATCATTGGCCATTCATTTCCCGGCCACAACTTTGGCGAAATGCGCTTCGACGCAATCACATTTTGGGCTGTCATCGAACATCTTTTGGAGCCAAAAATATTTTTGAGAAAGGCGGCGATGCTTCTGAAACCCGGCGGTCATTGTTTCATCCTGGTTCCAAACATGAAATCTCTCGCCGTGCGGCTGCTCGGCGCAAAATACCGCTATATTTTCTCGCAACATTTGAATTATTTCACCGCCAAAACATTAAAGGAATTTGCCTTGACGGAGGATTTCAAAATTGTCGCGAGCGGTTCGATGCACCTTAACCCAATTGTCATCTGGCAGGACTTTCGCAACAAAGGTGATTTTATTCCTGACGAACAACGCGCCGCATTGCTCAAACGCACGACGGCTTACAAACAAAATCCAATTTTGAAACCGGTGAAGATCGTTTATCGTTTCGCTGAAAAGGTTTTAAGCAGTTTGAATCTTGCGGATAATTTGTTCGTCGTGTTGCGAAAGAAATGAAACACTTCAAAGCCATCGCCGCGATGTCGCTGAACCGCGTGATCGGCGCGGGGAACAAAATCCCGTGGCATCTGCCGGAGGATTTCAAGTGGTTCAAACAACAGACCATTGGGACAGTCATTTTGATGGGGCGCAAGACATTTGAGGGCCTGGGCAAGGCGTTGCCGAATCGTAAGAATATAATTCTCACGCGACATCCGCGGCGTTTAATCAAAAGCCATCCTGAAATTTTTGGACAATACCACGAATGGCGCGGAGGGCAACGAGTCGGCAGTTTTTTAAAAAAACTGCGCCAATCGGAATTCTATTTCACGAAGTCGGACAAAGGCATACAAACAGACATTTTGCTCGCGCGTTATTCCATCGGAAAATTTGACCCTGAAAGTTTTTCCACCGATGTTTTTATTTGTGGTGGCGCGGATATTTACGCGCAATTGCTGCCACAGTGTTCCGACCTTTATCTGACTGTCGTCAAACGCGAGATTGAAAATGGCGACGCCTTTTTCCCGCCATTTGAGGACAAGTTTGAACTGGCCGGGGAAATCAAAGACACGCCGGAGTTCAAGATTCTGCACTACCGGCATCGCAGCCTGACGGCTGCGGACGGATCCGGCGGTTGATCAAAACGCATCCCCATGGCTAAAATCAAAATCACCTGTCCGCATTGCGGCCAGTTGCTCCGGTGCGACGAAAGGCATCGTGGCAAAAAAGTCCGGTGTCCGCATTGCAAGCATTTGATTTCAGATGCGCGAAGCCCCGGTGCCCGCGCAAAGCCCGCGCGCAGGTGGAGCGCAAGGCGCAAGCTCATGGCGGTCGCGTTGATCCTGCCGGCCGTCGCAGCCGTGGCAAGGGTGTGGATTGTTCCGCCGCAAATCATTCACTGGCCGGACCGTCGTCCAATCGGCGTCTTGATTCTTGCGTCGAATTTCCATTCCTCTCCGACAAATCCGCGAGGCTGGTTCAATGATCCGGCTTTGGATTTCACCGGAACGAATGGCGTGGAAAACTTTCGGAAGGCGCTGCTCGATTACGCCGACCGCAGCATCGCCATCCTGAAACGGACGGGAGCGCAGGGCGTGATTGTCTGGGATTTGGAGGGAGAAGAGTTTCCTCACAAGACCTCGTTCATCGGCGATCCTCGCTTGTTAAGCCGTCTGGCGCCCGAAATGGCGCCCGTGGCGGATGAATTTTTCCAACGGCTGCGCAGCGCCGGGCTGCGGGTCGGGCTGACGGTGCGCCCGCAGCAATTGGTTTTTGATGACAAAGGACAGCCCCGGCAAGCGCCGGTTTTTGACACCAAGCGGATACTGCTTGAGAAAATGGACTATGCCCGGGCGCGCTGGGATGCCACGATTTTCTATGTGGACTCAAACGATGGGATTCTTCGGCCTGACGAAGTGTGGCAATTGCGCCGTCTGGCGGAACAGTGTCCCGACATTCTTCTGATTCCCGAACATCACTACCTGGCTTACTCGGCGTTCAGCGCTCCGTATATTTCCTTGCGCAAGGAAAATCCGGGGAAGACTACAAAATTGACACGAAAACTGTTCCCGGATTCTTTTCGGGCATTGGATATCAGCGACGCTTCCAGCGACCAGGCTATTCTCGCATGGCAACAAGGCGACGTGCTGTTGTTTCGCGCGTGGTTCTGGAACACAGATTGCCAGTTGCTGGAAAATTTCGCGCACGAGCGCCAGTAACATTGCCTCCCATTTCAAACCAAAATAAAAAAGCGGACTGTTGCCAGTCCGCTTTTCGTGTAATTAATTTCGTTCGGAACGTTGGTTCCTACCTGACCGCTTCGTCGGCGGCATCGAAGGCGTGCTGCAACGCCACGAGATCTTCGCCGGGCTTGAGCTGGTCGAGGATTTTCTGCTCTTCCTTCAATTGTTCGTCGCTGTAGCTGGCGGCCTTGATGGACAGGCCGATGCGGCGTTCGCCCTTGTCAATCTTCACGACGCGCGCGGAAACGTCCTGTCCGACCTTGAGCACGTTCTTGATTTTTTCCACGCGCTCTTCGCTGATTTGCGAAATATGGACGAGGCCGTCAATCTCGTGCTGCAGGCCGACAAACGCGCCGAAGCTCGCGAGTTTGGTGACCTTGCCGGTGACGAGATCGCCCACTTTGTAGAGCGTTTCGATGTTCGACCACGGGTCGGTGCCGAGCTGTTTCATGCCGAGCGCAATGCGCTGGTTCGGACGATCCACTTCGAGCACGGTCGCCTCGATTTCGTCGCCCTTCTTCATCACTTCGCTCGGATGATTGATCTTGCGCGTCCAGGACATGTCGGAAACGTGAACCATGCCGTCAATGCCTTCTTCCAATTCCACAAACGCGCCATAGCTGGTAAGGTTGCGAACCTTGCCCTTGACGCGCGAACCGACGGTGTATTTCGCCGCCGCGCCGTCCCACGGATTGGATTCCAACTGGCGGACGCCGAGGGAAATTTTCTGCTCCTCGCGGTTAATCCCCAAAACAACGGCTTCGACTTCCTGATCCTGCTTGAGCACGTCGCTCGGTTTGGCGATGCGTTTCGTCCAGGAAAGTTCCGTGACATGGATGAGTCCTTCGACGCCGGGTTCGAGCTGCACAAACGCGCCGTAAGGCACGAGGCTGACGACCTTGCCCTTGACCTTTGCGCCGACGGGAAATTTCGTTTCGATGCTGTCCCACGGATTGGCAAGCTTTTGCTTGAGGCCAAGGCTGACGCGTTCCTTTTCCTTGTTCACGTCCAGCACGACCACGTCAATTTCCTGGCCGACCTTCAACAATTCCGACGGATGGCCGATGCGGCCCCAGCTCATGTCCGTGATGTGCAGCAAACCGTCAATGCCGTTCAAGTCAATGAACGCGCCGAAATCCGTGATGTTCTTGACAGTGCCTTTGCGGATGTCGCCTGGCGTCATGTCGGCGAGCAGTTTGCCGCGTTTCTCGTTGCGCTCGGACTCGATCAATTCGCGGCGCGACAGAACGATGTTCTGTCGTTCCTGGTTGATTTTGACGACCTTGAACTCGTAAGTGTTGCCGACGAAGCCCGCGAGATTCTTCGGCGTGGTCACGTCAATCTGCGACGCCGGCAAAAACGCCTCGACTCCCACGTTGACGACCAGCCCGCCCTTGACGATGGATGTGACCTTGCCCTTGATGATGCCGCCCTCGTTGCAGATCGCTAGGATGTTGTCCCAGTTCTTTTTGAACTCCGCCTTTTGGTGCGAAAGGACGACCGTGCCTTCCTTGTTTTCGAGCTTCTCGATCAGCACGTCCACCTCGCCGCCGACCTGGACGGTTTCGGGTTCCAGAAATTCATTGAGCGGGATGATGCCTTCGCTTTTGTAGCCGATGTCCACCAAAATTTCCTTCGGGCGGACTTCGATGACTTTGCCTTTGACGATTTCGCCCTGTGCAAAACGCGTGGCGCTTTGCTTCATGGCTTCTTCCATTGTGAGCATACTTTTACTGTGTTGAACTGCGGGAGGCTTTTCGTTCCAATTGGAACTTGAAGACTCCATTGCCTAACTACCGACGCTGCGACCGGCAACGGAGGTTAAGGGTTAGGTTGTTAGTTGACCGTTTTTTCTCAGCCTCAATGAACATCCGCACACGCGGCGTTCAGGCAGGATGGAAAATACGGGAAATGCCGAGAATGGCAAGCGGGAATTTGACGAATTACGAATGGATGTCATAACGAGTCCATGATCTCCTTCACCTTCTTGTCGTAATCGTCCTTGTTGATGAGACCTTGGTCGTAAAGCGCTTTGACCTTCTTCAACCGCTCGGCGGCGTCGGGTTTGGCGCTGTTGTCTGGAGGTGGTGTGGCGACGTTGATGTCCGCACTGGTCGCGTTGAAAAGCGCCTTGATTTCCGCGGACGACAAGGCGCGATTATAAATCCGCACTTCGTCAATCAATCCGTCATACGCAAGAAATTCGCCGGTGCCGTAATCCACCACGCTGTTGCCGATGCACAAATCCCAAGTGCTCTTTTTCAGCGGGCCGGCATTTTTTACCGGATGACCTTTTTCCACCCCGTCAATGTAGCAATGCACCGCGTTGCCATCGAAACAGGCCGCGACGTGATGCCACTGGTCATCATTCAACGGACGGTCAGAACCAATGCTGCCCTGGCTGGTTTCAAACTGAAGTTTTCCACGCGGCCCTTTGCCATTGTAATCCCCGCCAAGGTCGAGGCAGTAGGCGTTGCGAAAATCTTTGTCCGCGATGCGATTCCAAAACCCGTCGCTGTCCGCCGCCTTGATCCACGCCGCAATGGTGATGTTATCGGAATTCAGCGTGTCGCTGTTGGGAATGACGATGCGGTCGGTGAGATTGGTGATGTGGAATTGATACGCGCCCCCATATTTTCCATTGGAAACCCATTGCGCTCCAAAGACGTGACCGTCGTTGCCCGCGCCGCTCTCATCGTGAACCGCACCGTTGTCATCGGGCTTGTCAAACGGCAAATACAGCACGAGACCGCCGGAGCCGGGCGTGCCGCCGATCTTGTGGTTGGGATTGGCGGGGCCGCTCAACCCGGGGCCGGGCGCGTTCAAAACGCGCCACTGTTCCCAATTCAGGATGGCTGCGCTTTCCAGCGCGCCGTGCCGGACGAGCTGGCGCACCCGGTCCTTCATGTGCTGGCCGTTGGCGGCGAGCGCCCCGGGCGCCATTCCACCCGGCCGGTCAAGCGAGGCAAGAATGCCGGACACAAAGTCCGCCGATTCCTGGTCGTTGTTGTTTTGAAATTCCTGGACGGCTTCGGTGAGCGCCTTGGTCCACTTGGCTTTGATCTGTTCTGCGGGCGCGGCATTCTGCCCGACAGCCAGAAACATCTGGCCGGATGACAAAAAAATGGCTGTTGCCACAAATAAACCAGCAATGGCGGCGTTTGCTTTATACATAATGAGTTCCGAGTTTGAATTTAGTTTCATTCAAAATGACACCCTGACCTTTTTCACAAGCCAGACGCTATTTCCCGCCAGCCACTTTCGCGAGAAAAATTTCTTCACCGGAAAATTCCCGCGTCCTTTGCAATCCGGCTCGCCAGTCCGGGCTTGATGTCCTGATTTCCGTGAACGGGAACGGCGATGATTTTCCATTCGCCCGTCTTGCCGAAAATATGAAGCCGATCACCGGCGGCAAAGCTCCTTGCCGGTGATCGGCTTCATACCGCCAGTTCGGTGATTTCAACTTCGGGATCAGACGATCGGCCTTCCTCGCGCAAGACTTCGAGGCAGCCGAGCGCGGCTTCGCGAAGGTTGGCCATCAGTTCCGCCACCGTCTCGGCCTGCGAATAACAGCCGGTCAGCGCGGGCACTTCGCCCCAAAAACCGCCGGTGGGTTCTGGATGAATGACCGCTTTGAAATTCATATTCGAAATCTACGGATATTATCGGCCAAATCAAGCTTGAAAATTTACCACCTGATTTTTCCCGCACGTCAGACACTGTTTCACGCCGGCACCGGTCGCGGCGCAGTGTAAGGCTCACGCCAGCGCCAGTTTCGATTCCGCCCGCGTTTTCTGGTCGTGGAGGCCAAGGATGAATTGAACTTCCGGGTGGATTTCACGGTTTCCGACTGTCAGAACCAGTTCGCACGTCGCCCAGTTGAATGAGCAGGATTGATATTGGGCTTCCCATCGCTGGAAGCTTTTTTCGGCGCGGGCATCCGGCCACGGCCAGCGTTCCGGTTTGCGGCGCAGGCCGCAACGCCACGGCTTGGGCGTCAGGCGTGCGCGGTAACTTTTCTGCGTTTTGCAAAGTCGGCGGTAAAGCGGATCGGCGCCCAGCGCGTCAAACACGCCGTCGGACGCGGCGGTTTCCGGATCGAACACGTCGTGCGTGGCCAGCAAACGCAGCCCGGCGCGCGTGCGGTAAATCCGCCAGCCCCAGCCGGGATTGTTTCGCGTCCAGTTTTCCACCTTCGCAATCGCGCTGCTTTCGGTCACGACCGGCGCGGAAGCCGGTTTTCCGAAAAGCCGGCTGAACAGCCCCGGCGATTTCGGCTCCGGCAAATCCACGTCCACGAACATCACGCGGGCGGTGTTCAGCACGAGGCAGCCGTAGGAATTGCGCGTGACAATGGCGGCGCGCCCGCCCGAGGCATTTTTGATTTCGCTCAACACCGGTTCGCGCATCGGACGATCCGGATAATAGCCGCCATGTTTCGGCGGCACATCGCCCGCCGCAAAACGGTCGGCGAGTTTTTGCGCGGCTTGAACGGCGAGCGTCATGGCCTCGTCAAGGCTGCGCTCCGACCAGCGCCAGCAAATGAACCCATTGCGTTCTCCTTTGGCCCAGAACGGTGGAAAATTCATGCGCCGACGTTAAAAGAGACTGATAAAACCGGCAAGCGCATTATGGCGTCAGGCGGGTCTGGCCGCCGTTGCCTCTTGAAAAATCCACAGCCATCGCGGAAGATTTGAAAATGTTTCGCATCGGCATGGACCTCGGTGGCACGAAGATTGAAGGCATCGTCCTGGACGCGCACGGGAAGGAACTTTTCCGAAAACGCATCGAGACGCAGCAGGAAAATGGCTGCGCCCACATCCTGAACCGCATCAAGGGGCTTTACGCTGAACTTGCGGCGCAGATCAAACAGCAGCCGCACACGTTCGGCATCGGCACGCCCGGCGCGGTCTCGCCGCGTTCCGGCCTGTTGAAAAATTCCAACACGGTCTGCATGAACGGGCAGCCGGTGAAGGCGGACTTGGAAAAACTGCTTGGGCGCAAAATCGAGATTCAGAACGATGCAAACTGTTTTGCGATGGCCGAGGCGTTGCACGGCGCGGGTCGCGGAAAGAAACTCGTTTTTGGCGTCATCATGGGCACGGGCTGCGGCGGCGGCATCGTCCACAAAGCCGAGGTCATCACCGGCCCGCAGGCTGTCGCGGGCGAATGGGGACACATGAGCATCAATCCCGACGGGCCGCTCTGCTACTGCGGCCAGCGCGGTTGCGTGGAGACTTGCATCAGCGGCGGCGGAGTCGAAGCGCGTTACACGGAACAATTCGGCGCTAAAAAATCCTTTCGCGAAATCGAAAAAGATTTTTGCTCGGGCGAACCTAAGACCGTCGCGTTTATGAAGACATTCTTTCGCAATTTCGGGCGCGCGATGGCCAATCTGATTGACGTGCTGGACCCGGACATCGTTGTCCTCGGCGGTGGAGTTTCAAAATTTGACGCGCTTTACACGGAAGGCGTGGCACAAGCTGCCAAATTTGTTTTCAACGATTCTTTGGAAACTCCCATCGTGAAAAATCAGCTCGGCGATTCTGCCGGCGTCATCGGTGCGGCCCTGATTGGGATTTGAAAATTGAATGTGACTACTTTGCCGCCGTCAGCTTGTAAAGCATCACGCCGTGGATGGGAATCGTCATTTTCAAGACGCCGGTGGCTGTGTCCACGTCCGGCAAATCCTGCTGCCGCCATAAATCACGGACATGAAATTTGCCGGTCAAACCGGTTTGAGCGAATTGGTTGAAATTCAAATCCAGCGGCGTGGAGCCGAGATTGAAAAATCCGAGCGCGCGTCCGCCGTCCTCCAGTTTCTTTTCATAAACGCGCACGTTGCCGTTGGTGACGACGCACGTCGCCTGCTTGCCGAGCGCGTCCTGATCCAGTGCCAGCACTTCGTCATTTTCCAAAAGGTTCAGCGTGAAATCGTCGAACTTGGTCATGTCGCAGCCGATGAGCAGCGGCGCGGAGAGCAGGCACCAGAGGCTGATATGCGTGTATTGCTCGTCTGGCGTCAGGTGGGACGGATGCAAATTTCCCCAGCCGACCTGTCCCACGACGAGCATGTCCGGGTCGTTCCAGTTGCCGGGCTTTGAATACGGCGCGGTGCGGTCCTTGTTGAAGCCGTTGCCGCTCATGCTGCGCCAGTTGTCGCTGATGTCGCCGGTGATGCGCCAGCTATTGCCGTCCACCGAGCCGCCCCATTTCCAGACGTCGCCTTGGCCGTATTGGCAAAGGCTGAAGACGATGTCCCGCTTCTGGTCCCGGAGGAGTTTGCCCATGAGTGCGTAAGGCCTCATGAGGTTTGTCAGCCCGGTGTTGCGCGGCGCATAAACGACGTTTCTGGCGGATAACGGGTAATTGGTCGTGCCACGCAGGCTTTCCATTCGAGGATCGTAGGAGCACCAGTCGTATTTCAGATAATCAAAGCCCCACTTCGCATAGGTCTCCGCATCCTGCGATTCGTAACCGAAACTTCCGGCGCAACCGCCGCACGTCCACGGGCCGGGTGACGAATACAATCCCGCCTTCAAGCCGAGCGAATGGATGTAATCCGCCAAGCCTCTCATGTCGGGAAAACGCGAGTTCGGCACAATGTTCCCCTTCGCGTCGCGGAACGATCCGCGCAAGGTCTGGTCGCGCGAATTATGGTTGTTCTGCCAGAAATCATCCACGTTGATGTAGGTCCAGCCGTGGTTGATGAGGCCGCTCTTCACCATCGCGTCCGCCGCGCTCTTGACCCGGTCTTCCGAAACCGCGCCGGCAAAACAATTCCAACTGTTCCAGCCCATCGGCGGCGTCAGCGCAATCTGGTCGCCGTCCACGATGCGGAATTTTTTGTCCGCCGTGCCGAGCGCATTTTTTGCGTGCAACGTGACTTCATAATCATCCGAAGCTTTTGACGATTTGAAAAAAAACAACACCTTCTTCTTTCGCAGCGACCCGGTGATGCGGCCGGTTTGCGGATCCAGCTTCAATCCACGCGGCAGTTTGCCGGCGGAAAACGTCATCGGCCGGTCGCCCGTGGCCGGAATCGTGTAAAGAAACGGCGAGCCGGGCCGCACGCCAAAAATGTCCGGGCCGTTGATGCGCGGCGTGGCCGGCGCGGACGGCGTGAGGATGTAAGGCGCGTTGGTGTCGGCGGCGCGAAGGTTCAAGGCGAAGCAAAACGCAAGCGCAGGCAGCAGTCGTGAATTCATGCCGCAATTCTGCCGCCAAAAAAATTTCGGGTCAAGCTCGCCTGCGGAAAAAATCCCCGCTAATCTGTGCGCATGACGACGCTGCTCATCGCCACGCGCAACGCCCACAAGGTCGCGGAAATCCGCGCCATCCTCGGCGCGCAGTTTCAATTTCTCACGCTGGACGATTTCCCCGCCGTGCCGAAAATCGTCGAGGACGCGGACACTTTCGCAGGCAACGCGACGAAGAAGGCCATGGAACTGGCGCGCTGGATTTCTCTCAACTCTCAATCCTCAACTCTCGACTATGTTTTGGCCGATGATTCCGGTCTCGAAGTGGACGCGCTCAAAGGTGCGCCCGGTGTCCATTCCGCGCGTTTCGCCGCTTTGGATAAAAATGAAAATTCATCTGATGCGGAAAACAATGCGAAGTTGCTGCGCCTGCTCAAAAATGTTCCAGATGAAGAGCGCACCGCGCGCTTCCGCTGCGTCATCGCGCTCGTGCCTGTGCCGACGGGAAAAATTGAAGCTGCGTCGCCGGTTTGCTTTGCCGACGAATTGGAATTGCAAACTCAATTGTCCGACGGCGCTTGCGAAGGAAAAATTCTTTTTGAACCGCGCGGGCGGAACGGCTTCGGCTACGACCCGTTGTTCGTGCCGGACGGTTTTACGCGGACGTTCGCGGAACTGGGCGATGATGTGAAAAACAAGCTGAGTCACCGCGCCAAGGCGCTGGAGAAGTTGAATCGTCAATTGGCGACACGCACCCGGTAAAATCGCTTCGTGTCACCGACACTGTCCACGACGGCCATGCGGGAGCCGGTGCCGTTGGTGCTGACCAGAGTATTCCATGTCGGCGGCAAATTCGTCGTGAACTCCACAATGTTGGTCATTGCCGCCGCGCTGTTCCAGGAAATTTCCATTCCGCCGGAAACCGGCTGGATCGCGACCTGCAAAAGCGTGACGTCAATGAAAACGAAATTTGTGTCAGAAATGCCCGGATTGAGCAGCGGAAGCGTATCGAACGGCGGGGAATAGTATTGATACAGAACCAAGTTTGTTGATTGCGGCGGGGTTCCCCATGGATATGCCCAATTCTTGAATCCGTTGAATGTGTTCAAAACATTGGTGCCGGTAATGACGTGGCCGAAGACAGTGAATCCGCCGCTATTGTTCGTGTTGTCTAGCGAGGCAGAGTTATCCGCAAGATTGAAAAAAAATTGCGAAGTCGCCGAGTTGGGGTCGCTTGTTTTTGCCATTGCGATGGTTCCGAAAACATTGCTGTAAAATGTTCCCGCGTTGAATTCGTTCGTTATCGGCGCATACGCGGCCACCGCTGCTGTGGACCAGTTGGTCGCACCCCGGTTGGTGACGACAAATCCGCCGCCTTGCAGCACGAAGCCCGGCACCAGGCGGTGCGCAAATTCATTTTCGTAGCGCCCGCTTTTGACGTAATTCAGAAAATTTCGCACCGTCGCCGGCTTGTCCTGGTCGTAAAGTTCCACCTCAATGTCGCCGAACGTCGTGCGGAATTGCACGAGCGTTCCGGCGCGGGCGGGCGAAAACATGAAAGCCAGCACGGCCAAAATGCAAACTGTCCGAAAGCCGCGCACAAGATTAACAATGAAATTTTGGTTTGGTTCCCTCATTGCCCAAATTCATTTCATCAGACTGCCGATCTGAAGTTTGCGGCGCAGCAGGCCGTTGTCCGCGCACATCCGCAACTTTCCGCCCGGCGCGGGCAGCGAGTAAAATTCGCCGCCCGCATTTTCCACCAGCAAACTGCCCGCCGCGACATCCCAAAGGTTGATCGTGCGTTCGATGTAGGCGTCGAGCCGGCCGCTGGCGACGTAGGCCAGTTCCAGCGCGGCGGAACCCATGATGCGGATTTTCAACGCGCGCCGCGAAATGCGGATGAGGTGCGGCAGACTTTTTTGCAAATTTTCCCTGTTCTTGGAAAATCCCATCGCAATGACGGCCTCGCCGACATTTGAACGGCGGCTGACACGCACAATTCTGCCGTTCAAGCGCGTCGGTCCGCCTTTGGCAGCCGTCCAGATTTCGTCGGTGAACGGATCGTAAATCACGGCGACCACCGATTTTTTTTGATGCTCCAGCGCAATTGAAACGGCGGCGTGCGGCATCCCGTAAAAATAATTCACCGTGCCGTCAATCGGATCAACGACCCAGCGAAATGCGGCGTCCACATCGCCGGAATCGCCTTCCTCGCCGAGCAGCGGAATTTCAGCAAACTCCGCGCGCAGAATTTTTTCAATGAGTTTCTGGCAGCGCACGTCGAGTTCGAGCTTGATGTCGTGTGCCTCGGCGGAATTGACGCGCTTGGGCAGATGCCAGTTGTCGCGCATGATTTTTCCGGCGGCGCGCGCGGCTTTCACTGCGGTTGCCAGGGCTTTGTTCTGCGAAAATTTTTTCATCGCCGCCAATTTAACCCTTCAACGCGTCCAGCGCAGCTTTTGCGTGCGACAATTTGTTCTGCCACCCGGTGAGGCGCTGCTTGTGTTCTTCCAGAACTGTCGCCGGAACTTTTTGCGTGAAGGCGGGATTGCCGAGCTTTTGTTCAACCTTGGAAATTTCGGATTCGTGTTTTTCAATTTCCTTTTTCAGGCGCGCTTTTTCGGCTTCAACGTCAATCAATCCTTCAAGCGGCAGAAACAACTCGCCAAGTCCGGTGCGCGCGGCGAGAGTTCCCTTGGCCGGCTGATAATTTGTGTTCACTTCCAATGATCCGGCGTTGAGCAGCAGCTTCAGCGTTTCAATCTCGTTCGGTGCAAAATTTCCCTCCGGTTTGAAAATAAAGTTCACTTTTTTGTTCGACGCGATGTTTCCCACGCGACGCAGGTTACGGCCTTGCCCGACCAATTCGTTTCGCGCTTCGATTTGTTCTTCATCGCGTTCGCTCAAGCCGTAGTGCGTTTTGAAATCGTCGTCGAACGGCAGCGGCCATGGGGCGAACATGATCGTCTTGCCGCCCTGATTTCCCGGCATGCCGCTCGCGTAACTCATGCCGTGCCACAATTCCTCCGTGATGAACGGCAGGAACGGATGGAACAATCTTAAAGTATGCGAGAGAACGAAATCAATCACCGCCAGCGTGTTCGCAACCTTTGCATCCGTAGCAGCGGACGTGAGTCCGCTCTGACTTCCCTTGCCGCTCACGGGAGTTTGAGCCGACTCACGTCGGCTGCTACTGAAAAAGACGGCCTTGCTCGCCTCGACATACCAGTCGCAATACTCGCTCCAGAAAAAACGATAAAGCGTCGCCGTCGCGTCACTGAATTTATATTCATTGAGCGCGATGGTCACTTCGCGGATTGCTGCATTGAGCTTGAGCAGAATCCACTTGTCATCGCTCGAAAGCAGCTTTGGATCAATCTCGCCCTGCACTTCATATTGTAGGACAGGCGTCGCGCCTGTCTCATTCATTGAAATGTTTTCCGGATCAGTCGGCGACAGGCGCGACGCCTGTTCTACCATCTGGCGGAAACGGCAGGCATTCCAGAGCTTGTTGCAGAAGTTGCGGCCCAGCTCGACGTTCTGTTCATCGAACAAAATATCCTGGCCGAGCGGCGCGGCGCGCATCACGCCGAAGCGCAACGCATCCGCGCCGAACTTCGCGATGA
>DATCDZ010000118.1:0-43973 GCA_036510395.1 Verrucomicrobiia bacterium
TGGTTCGTTACATGAATCTCGACAAAAAGAAGATTTGGATTGGCGTTGTCGGAGCGGCTGGGTCAGTTGGATCAACTACGGCGAAACTTTTAGCCAGAGAGGGATTTGCAAACTTGCTTCTGATTGACTTGGAAAGGAGACGCCATCATTTCCCCGAACTTGTGGAGGAGATCAGGAAGCTCAATCCCCAAGCCACAGTCGAGATCTCACATCAGATTGGCGATATTAAAAAGTGCGACATCATTGTGGCTGCGACCAATGCGCCGGAAGCCCTCATCAGGTCTGAAAATTTGAAATCGGGGGCTATCGTGATTGATGACGCACAGCCTTCCGATGTCCACCCCGATGCCCTCGAAAGAAAAGATGTATTGGTAATAGAAGCTGGTGTAACGCACACGCCGAACCTCAATAATAATTTCAACTTTGGGCTTAAAAACAGACAGGATAATTTCTGTTGCTTGGTAGAGGTGTTTATCTTAACTGCGAATGAATGGGACAAACATTATGTGATAAACAGAGCCACACTCGAACTCGTAGATGAGATCGCGAATCTTGGAAAAAAACTAAATTTTACCATCGGCAGTTTTCAGAATTTCAAGGAATCCATCTCGAATGAAAAGCTGTCGTATGTGAAAAATGTAATTGGAGAAAACAAATGACTGCAAAGAAAGCCGAATTTCCATTTGTCGCTCCGCGACTTTGCGGCTTTGCGTTGAAAGAATTTCACTTCGCAATCATCCCGCTTTGGCGCGCGTTATTTTTTTGGCGGTAGTTCGCGAATAAATGCCCACGAGACCTCGGCGGTCTGGCCGTTGTCGTAATGGATGTCAAAACCGGCCTGACACCAGTCGTCAATTTCCAAATTGTCGAACTTGGCCTTGGATGAAATTTTGTTGGCCTTACGGATGGTGGCGTGCGGTTCAAGGATGCAGAGGCCGTCGGCAAATTCCACGTCAAAGGCGTCCTCCCAGCTCAAGTAGCGGACGTTCTTGATCTTCGAGAACTTGCCTTTGGTGAACGGCACTTTGGCATTTTGGATGGCGGTTTTCATGCTTCGACAAGAGCATGAGCTTGCAAAACACGGCGCATTATTTCGGCGGGCTTTTCACCTCGGCGGCGGGCTTGACGGCGGTAGTAATCTAGGCTGGAAGGTTCAAGGTTCACGGTGACTTTGATCGTGCGCAAGGTCTGGCGGACCTGTTCGGGGCTGGGCAAAAAATTGAGCTTCACCGGCGCGCCGGGTTTGCCCAGTGGTTCGCCGTTCAATTCTTTGAGATCAGCGTAATTGATTTTGCGTTTCATAAAGTTGTCTGCCTTTGCGCCAGTAACCCGCGCCGATGATGCGGACGCGCCCGCTTCGCCGCGTGAAGCGCACGGTCAAGATAGCATCGCCCACCCGTCCCAGGCAATACCAGCGTGGCTCGTGGCGGCTATGGCCGAGGTCGGGTAAAATGACACGGCGCGGATCGGCAAATGCAGCGACGGCTTCCATAAAGGCGATGCCATGTTTGGCGAGATTTGAAACGGCTTTCGATTCGTCCCACTCGAAATGTTCGCCAAAGTTCACGGGATTTTAATTTGCCGCGCTCTTCCGGGCCGCAGCCACGAACTTACTTCGCAATCATCCCGCTTTGGCGTGCATAATTGAACAGGCCGCCGGCGTCCACGACGGGGCGCACGTCACCGAGCGGTTTGAATTGAATGACTTTGCCGGTCGCTTGAATGGTCACGGTCGCGGCGTCAAGATCAACGGTCACGATGTCGCCATTTTTCAAAATGTCGCAAAGACGTTCGCTGATTTCGCACGGATAAAGTTCGCCGGTGGCGACGGAGTTGCGGAAAAAAATGCGCGCGAAACTTTCCGCGAGAACAATTTTGCATCCCGCCGAACCGAGCGCGATGGGCGCGTGTTCGCGTGAACTGCCGCAACCAAAATTTTTCCCCGCGACGACAATGGGATAGTCGCTGTCGAGCTGGCCTTCTTTGACAAAGCGCGTCGCATAAAGTGATTTGGGCAAACCATCGAGCGCGTAGCTGCCAAGCTTTTCATATTCGTCGGGAATCGTCGGCACAAGATTCAAATACTGCGCGGAAATGATTTGGTCGGTGTCAATGTTGTCGCGCACCACATAAACCGGCCCGGTAAAAACAGATTTTGTCATGCCCTGAATGTGCCGCGAACGGGCGTGGTTTTCAATTTGAAAGTGAATCCCTCCAAAAGTTTGCCTGCGGGTGAACTAAAATGAAACCATACCCGTTGACGACGGCGGGAGTGGTGGTAAGTTTCTCCCACAAATCGGAACCCTGAATATGGATGAACTTAAAAAATTTACCGGCGACATAAAATGGCCTGTTATATCGGCAGTTTGCATATTTTTTTTGACGCAACCGGCCAAACCTATGACCTTCAACATCACTTATGATTCGAGCGTGACGAGCCAAACGAACGCAGCGCAGATTGAAACGGCTTTCGGCGTGGCGACACAGACGCTTCAAGCGCTCTACACGAATTCCAGCAGCGTCAATATCACCGTCTATTGGGGAGCTGTCGGTCCGTTCAGCGGAGGCATCGCTCTTGGCCGGAATCAGTCCCAGGCAATCGGCTATTACACATATGTCCAGTTGACCAATGCACTGCGGGCGACACGGACGACTCTTGCCGACAGCAACGCCGTCGCCAGCCTGCCAGCCAACGATCCGGTTGCAGGGAATCAGTGGATCATGTCGCAAGCCGAGGCCAAGGCATTGGGACTTTCGACGATTTACAGCCTTGCAGTAAATGACTCGGCCACCTCCGATGGCGATGTCGGATTCGCGTTCGATGTCGGCTATAATTTTAATCCAACCAATCGCGCGGCGGTTTTCACCAACTACGACTTCATCGCGGTTGCGGAGCATGAGATAACCGAGGTCATGGGGCGCGACAATTTTGGCCTTAATTTAAATGACAATTATGTGCCATACGACCTGTTCCGTTTCACCGCCAGTGGCGTCAGAAGTTTCAACGTGAACGACAGCAACGTCTATTTTTCCGATGACAACGGCGCGACGGTGTTGAAATACTTTTATGGAGATGTCAACACAGGCGACATCCAAGATTGGGCTGGCGACACAGCGCCCGACGCGTATGATGCCTACCTTTCAAATGGACAGGTGGGAAGACTTTCTTTCGCCGACCTCACTGCGTTGGACATCATCGGTTATAAATTGAACTTTTCGGCTCCACGTTTGACCGGCGCGGCGCTTGCCAATGGAAATTTCAAAGTCAGCTTCACCAACGTGACCGGTTTGAACTTCGTCGTCCAGACAACGACAAATCTTTCGCTGTCCACGAGCAATTGGACGAATCTTGGAACGCCGATCGAAAGTCCTGCCGGCCAATATCAGTTCACGGACACTCATGCCAGCAATGCGCGCTTTTATCGCGTAAGCCTGCCTTAAACGGAACAGCCCGAACCGGCGGGATTGCTAATCAGATTTCAATCGCCGGCTTTTCCGTTGGCGGAATGTTTCGTTGTTCACGTTTGCGCAAGGCGATGACGGCGATGGTGCAGGCCGTCCACGTCGGCAGGTCATCCAAAACAGGAACCAGTTCGACGACAAAGGTGGGCAGGAGCAGGATGTGAAATCCAATCACCCAACTCGTCAGCGCCATTGCCGCGCAATCAATCGCCTGGTCGAGACCGAACCAACCCGCAGCGTTCAAGAGAAATTGCAATCCGTCCGCAAACACAGCCAGCGCCAGCGCAAGAACGATCCGTTTCCTCGTCAGTTTTGGCGCGCGAAACATCCGGTTCAACCTGTCGGGCAATTTCATCGGCGGGACGAATTGAAACCAATCAGCTTGCCGATACCAAGCACGTTTCTATAATTGGCGCGTGCTCGACATTAAATTGATCCGCGAAAAAACTGATTTTGTCCGTGAACGCTTCAAAACGCGTGGGGCAGGGGATGAAGCGAAAATTGACGAACTGCTCAAGCTCGACGAACAGCGCCGCAGTCTGCTGACGGAACTGGAATCGTTGAAAGCGCAGCGCAATCGCGTCTCAAAGGAAATCGGCGCGTTGATTGGACAAAAGAAAATCGCCGAAGCCGAGTCGAAAAAAGCAGAAACAAAAGATTTAGGCGACAAGATTGCCGCGCTCGACAAACAGGCTGCAGATGTTGAAGCGGCCCGCGATGCGTTAATGCTGCAATTACCCAATTTGCCGCACGAATCGGTCATAATTGGCAAATCGGCGGCGGATAATCCCGAAGTGCGCGTTCACGGCGAGAAGGCTGCTTTCGCCTTCAAACCCAAATCGCACGTCGAACTTTGCGAATCGCTCAAGCTGGTGGACTTCGCCCGCGGGGCAAAACTTTCCGGCAGCGGATTTTTGCTTTACACCAATTGGGGCGCGCGGCTGGAACGCGCTCTGATTCAATTTTTGCTCGACCTGCATATCACTGAACACGGCTACACGGAAGTTTCGCCGCCACTCTTGGTCGGCGAGCATTGTCTCGTCGGCGTGGGACAATTTCCAAAATTCAAGGATCAGTATTACGGCGTGGCAGAAGGCGACAACGCGGAAAATCTCGGCAAACTTTATCTGATTCCTACGGCTGAAACTCCGGTGGCGAACATTCACCGCGAGGAAATTCTGGCGGAAAAACAGTTGCCGATAAAATACTGCGCCTACACGCCGTGTTTCCGCGGCGAAGCCGGGGCGGCGGGCGTCGGCACGCGCGGGATGATTCGTGTGCATCAATTCGACAAAGTGGAACTGATCAAAATCGTCAAGCCGGAAAACGGCTACGACGAACTGGAAATGATGGTCGCCAACGCGGAAAAAGTTTTGCAATTGATGGGTTTGCATTACCGTGTGATCATGCTTTGCACGGGCGACATGGGTTTCGGCAGCGCGAAGACTTACGACATCGAAGTCTGGGCACCAGGGCAGGGGAGCTATCTCGAAGTTTCGAGCTGCTCGAATTGCGAGGATTTTCAGGCACGCCGGATGAACCTGCGTTACAAAACTGAAAGCGGCGAAAACAAGTTCCCACACATTTTGAACGGCAGCGGCACGGCGCTGGCGCGCTTGTTTGTCGCGCTCATTGAAACGCATCAGCAAGCGGACGGCAGCGTTTTGATTCCAAAGCCGCTTCAACCATATTTGAAGGCTGATAAAATCACAGTCTGATGAACCAATCCTTTATTTGCGATACGCGATTGACGCGCCGGCTGGCGCGCAAATCGCGAATCGCAAATCGTAAATGAGAATTTTTCTCGCCAGCAGCGAAGTGCATCCGTTCTCCAAGACCGGCGGTCTGGCGGACATGGTCGGAGCTTTCGGCAAAGCGCTGGCGCACGACGGACACGAGGCGCGGATCGTCACGCCGTTGTATAGCGGCATCCGCGGGAGATTTCCGCAAATCCGGCGCGTGGACTGGAATTTTGATCTGCCGCTCGGTTCAAAATGGGTGCAAGCGGATTTGTGGTCGCTGGAAGTTGAAAAAAATCTGACGGTTTATTTCATTGATCATCCGGGATTTTTTGAACGCGCCGGGATTTATTTTGAGGACAACATCAGCTACCCGGACAACGACGCGCGCTTCATTTTTTTCTCGAAATGCGTCGCGCACCTTGCGCGCTACCTGCCGTGGCGGCCGGACGTTGTGCACATCCACGACTGGCAGACGGCAATTGTGCCTGCGTTGATGCTCCACCAGAGGCGCGCGGAAGGCTGGCTAAATCCGCCACCGACCTGCCTGACAATCCACAACCTTGCGTATCAGGGAATTTTTCCGCCGGGCGCGTTCGCGCTGACAAACCTGCCACAGGATTTTTTCAACATGGACGGCGCAGAATTTTACGGGCAGATGAATTGTCTCAAGGCTGGAATCGTTTTCGCCAACGCCATCACGACCGTCAGCCCGCGTTACGCACGCGAAATCACGACCGAGGCGATGGGCTGTGCGCTGGACGACCGGCTCCGTATGCGCCGGAATCATCTTTTCGGGATCCTCAACGGCGTGGATTACGGGGAATGGAACACGACGAACAATAGATTTTTGCCGGAACCTTATTCCGTGACGCGGCTGGCTGGAAAAGCCGCGGACAAACTGGCGTTGCAAAAAGAACTTGGCTTGCCGCAGCAAAACAAAGTGCCGCTGTTCGGCACGATTTCGAGGCTTGCGGAGCAGAAAGGCGTGGACATCCAGCTTGGCGCACTGGCTGAAATGTTGAGCGCGGACATCCAGTTTGTTTTGCTTGGCAGTGGCTCCCCGGCGTTTGAACGCGGTTATCTGGAGCTGGCGAAACGTTTTCCCAACAATGTCGCGGTGCGCGTCGGTTACGACGAAGGACTGTCGCATCGCATAGAGGCCGGGTGCGATTTTTTCCTGATGCCGTCGCTGTTCGAACCGTGCGGCCTGAATCAGATGTATAGCTTGCGTTACGGCACGATTCCCATTGTGCGCGCGACCGGCGGTCTGGACGACAGCGTGATTGATTTCACGCAGGACGCGATGAAGGCAGATGGAATCAAGTTCCAAGAATATTCCGCCCGCGCGCTGGCCAAGGCGATCCGCAAGGCGCTGGCGATATATCAGCAGCCGGATTTATTCCGTCGTTACAGGCGAAACGGGATGCGCGCAGATTTTTCGTGGGAACAGACGGTTGAAGAATATCTGGCGATCTACGAACTAATCAACAATTTGCAGGCTTAAACAAGCTGACACCCACTAATAAAAGCGAATCTAAATTAAATATAACAAACATTGTATAACTATAATTATTAAATGATTAAATTGGATTTCGCTATTCTTCAGGCTTGTTATACGAATAAACGACTTTGCGGACAGCCTGGCGCGGCAGGATTCGGGTCAGGAAAACGAGAATTCGGTTTTGAAAGCCAGGAATTGCGATGACCAGCTTTTTTCTGAATGCCCGGTGGCCGTATCGCGCGACCTCATCCGCCGACATTTTAATCGTATTTGATTCTCGAAGTTTCCGTCCTCGCGCGACCTGGCTGAAATTCGTTTCCGTGGCACCGGGACACAGCGCGCTGAATGCGAGTCCGTTCCCGGGCAATTCCCCGGCCAGCGCCTCGGTGAACGAAAGCACGAACGCCTTGCTCGCGTAATAAACCGCCATGCCCGGCCCCGGCAAAAATCCGGCGACGGAGCCGACGTTGAGGATTCCCCCGTTCTTTCTCTGGATCATGCCGGGCAAAAACAATCCCGTCAGTTCCGTCAACGCCGTGATGTTGACCTGGATGATTTCAAGCTGGCGCTGCAACGGCAGTTTTACAAAGGAGTCGTGCAGCCCGAATCCCGCGTTGTTGACCAGAACGTCAACGGAAATGTTCCGCGCGGACAATTCTTGGAAAATTCGTTTGGGTGTTTCCGGCAATGACAAGTCCGCCGGCAGCACAATCACTTCAATCTTGTTTTGCCGCAATTCTTCCGCGACATTTTCAAGCGCGACCGAATTTCGCGCGACTAGAATCAGGCGGCTGCCGTCCGCCGCGAAGCATTTCGCAAGTTCCAGGCCGATGCCGGACGACGCGCCGGTGATCAGGACCGTTTCACAATTCGCGGCGCTCATTTGAGTTTGAAACTCTACTCGTTTCCGATTCCGAACCGTTTTGTAATCGGCCAATAGACGAAGAATGCCTTGCCGATGACGCTTGACGCGGCGAGCGTCCCCCATGTGCGCGAATCGGAACTGTTGCAGGTGTTGTCGCCCATCGCCATATAGGTGTCGGGGGCGTTGGTAAAAACGGTTTGGGCGACGGGAAACAGCGGCGCCAGGTTGGGATACAAATGAAATTCTCGCGCGACCGTGCCGTTGACATGTCCGGAAAAACGGCTTACCTGCGGTGGATCGTCCGGGTTAAAACCATAGACGTTGGCAAAATGCGGAGTCGAGGCATCGAGCCGCTGGCCGTTGATGACCAGATGCCGGTCGTCGCCAATGCTGACGCGTTCATTTGGCAGCACCACGAGACGCTTGATGTAAAATTCATCGCCAGGAATTCCATTGGGGGGATCAACGGATTCGCGCACCGCTTTTGGAATCCCCGCCGTTTCAAAAACAATGATGTCCCCGCGCGCCGGCTTTCGGAAATTGTATGTCAGCCGGTCAACGAACAAATGGTCGCCGGAACTGACGCGAAGGTTCACAACATCCTCGCCCTTGTGATAAACATGGTCGGGATGTTCAAACAAGCGCGAGCGAAATATGAACGGATCCATGCCCAATATTTGCGATTCGCCATAATCCGGCGGAAACCACATCGTATGCTCCACGCCGCCAATCATCAGCGACTGCTTGATGTTGAAGATCAAAAACTTCCTCATCGGGCTCACGGAGACAATCCTTCCGTCCGCCTGCGCTACGACGTGAACATAAGAAATGCCTTCAAACCATTCCTTGACCCGTTCCAACCCGGTGGGTATCTGAAAATCTTTGTCACCCATTAAATCTTTGGAATTCACGCCGAAAAGCGTCGGCTGCATCGAGCCGGTGGGAATCTTGAACGGTTGCAGAAAAAAAGTGCGGATGGCCATCGCCACCGCCAGCGCGACGAGCAGCACCTCGACATTTTCGCGCATGGTCGCGTGCGGATACGGCTTGAGCCATTTGTTGGCGACCGCCTCCAGCTTGGCCATGTCTTTTTTCAACGCGGCCTTGTTCACGCGGGCGTCGAGCGTTTTTTGAAAATCCAGCAGCGCGCCGCTGACCAGTTGCAGCGCCACCGGCGAGATCACGTCGCGCTGCGCGCAAAGAAAGCGGTGAACCTGTTTCCGCATCGCCACGGCGTTGCGGACGGTTGTAGAAAGCAGCCAGCGTAAAATCATAATTGTTGCTTGAACGATTTTGACATGGATTTCACGGATTTACACAAATTTATTTTTCAGGTGATTTCGACTTTAAGGAACATAGCCACATAACAATTGAAATAAAAATAAAATAACCTGATAACCACGGTTGAATTTCCGAAAGATTTTTTACGGTTGCCAATAAATCTTCGGTATAATCTGACATTGCTGTTTTTCTTAAAACAAAGGCAAGCAATTCAATTGATGAAAATGTAGCGTTGCTTGCAAACAATCCGCCAATTCCCAAAGCAAATGTTCCAATCGCGGCAATTTTTAATACTTCCGATTGAAATTTTGGATCAGTAATTTTCATATTTAAGCCTTCAGCACTTCAATGAACGCCTCCTGCGGGATGTTCACGTTGCCGATGGATTTCATCCGCTTTTTACCTTCCTTCTGCTTTTCAAGCAATTTGCGTTTGCGCGAGACGTCGCCGCCGTAACATTTCGCCGTCACGTCTTTGCGGAAGGCGCTGATGGTTTCTGATGCGACGATTTTTCCGCCGATGGCCGCCTGAATCTTCACCTGGAACTGCTGGCGCGGAATCACCTCTTTCAATTTTTCCGCCAGCGTGCGTCCCCTGCCCTCGGCCTTCGTGCGATGGACGATGCACGAAAATGCGTCCATCGGCTCGGTGTTGACGAGCATGTCGAGCTTCACCATGTCGCTCGCCATGTAATTCGCCGGCTCGTAATCCATCGAGCCGAAACCGCGCGTGATGCTCTTGATGCGGTCGTGAAAATCAATCAAAATTTCGTTCAACGGAATCAGGCTCGTCAACATCACGCGCTTCGCGTCGAGCGTTTCCGTGTGGTCAACCGCGCCGCGCTTCTCCGAAATCAAAGCCATCATGTCGCCGATGTTTTCGTTCGGGCAAATGACGAACGCCTTCACCATCGGCTCTTCAATTTTTTCGATGTAGGTCACGTCCGGCATGAACGCCGGATTGTCCACCTGCTTGCGCGTGCCGTCCGAAAGCGTGACGTGATAGACCACGCTTGGATAGGTCGCGATGATGTCCATGTCGTATTCGCGGCGCAGACGCTCCTGCACAATTTCCAGATGCAACAAGCCAAGAAAGCCGCAGCGAAAACCGAAACCGAGCGCGACGGATGTTTCCGAGGAATAAACGAACGCCGAATCGTTCAGCTTCAATTTTCCCATCGAAGATTTCAATTGCTCGTAATCCGCCGTGTTGATCGGATAAATTCCGCTGAACACCATCGGATGAATTTCCTTGAAACCCGGCAGCACCGGCGACGGATTTCTCGCATCCGTGATCGTGTCGCCAATCTTCACTTCCTGCGCGCTCTTGATGTTCGCCGTGAAATAACCCGTCTCGCCGACTTCGAGCTTCTCGCGCGTGTAAGGTTTTGGATTGAAACTGCCGACTTCCTTCACCTCGACGGTTTTGCCGGAGTGCAACAGCTTCACCATCTGGCCGGCCTTCAGTTCGCCGTTGAAAACGCGCACATGCGTGACGACGCCTTTGTAAGTGTCGAAATAAGAATCAAAACCCAGCGCCTGCAAACTCGGCTCGCCCGTCGGTTTCGGCGGCGGAATGCGCGCGACGATCGCTTCAAGAATATCCTCGATGCCGATGCCTTCCTTCGCGCTGCAAGGGATCGCGAGTTCCGCCGGAATCGCCAGCACGTCTTCCAACTGCCGTTTCGCCTGCGGCACGTCCGCGTGGCCGAGGTCAATTTTATTTATGACTGGAATGATTTCCAGATTCAGCTTCGCCGCGAGATGATAATTCGCCACCGTCTGCGCCTCGACGCCTTGCGCCGCGTCAATCACCAGCAACGCGCCTTCGCACGCGCTCAAGCTGCGCGAGACTTCGTAGGCGAAATCCACATGGCCGGGCGTATCAATCAGATTCAGTTCGTAAGTTTCGCCATTTTTGGCCGTGTAAAGCATCGTGACCGGATGCGCCTTGATGGTGATGCCGCGTTCGCGCTCCAAATCCATCGAGTCGAGCAATTGCGCTTCCATGTCGCGCGTGGCAATCGTGCCGGTGCGGTGCAACAGCCGGTCGGAAAGCGTGGTCTTGCCGTGGTCAATGTGGGCAATGATGCTGAAATTTCTAATATGCGCTGCGTCCATTGTTCAAGAGCCGAGCAAGATACGCGCAACGCGGATGAATGAAAGAAAATTCCCCGAAAGCAAACAGACAATTTATGCAGCCACAGCCTCGTGCTTCAAAACCAGTAATTCCGCACGCTTCAATTCTGTCAACATCACTGTCCGGCCATGGGCGTCGAGAAATTCAACCTCGAAAACATCAGGCGCAAACACCTCGACGACTGTTCCCACCTGTCCGGCCGCCAATCCGTCCGACGGCTTGTCTTCGAGTAGCGCCACCACATCGAGCAATTTTACAGAAGCATTTTGCACGTTTGTTTTATAGCACGTAACAAGTGACCAATCTAGGAAAATCCTCCATCGGGCGCACATTCCAGACGCTCCGCAACCGCGCGGATTTGCCGCGATGAGCGAGCGTGAAATCCAGCACGTATCGCTGGCCATGATTTGTCTTTCGTCCCAATTGACACTCGTGCGCGCCTGCGACCGACAGCAATTGCCCACATAACCAATTTGCGTCATTGCGCGACAAACCGAGAGCAGCCGCAAAAACGCGGGCTTTGTGTTTCCCTTCAGGATGCACGGGATCGAGCGAATAATCCCGCAACTTGGCGATGTCCACAAAAGCGCGCTCGGCGTTGGGCAATTTCATTTGAAATCAGAGCCAGACAAAATACGCGCATTGCTGATGAATGAAAGAAAATTCAAGTGGCGCGGGCGTCTCGCCCGATGCACAATGCTTTACGCCTTGAAAATGTTTCCAAAATAAACTTGACTTGCGTTTGCCAATTCTTCAAAAATTCATCTCAACCTTTATGACGGGATTCGCAACAGTAGGTTTTCCAAGCGCAAACGCGCAAACGCGCAAACGCGCAAACGCGCAAACGCGCAAACGCGCAAACGCGCAAACGCGCAAACGCGCAAACGCGCAAACGCGCAAACGCGCAATAGTGCGGCAATCTTTTTTGTCGGCAGTCGTAGCACTTGCGCCGGGGGGTGAATTTTCTGCGACAAGTGGCGCGTCCCTTTTCCCAAGTGCTTCATCACCTGCCCTAAAAGCATCACCACTTGCGGCAGGTGCGCCACCACCTGCCGTAAAAGAGACGCCACTTGCGGTAAATGCGACGCCACCAGCGGCAAATCAGCCGTCACTTTCCAAAAGAGGCGCACCACCTATGGCGGATGGGACGCCACTTGCCGCAGATAAGACGCCACTTTTCACAGGTGACACCCCCATTTCACGGAAAACCGGCCATTTTGCCTTAATCGGAACGATGCAGTCGAAACATCTGGCGGATGGACGGCTCGCGCGCAGGACAGGCGTCGCGCCTGTCTCCATCTTCAAGAACCCTGGCCACCGTTGGGTGCGTTTAGGGATTGAAGACAACCGTTCACAAAACCCTTGTCCCATGAAGTTGGAGACAGGCGCGACGCCTGTCCTACGGAATCGTTCCGGCTTAAATTAGCCCTCTTTTCGCCAAAAACCTCAAACCCCAACCCAACCAACCTATGCGCAGAAACACCTACTACCCCCTCCGCCAGGCCGACCAGATCGTCTGGCTGGCAAACTACTCCAACAAACTGCCCGCCCTCGCCGCCGTCCTTGGCCTGACCGCCGCGCAGGTCAACGCCGCCGTGGCGGATTGCGGCTGGCTCATTTATGTCCTGCAAACATGGCTGCCCGCCGGGCGCGCGTGGGCGCTGGCCACCACGGATGCCGCCGCCGAAGCGCAGACTGGCGACGGCACGGTGTTGATGGCGCTGCCCGTTTTCACCGCGCCCGCCCTGCCGACAGGAATTGTGGCCGTCAACACCGGCGCACTCAACCGCATTTTCGCGCTCGTCCAAGCCATCAAGGACGGCGACAAATGTTCGGACACCAACGCCACCAACCTCGGCATCGTCGGCAGCACACAGACCGGGCCGGATTTGACCACCGTGCAGCCGGTCATTTCCGTTTCCATCATGGGCAACCAGGTGAACGTGAAATGGGGCTGGGGCGGCAACAGCGCGTATCTGGACAGTTGCGAAATCCAGGTGGATCGCGGCGACGGCAAAGGCTATGTGCTGCTGACCATTGACACCACGCCCGGTTACACGGACACGCAACCTTTCCCCGCCGCGTCCGTGAAGTGGACTTACAAGGCCATTTACCGTCTGGACGACAGCCAAGTCGGCCTCTGGAGCCCGCCCGCCAGCGTCACCGTCCCGGCGTGAGAATTTGACGAAGAAAACGAATCAACAAAATCCAATCCGAATAAAATCATGAAAAAACAACTGAAAATATTCTCATTTCTCACCGTCAGCGCATCGCTATTGACCGGCTGCGTTGCACCGCAAACATCAATGACACCTGCACCCACGACTCAACTCAGTTGCCGCCTTCCGCAAATAGCCATCATTGCGGATACAGTGAATACACCCACTCAAACTAAAGGCGGTCTGGATATAACTATTACTCCAGTGCTCTACAATGCTGTTCGTGCAGACAAAACAACATTTATGCAAGTTCAGCCCAATTTTGGTGAGGGGCTGCTAATGAATTTGCAAACTCAAGTGGTTGTGGAGCAGGTTACCACTCCGCATCTAGTAGCCCAACCAGGCAGACTTGAGTTCAATGTCAAAATTCATAATCAGTTGAATCGTGTGTTTCACGGTCAGGGAGCGGTTGCTCAAATTAATGTGGATTCAAAACTATTCGGCAATACGGACTATAAAGAATTTAGCGGTGGCATTGTGCCACCACTAAATGAGAATAATTTCATAGTTTATGGTCCACCATTGGACAGCCTCAAGGACAAAGGCACGATGAGCATTTTCTTATACGATGTTGTCACGGCAACTGATGAGGCGGGAAACATCAAAGACAAGCAAAATTACACATGGGATTTCACTTATACGATGCAAACATCCACAGACACAGGCGAAATGAAAAGATCGCGACAAATTATGGGTGTTGACCAATATCAGCAAATGCTCATGCAAATGCAGCAGCAACAGATGCAAAAGCAGATGCAAATGCAAAGCCAGATTCAGGCACAACAACAATAACCAAAAAGACACATTAACATTTAATTTTATGAGCGATATACCACCTCAAACTAACCCTGCCTCTTTCAGTCAGGCTGAAATGATACGGTTTGAAGCGCAGAAAAAATCAGCCGGACTCGCGTTTGCTCTTTGCTGGCTTCTTGGTAATTTTGGAGCGCATCGTTTTTATCTGAAAAAGCCTCATGCCGTCACAAAGCTCGTCATAATGCTTGTTTCGATTCCGTGTGTTTTTCTGTTTTGTATTGGTTATATTGGGATTCTTGCGATGACAATTTGGTCGATTGTAGACCTCTTTAGCATTTCCGGCTGGGTCAAGGAATATAACACGGCACTGTTGACAAAAATTCAGTCGGGCAGAATTAACGATTAAATCTCTTTATGTCCAATCCAACCAATAAATCCGGCACGGCTAAAATTATTCGTGGCATAATCTGACTGGCCCTTGGCTTGGGAGTGTTTTTATGGGCTAGAGAACATTCGCCAACCATGGGTTTTGGAGAAATGCTTATTAAATTGAACAGCTACATGATCCAGCCTACCGTTTACAATATCATTTTAGTTATTTGTGCTTTGTTGGTCATCAACGGCGTCGTCATGATTGTTCTTGGGCTACAGGCGAATCAAAAAAAGATTAGTTGGCTGCGACTATCAATTCATTGTTTCTGATCAATCGAATATGTTGTGTCCTCGTAGCAGCGGACGTGAGTCCGCTCAAAAACTTCTCCGGCATTTTGGAATAATGAGCCGACTCACATCGGCTGCTACATTTTTAACGGGTTGCTGGCAATTCACAAAACTTGAATTTGCTCAATCGCCCAGCGCGAGGCTTTATTGGGCGATGATGCCGCAACCAGAACAATGTCGTCATGGCTGGTGAATAACAAATCAACTATTTAACTCGACTTTTCTATGATAAAGCAAAAAAGTTACAGCACGTTTGAATGAAAACCCTCAAATCAAAATGATTATGCACATAAATTCACTGTGGAAACCGCTGTTAGTCCTGGCCGCCGCGTCGTTGATGGCCGGTTGCGCCACCACCAAGATTGTCACCATCAAAACTGTGCCGGAAAATGCCACGGTTTCAATTGGTGGCGCGGCAGCCGTCCCCGGCCAGGTCAACCAAAAGCTCACCTTTAATCCGAGTTCGGCAACGATTGAAGCCACGGCGCATCTCGACGGCTATCAGGACGGTTCAATCCAGATCAGTTACGAGCCGTCGAAACAAAAGAAATACCTTATACAATTGATGCGTTTTCAGAAAACCGTGCAGATTGAAAGCGAGCCGTCCGGGGCAATAGTTCTTATCAACGGACAGTCGCAGGGCGTCGCGCCATTGGTAACTAATTTGACTTTTGCCGACTCGAACCAGCCCATTACGGTGAAGCTCCAAAAGGATGGCTACTTGGACGGCACGATCCAAATCGCCTACACGCCGGCGGACCAGAAGGAATACACCGTCCAATTGAGCCGTTTCCATAAAACCGTCCATTTGCAGAGCGATCCGGCCGGCGCGACGGTGTTCCTCAATGGCCAGCCGGCGGGCATCACGCCGTTGACCAAGGATTTGACGTTTGACGACGCGAACCAGTCCATGGCGGTAACCGTTCGCAAGGAAGGTTACAAGGACGGCACGGTTCAAATCGCCTATGCGCCGGTGAGTCAGACGGAATATACCGTCCAGTTGAGTCGTTTCCAGAAAACCGTCCGGGTGCAGAGCGATCCGGTCGGCGCGACGGTGTTCCTCAACGGCCAGCCGGCAGGCATCACGCCGTTGACCAAGGACTTGACGTTTGACAACGTGAACCAGTCCATTGCGGTAACCGTTCGCAAGGAAGGTTACAAGGATGGAACAAATACCATTTCCTACGCGCCGGTGAGCCAGACGGAATATTCGGTGACGCTGGAAAAAATTGAAGCGATTCCGATGACGTTGGTGGAGGTTGGACCGCAACCCACGGATAATGGGGTGAAGCTGGCGTTGACGCGCAAACCCACGCTGGCCTATCTGGAGGTGATTGAACGTTCGCCCAACGTCGCCGCTGTGACGCGCGTGACGGACAATCAGGACAAGGGCGTCAACATCGGGCCGCCAATTCTCTCGCCCACGGACGACGTGTTGTTGTTCACGGCGATCGTGGAGGAAGACAACGGCGCGTGGTATAGCAACATTCAGGAACAGCGGGTGGGATCGTTTGGCATAACCCGGCTGACCTACGGCAAATGGCATGATGCGTTTCCCGCCTACACGCCGGACGGGACGAACGTGGTGTTCAGTTCCAACCGCACCAGCAGCAATCCCACCCTCTGGCAGGTCAAGTCCGATGGTCCGGGCGGACTTACAAAGTTGACTTACACCCAGGCGGAGGATTATTCGCCTTTCGTCGCTCCAGACAACCGGACGATTGTCTTTGCCTCCAACCCGCCCGGCGCGGAGGAGCCGCAGATTTGGATGCTGTCGCGGGACAACAACCTGTTGACGCAGTTGCGCGAGGGGGAAACGCCGAGGGTTTCCCCGGACGGGAAGCGCATTTTGTTCGTGCGGCAGGACAAGCTTTCCAAGCGACACCAGTTGTGGGTGATGAGCATTGACGGCGCGAGCGAAACGCAACTGTCCCAAAACACGGACTACGACATCATTGACGCGCGCTGGTCGCCGGACGGCAAATGGATTGTGTATGCGTCGGATGAAGGATTCGACTCGCACAATAACCGCAACTATGACATCTGGCTGATGACGGCCAACGGCAGCCAGCGGACGCAGTTGACGACCAACGGTTCGCTCGACGACAGCCCATGCTGGGATCACGAGGGCAAGACCATTTATTTCCGGTCCAATCGCGGTGGTGCGTGGAACATCTGGCGGTTCGAGCCGATTTTGTCAGCGGAGTGACTGGTCGCTTAAATTTCCTCATGTCATCCGGCATAAAGGGTCAGCCCAGGAATTGAAACAATGCTTCCGCGCCGTGGTGCAGTAACGCGAATTGGCGGGTAAAATACCAAAGCCGCTTCGGGAAACCGGGGCGGCTTTTTCTTTCCATTTTTTCGTGTCGTTCATGGTTGACAGCTCGTTGAAAAACTCTTTTCTCTGTAGGAGACGAGGTGACGAGTCTCAAATTTCTTCGGATTCTGGCGTATGCGTTAGAGACTCCTTACGTCGTCTCCTACATTTTAACGGGTTGTCAAACAGCCTCCGGGCCAAGCAAGTTTTTCCGGTTGATACACTCCAAATTGCAGACGCGGAAAATAATTTGCCGCCACTTTCGCCGTAAAAGCGATTCACTTTAATTTATTCCGAAAATCATCCGGCAGTTGCCTTGCGCCATGTTCGCCTGCGGCACGTCCGCGTGGCCGAGGTCAATCTTGTTGATGACGGGAATGATTTCGAGGTTCAGCTTCGCCGCGAGATGATAATTCGCCACCGTCTGCGCCTCCACGCCTTGAAGAAAGTAAATTTAACCGGCAATACACTGGAGAATTTTTATGTTGCCGAACCACCGCCGAAGGCATAGAACTAATTGCATGAAGCAATTCTCCGCCATCATTCTGGCCTGTGCGCTGACGATCCCCGCTTTGGCGCAAGAGGCAAAAACCAATGCCGTCGCCGCCGCAGGCATCCAGCCGCCGGGACAATTGTTTCTTGCGTCCGCAGCGGTCGTGACCGCGCCGATTGTTTTGACGAATGATTATTTTTATCTGGCATCGGCGGCGTCGGATATGGCGGAGGTCGCGGACGGCGGCAAGGCGGTTTTTAATTTTACCATCACGAACGCCGGAGATTATGTGGTCGAGACGCTGGTGAATGCGGACGATGAAAGCACCAATTCATTTTTTGTGAATATGGACGCCCAGCCGACAGAACCGGACATGATCTGGGACATTGATGTCACGAGCGGATTTGAGAAGCGGATTGTGAACTGGCGCGGCAGCGGGGATTCTGGCACTGATGAATTTGCGCCCAAGCGTTTCAAACTTGAGCCGGGCGCGCACACGCTGGTGATAGTCGGCCGCGAACCGGGCACGCTGTTGAAGTCCCTGACCATCCGCCCCGCCGCGACGGACGAAACAAATTCGCCGTCCGCCAACTGATTTTCAGTCTGCTGGATTATTCCACATCAATCGCCGACGCACTTAAACCAAGACGGCCTTGTTCGCCTTCAGATATTTCTCGATGGTCTTGATGCCGTTGCAGGAGTTGGCGACGCGGACGGCGTCGGGCTTGCCGAGTTTGTAATGCACCAGCAGCTTGCCGACCATTCCCACCTGAAGATTTGCCCCGGCCATGCGCCAGAGCTGGCCGGCTTCCAAGGGTTGCTGGCGGGCGCGAGGCTTCGGCTTGGTTTTTATCATGGTTGATTCTGCACTTTAACTTTGCATTAAGCCAGTTAAATCGCGCCGCCTAACCCCGTGCGAGAACCGCCTTGTTCTTTTTCAAATATTTTGTGATGGTGCTGATGGCGCCGACTGAATTGGGAATTCTAACGGCATTGGGCCTGGCGAGCTTGTAATGCACGAGCAGTTTGCCGACGGATTCCACCTGAAGAATCAACTCCTCCATCCGCCATTTTTGCCCGGCCTCCAGCGGCTTCATGAGCAGGCGGGGCTTGGACTTGGTTTTCTTCATGCCGAAGTTTGCGCCGGAACGCCCGAATTAACCAGTAAAATCGCATTGCGTTTTGTTTTGGCAAATGCGCCGTTCGCGGATTAACTGTCGCCATGCAAGTCGTCCTGGATTATCTGAAACAAAACCAGACCCGCTTCGTCGCCGAATTGTGCGACTACCTCCGCTTCGCCAGCATCTCCGCGCAGCCGCAGCATAAAAAAGATTTGCGCGCCTGCGCCGGATGGCTCGTGAACCATTGCAAACAGATCGGACTCGAAGCGAAAATCTGCCCGACTGCGGGACATCCCATCGTGGTGGCCAGGACGAAGAAGCGCAATGGTGGCCGCGGCGGCGCGCCCCACTTCATGATTTACGGCCATTACGACGTGCAGCCGCCGGAGCCGCTCGACTTGTGGAAATCGCCGCCGTTCGAGCCGCTCATCGAAGGCCGCTCCATTTTCGCGCGCGGCTCCACCGACAACAAAGGACAGAACTTCGCACACTTGAAGGCAGTCGAGGCTTATTTGAAAACCGGGACCCCCCTGCCCTGCGATTTGACTTTCGTGATCGAAGGCGAAGAAGAAGTCGGCAGCGCGAACCTCGCGAAATTTCTCAAGGCCCATCGCGCGGAATTGAAATGCGACGCCGTCGTCGTCTCCGACACCGGAATGCCCGGCCCGAAACATCCCGCGCTCACCTACGCGCTGCGCGGCATCATCGCGTTTGAAATCACGCTGCATGGCCCGTCGCGCGATTTGCACTCCGGCATTTTCGGCGGCGCGGTGGATAATCCAGCGATGGCCTTGAGCCAGTTGCTCGGCAAACTGCGCGACAAAAACGGGCGCATCGCCATTCCCGGTTTTTACGACGACGTGAAACCGCTGACCGCCTACGAACGGAAACAATTTGCCCGCCTGCCGGTCACGGATGGCGGACTGCAAAAACTGACCGGCGTGGAAAAACTTTTTGGGGAACGCGGGTTCACGCCCACCGAACAGCGCAGCGCACGGCCCACGTTTGAAATCAACGGCCTCACCAGCGGTTATCAGGGTGTCGGCACAAAGACAATCGTGCCGGCAACGGCCGGCGCAAAAATCACCTGCCGCCTCGTGCCGCATCAAAACCCGGCGCGCATCCGCAAAATTGTCTGCGACCATCTCAAGAAAATCTGCCCGCCGACCGTGCGGCTGGAAATCGCGGCGGGCCACGGCGCGGAAGCCTATCTGGTTTCGCCGACGAGCGCGCAGGCGCGGACGGCGTTGCGCGCATTGCGCCAGGCGTTCGGCTACGAACCGGTGCTGATGCGCGAAGGCGGCTCGATTCCGATTGTCAACGATTTCAAAAAAGTCCTCGGCGCGGACACGCTGCTGCTCGGCCTCGGCCTGCCGGAGGACAACGCCCATTCGCCCAACGAAAAATTCAACCTCGACTGTTTTGAAAACGGCCAGCGCATGAGCGCGTTGTTGTGGCAGGAATTGTCACGGCAGGAGACGGCCTGAAGAGTCTCATTCTGGAAATCCGCAATCCGCAATTGATGAGTCTCGTGATCTCTTTGCGTCTTTGCGTTAATATTTTCAGTGGCGTTGACGCCAGAAATCGCGCCAGACCGAATCCAGCAATATCCTCAAACGCCCGTCGAGCCGCAAGCAGTGAAAAAACTGGCCGCTGACTTTCAGAAATTCCTCGGAACGTCTTTTGGAAGCACCACCCACAAATTTATTCGTAGAGATTTTTTAACGCACCGCGCAAGTCCGCGAATTGAAATTGAAATCCCGAAGCCAGCAATTTTCCCGGCACGACGCGGCGGCTCTTGAGGATCAATTCCGTTTCCGTCCGCAAAAAAACCGCGCCGACTTCAAGCATCCATTCCGTCGCAGGCAAACCGAACGGAACGCCGCCTGCCTCGCGCATCAGACGCATCATGTCCCGGTTAGGCAGCGGATTCGGCGCGGCAAGATTAACCGCTCCGCTCAATTGTTCATTTGCGATAATCCATTCAATCGCGCGAAGAAAATCATCCACATGAATCCATGAAACAAATTGTCTGCCGCTTCCCATTTTGCCCCCGAGGCCAAACCGCGTGAGACGCCGCAACACTGGAAACACGCCGCCGTCTTTTCCAAAAACCATCGTGATGCGCAGGGCAACCTTGCGCGTGGCGGGCGTTTGCGCCTCGTCCAAAGCGCGTTCCCATTTGCGGATCACTTCGATGGAAAATTCGTCATGAGCTTCCGGCGTCGCGCCCGTTTCGCAGGATTCGTCCATCGGCGTGTCAAAAATATGTTTATAAATCGTCGCCGAACTGGAATTGAGCCACATACGCGGCGGATTTTTGCACTTCGCAATCGCTTCGCCCAGAACGCGCGTCGAATCCACGCGCGAGGCGATGATTTCGCGGCGGTTCTTCTCGTTGTAACGGCAGTCCACCGATTTGCCTGTCAGATTGATGACAACTTCCGCGCCATCTACGAATTTTGTCCAGTCGCCAAGAGACTTTGCGTCCCAGGCGATTTCTATTGCGGCATCGTTTCGGGTGCGTGGCGAGCGCGTCAGGATAATCACCTCGTAATTTTGGCGAAGAAATTCTTTGGCCAGCGCCTGACCCAAAAATCCGCCGCCGCCTGCTAGAATAATTCGTTTGCCCATAAATATTATCGTTCCGGCGCTTTGCACATTCCGCCGAGGCAATGGCGGCTTGACGCCACACGACGGTAAATCGCGCGGAAAATAAAATGAATTCCAGGAATCTGCCCCAGCGCGAACAGCGGCCACGTCCACCAAATCTGTCGCGCGATTTGCGCGATGCCGTCTGCACCGCCGAATTTTTTTCCGTCCACGGTCAGCACGACCATTTCCGTCAATTCTGGCTCCGGCTTCAAATCCAGGCGCGCGCGCGCCCATAAATTTTGAAACTCCACCGGCACGAAACCGCTTCTCTTCAATATCCGCTCGAAACGCCGGATGGAATTGACGCAAAAGGAACAGTCGCCATCGTAAAATACCCAGCCGGAACTTTGTGCGGGCAGCAACGAAAGTCGCGGGACATTTTCAACCGTGGGCGGATTAATTGTGAAATTTTCAGATTCCAAACGCACAAGCCAGTTCGCAATCAGTTCAAGCACGGCGGCAACATCAAGCTGTTCGTGGACGCGCGGATATTTTTCGAGGTTGGTTTTCGCAAGTTTGAAAAGCGCCGCCGACGGTCGCAGCCGGTCTTTTTGCAGATGCACAAACGCGCCCGCAAGCTGGATCAATCCTTTGTAAAAATTTCCGTTGACGCCGTGGCGGTCGGGCAGCCAGAGGTTTTCCAAAACGTCGTGCGCCTCGTAAAATTTATGCCGGTTGAACAGTTCAAAATAGACGCTGTAATGCGGGTCGAAATTTCCGTCGCGGAATTGCCCGACCATTGCGGCGATGCGTTTGCTTTTATTGCTCACGAATAAATCGCACTTTCATTCGACGTTGTGCCCCTGTTCGCGCCATCTTTGCAGCTTGTAGATCAGCGCGCGACGGCTGATGCCCAGCGCCCTGGCGGTTTCCGTGCGGTTGGATTTATATTGCCGCAACGCCTGCATAATCGCCAGCCGCTCAATCTCATCCAGCTTTTCCCGGTCGCCAGCCTCGCGCGGCACGGCCTGCTCCGCGATGGTTCTCATGCGCGCGGGCAAATGTTCCATGAGAATCAATTCGCTGCGGGAAAGCAGCGCGGCCCGTTCCATCGCGTTCCGCAATTCGCGCACGTTGCCCGGCCACGCGTAATTTTCCAGGCACGCGGAAACCATTTCTGAAAATCGCGCGCGGCCCTTCGTCAATTCCTCGATGAACCTGGCGGCCAGCGGCAAAATATCCTCGCGCCGTTCGCGCAGCGGCGGGATGTTTAACTCCACCACGTTCAGGCGGTAAAACAAATCCTCGCGGAAACGTCCGGCCTTCACTTCGTCTTCGAGGACGCGGTTGCTCGCGGCGAGGATGCGCGCGTTGGTGTTGACCTCGCGGTTTGAGCCGATGCGCTGGAATTTTCCGCCCTGCGTCACTCGCAGCAATTTAGCCTGCAACGGCGGCGACATCTCGGCGATCTCATCCAGAAAAATCGTGCCGCCGTCCGCCTCTTCAAAACGGCCGACGCGCTTGCTGCTTGCGCCGGTGAACGCGCCCTTTTCATGGCCGAACAATTCGCTTTCCAGCAGCGTTTCGGGAATTGCGGCGCAATTTATTTTGATCAGTGGGCCAATCGCGCGCAGGCTCCACGCGTGAATCACGTCCGCGAGAATTTCCTTGCCCACGCCGCTTTCGCCGGAAATCAGGACGCGCGTTTCGGACGGCGCGATCAAAGATGCATCGTGAAAAACGGCCTGCATGAGCGGGCTGCGCGCGACGACGTAATCCGGCAATTTTTTCTCGTTGTCATACAGCAGCGGCGCGGCTTGCGAAATGCCGATGGCCGTGCGGACGGATGCGAGCAGTTCGTCGAGGTCAATCGGCTTGGAAAGATAGTTGACCGCGCCGTCACGCATCGCGGCCACGGCGTCGCGAACGTCGGTGAAGGCGGTGACGAGCAGGACGGGCAGCGCGGCGTGCTCCTTGCGCGCCTGTCGCAGCGTCTCCAGACCGGTGAGGCCGGGCATCCGCACGTCGGAGATCATCATGTCGAATTTTCCGGCGCGGAGGGTTTCCAGCGCGGCCTTGCCGGAATCCGCCAGCACGGTCTCAAATTTCTGGCTGCGCAAAAATGAATCCAGCAAACTGCGCTGGCCGGGGTCGTCGTCCACGATGAGGATGCGCGGCGGCCCGGCGGATTTTTTTCGCAGTTCGGTTCCCATGCGCCCAAGCTATCCGAATCCGGCGGCGGATTCCAAAAGAAATACGCAAGACGGTCGCGATCCTGCGGCATTCCGTCGCGGATCAATATAAATTTCTCGCGTCCGCAATTATTTCCCGCGTCCGCAATTGTGACTTTCCTATTATTGAAATAATCTTTTAGCTGCAGGTTTTGACAAAGAAGACAATAAATAGTATCACTGATGCGTTTCTTCAAACGATTGCAGCCGATGTCGAAATCCGCGAACAAAACATATATTGCCGGTTTTACGCTGATTGAGTTGTTGGTGGTCATCGCCATCATTGCAATTCTCGCGGCGCTTTTGCTGCCTGCGTTGGCGCGCGCGAAGGAACGGGCACAGGCTGTGATCTGTCTAAACAACACGAAGCAGCTTCTTCTCGGCTGGCATCTTTACGCGGAAGACCACGATGACGGGCTGCCTTACAATCTCGGCATGGCTGGATCGTCTTTCCGAACGAATCTCAATTGGGTTAATAACGTCATGACGTGGGATTTGAGCCCAGACAACACAAATACAGCGACGATTGCCGGTGCGAGTCTTGGCCCTTATGTCAGCGGCGCGACAACCATTTACCATTGCCCATCCGACCAGGCGTTAAGCGCAATCCAGCGCGCAGCCAACTGGAGCGGGCGCATCCGCAGTTACTCGATGAACGCGATGGTAGGAAACGCGGGAAATTTTTCAACCAACGGCGTGAACATTAACAATCCCAATTACAGGCAGTTTTTCAAGCTTGCGCAAATTCCTCATCCGTCCGATATTTTTGTGTTTCTTGATGAACATCCCGACAGCATTGATGACGGCTATTTTCTGAACAAGGCTGCTCAAATTACCTACGGAAACTATGGCCATCCTGTATGGCTTCACCTGCCCGCTTCATATCATAACAACTCCGCCGCCTTTTCATTTGCTGACGGCCACGCTTCGTTTCACCACTGGTTGAAATCCAGCACCATCTACCCGCCAACACCGAATGCCGCAAATCTTCCCATCCAGATACCCGCCACGCCCGCCGACGAACAAGCCGACTTCGATTGGATGCTGGCGCACATGAGCATTGAAAACTGAAGTGGACGAAAATTGAGATCGGAATTTGCATCAGAGAAATTGTTTGATTGCCGATTCATCGCCCGACGTGCCGAGTAAATAAAGTTTGCCGTCCCGCGACCAGGCTGCGGTGATTAGCTGGTTGACTTTCGCGAACTGCGGGGAGTTTAATGCGGGGACGTTCTTCACCGAGCCGCGGTCAACTACAAACAGCCACAAATCAGCCTGCTGCCCGGGAGGCAGCGGCTTGCCTGTGTGAAAACAAATCATGGAAACTTTTGCGTTCTGCCAGCCTTCAACCGCGCAGCCAGTCATGGCCATTTTTTGGAGCGGCGCGGGCAAGACATAATCCGACGGCGCGTCCTGTTGCGCGAGGTAAGCGCGGATTTGCGCCGGATCGTTTGTCGTCAAATCCATGGAATAGCCGCGCAACGCAACGCCCGCCATGCGCCCTTGATAAATGGAGAATGTGCTGTCATCGCCGCTGCCTGACGGCATCCAGAATTGGGACAGGAACGCAAGCGAGACGACTATGGCCGCCACCGCCGCGACGGCGACATATTTTTCGCGACGCGCCTTCGTTTTGGAAAAGGCCGCCTGCTCTGAAATGATCTGCTCTTTCAATCCGGCAGGCGCACTGATTTTCCGGAATTTTTCGCGCAGCGTGTTTTGCCGCGCGCAATGTTCCTCAAGCCAGCGGGCAAGTTCTGGATCGTTTTCCGCCAGCGCGAGCGCCTCGGCGATTTGCGGGTCTTGCGTGTCCGCCGTGCCCGGGCGGTAAAGTTGGAAGATTATTTTTGCCTCGTCTCGGCTCACGGTTTTGGCGGCTGGGGTTGAACGTCTGCCAGTAAATTTTGAAGCCGTCCGAGGCCGCGCGTCAGGCGTGATTTGACGGTGCCGAGCGGGACGCCGAGGGTTTCGGCGATTTCGTTGTAAGAAAAATCCTGCAAATAAAACAGCGCGACAGGCGCCTGGTAAATGTCGTCGAGCCGGGCCAGCGCGTCAAGAACCTGCGCGGCATCGAGGCGGTTGACACTGGCCGGCGCGACAGTTGGAAGCTCCGCCGAAGCGAATTCGATTTCGACTTGCGGAAAGCGGGACTGCTTCCGTCGTTCGCCGAGAAATTCGCGGTGCAAGGTTGTGAAGAGCCATGTTTTCACTTTGGATGTGTCGCGCAATTGGTGGCCTTTGTTCGCCCAGATGCAAAAGGTCTGCTGAACAAGGTCGCAGGCGTCCGCCTCGTCGCGCGCCAGGCTGAAGGCGAATCCATACAGCGGCTCGTAATAAGCGGCCACAAGATTTTCAAAGTCCACTCTTTCAGCCATATCGCACCATCTTAATTAGGAGTGTGAATCAAGCCAAATGTTCCCGCCGGATCGTGCGAAACATTTTTTGGGAACAAATCACATGGTTGTTCCTCTCATTTAAAAGTTATATATGAAATTGAGTCTTTTGTCGAAAATTCTTCCTGCCGCAGCGGCGGTTGTTGTCATTTTATCCTGTCCGCTCTCCAGTATTGGCGCGGTTGCCAACGTATCCGTCGTCAACGACTCTTTTTCGCCAGGCACAACCAGCATCAATGTCGGCGACACGGTTGTTTGGACGTGGGCAAGCGGCGCCGCCAACCACAATGTCGTCAGCACATCAGCGACGAGGGCGTGGCTTTTCCCGAACACCGGCGGCACGGCCTCGAACCAAAACAACTCAAACCTGAAAAATGCGCCATTCGTCTTCACCAATGTATTCACCTCCGCAGGCTCATTTCCGTATGAATGCACGGAGCACGCCGGCTTTGGCATGGTCGGAACGATAAATGTGGCGGCGGTTGCGAATCAGCCTCCGACGGTCACCGTTACAAATCCCGCATCCGGCACGGTCTTCATCACACCGGCCAGTGTGACGATTCAAGCCTCGGCTGCGGACAGCGATGGCTCGGTGACGAACGTGCAATTCCGCATCGGCACGACGATCTTGACCAACGAGATTGCCGCGCCGTTTTCCGCCGTCATAAACAATCTGCCGGCGGGCAGCTACACGCTTGCAGCCATCGCCTCGGACAATCTCGGCGCGACCGCCACAAATTCTGTGAGCATGATCGTGGACACCCCGCCGGTCGTGACCATCACGAATCCACCGGACAACGCGACATTGAGTGCGCCCGCCAACGTGACAGTTCAAGCCATTGCCTCGGATTCGGACGCGGGTGGCACGGTGACAAATGTTCAATTCTTCGTCGGCGCGATTGTCCTGACCAACGAGATCGCCGCGCCATTTTCCGCCGCGACAAATATTCTCGCGGCGGGCGGCTACACATTTTCCGCCGTCGCCTCGGATCAGTTCGGCGTGAAAAACACGAACGCGGTTTCGATCAATATTGTCAACCCGGTGCCCGCAACTTTTGACGGAATGCAACTTTCGAGTTCAACAAACTTCCAATTCAGCTATGCCGCAAATGTCGGGTTGGGCTACGTCGTCCAACTGTCCACAGATCTGGCTTCGACCAATTGGATTTCAATCGTTACCAACGTGGCCGCAAGCAATCCCGTGATCTTCACTGACAATCACGCGACGAATAATCCTGGTTTTTACCGCGTCGGGCGGCTGCCGAATCCGTGACGGCGCGTCGGAAAATTTTGAATATGCGGTCGCGGCTGCCGGCTGCCGGCAAATTGCTGTTTTGCCTGCTGATTTCGTTCAATGCGAAATCAGCGGAGGTATTGTTGCCACAAAGTGAAACCAACGCGCGCATTTTTGCGGCGAAGGGCGTCATTGAGGGGCTCCAACCCGCCGACAAAATCATCGTCATCAAGCACGAGGCTGTCTCAAATTACATGGACGCCATGACCATGCCGTTCAAGGTGAAAGACCAAAAGGAACTGGATGGATTGCGGCGCGGCGACGAAATTTCATTTCACCTTCATGTGACAGAAAGTGAAAGCTGGGTGGATCAATTTCAAAAAATCGGGACGGTTTCAATGAGAGAAGGCAGTCCGCCGGAACAATCCGTTTCGGAAACCCAGAGTGGCCGCGAAAAAAAACTGTTGCTCGATTACAAATTTACCAACGAACTTGGCCACGCCGTCAGCCTGGATGATTTTCACGGACAGGCTCTGGGCATCACGTTTTTCTACACGCGCTGTCCGCTGCCGGATTATTGCCCGCGCCTGTCAAAAAATTTTCAGGAGGCGTCGCAAAAACTTGAGGCCATGACCAACGCGCCGAGCAACTGGCATTTCCTTTCCGTTTCATTCGATACGGAATTTGATTCGCCGGAAATGCTCAAGGCTTACGGGCAAAGCTACGGCTATGATCCGGCGCACTGGAGTTTTTTGACTGGCCCGGCGGACGAAATCGCCGAACTCGCACAAGGTTCGGGTGTGAGCTACAAGTCTGCCGGGGGCACTTTCAACCACAATTTCCGCACGCTCATCATTGACGCCGCCGGCCATCTGCAAATGATTTTTCCGACCAGCGGGGATTTGTCGGATCAAATCGTTGCCGAAATCATCAAGGCCGCCGCCGCGACAAACCAGCCCGCGCCGTGAAATGCAAACGCGCATTTGTGGCGTTGCTTGCCTTTGGAATTCCGGCGTGCGCCGCGCTGTTCGTCATTTCCTGCTCAACATTGTCGCGTTCGGTGGACGTGCCGCTGGAAATTCCCGGCGCGCATTACGTCGGCAACAAGGCTTGCGCGGACTGTCACGCCGATCTCGTCCGGAAGTTTCACGCCAGTCCGCACGCACGCGTCCATTTTGAAAACGCCGCGATGGTCGCCGAAACCGGCTGTGAATCCTGCCACGGCCCCGGCAGCAAGCACATCGAATCAGGCGGCGGTGCGCAATTCATCATCAATCCGCACGACGATCCCGCGACCTGTTTTCAATGCCATCTCGAAGTTCGTGCGGAATTTAACCTGCCGCAACATCACCCGGTAGTCGAAGGCCGCATGAATTGCGTGCAGTGCCACGACCCGCACGGCTCAATCAACGAGAAAATGCTCGTCGAGAGCGACCCGAACCTTTGCCTGCGCTGCCACGCGCAAGTGCAGGGGCCGAATGTTCCCAGCGGACACATTTACATCGGGAACACGGATCATACGACTTACCTGCAAATCGGAACTTGCTGGACTTCCGGCTGCCACACGGCGATTCACGGCTCAAATGTTGATCCTCGACTGCGATATTGAAGCGCGCAAGATTTGAATGAAAAACCTTTCATCAAATAAATTATGGATGCGCGCATTTGTATTCCTGGCGATTTGCCACGCGTTGTCCGCCGCTGAAATTTTAACGGGCCGACTTCCGCCGTCCGCAAACGTAAAAATTTATTTTGACCGCGACATCCGCCCGATATTTGAAGCGTCCTGTTTGCGCTGCCATGGACCGCAAAAGCCGCATAGCGATTTCAGGCTCGACAGCCGCGAACCTGCGCTCAACGGCGGCGACGACAACACCAACGACATCGTTCCCGGCGACAGCGAAAAAAGTTTTCTGATAAATTATGCCGCACGGCAAACGCCCGAAATGGAAATGCCGCCGGTTGGCAAAGGCGACCCGCTCACGCCGCAGCAAATCGGAGCATTGCGCGCGTGGATTGACCAGGGTGCGGATTGGGGAACAAATTCAAAATCCTCCGCGTTCGCCTTCGCCTTCGAGCCGGCGCTCCGCCAGATTTACGTCCACGGCGACGAGTCAAAATTCCGTGAACTCGAAGGCTTTCACGGCGGCATGACGCAGGGTGTTGAAAAGTTTTCGGCAGCACAGACAGCCGGCACGGACGGAAAAATATCGCTGGAAGGCCATTTCATCGTCCCCAATCAGGATGTGAAGCTGATACTTGCGCTGGACAAAACTGACCTCGGTTTCGTCCACGCCGGTTTCGATGACTGGCGCAAATACTACGACAATTCCGGCGGCTACGACACGAATGTGATTCCATCGCAGTTTGCGTTGAACAGCGACCTGTATGTGGACAGCCGGGACATCTGGGTTGATTTCGGCCTGACGCTCCCGCGCCGGCCGCAAATCATGATCGGTTTCGAATACCAGTCAAGAATCGGCAATGAGTCCATGCTCGACTGGGGCAACGCGAACGGAAAAAACATTTATCCCGCGACTCAGTCCGTTGATGAACGGACGCGCATCGTCAAGCTGGACGTGACCCATGACATCGGAGGCCTGCATTTGGAAGACAGCGCAAACCTCGAGTTTTACAGCGAAAAAAACGGCGGCGCGGAATCATCCATTTTGTTCGGCGGAACTTCACCGGATACCTTCATCAATACGCAGGACGATTATCACCACGTCCAGGGCATGAACACGTTCACGCTTGAAAAACAAATCCGCGACGGGTGGCTTTTGTCCGGTGGATTTTATTATTCGCGTCTCGACGGCAGCGATTTTTTCAACCAGACGACCGCCATCCCGTCGTTGAACTTTGCAAATGTTTTGGGCAGCCAGCAGATCACGCTCCACCGCGAATCTGAAATTTTCAGCCTCGCCAGCCTTTTCACGCCGCTGGATTATTTAAGCCTCTCGCTCGGCACGCAAAATGAATGGACGCGCGAAAATGGCTTTGGCGACAGCGTTCCCGACCTGGAACTCGGCATGAACACGAACGCCGATTCAAACCTCGACGAATTCAAAGCCTCGCAAAACGCGAGCCTTCGCTTCACAAAAATCCCCTTCACCGTCCTCTTTGCCGAAACGCGGCTCGAAGAACAAAGCCTCGGCGAATTTCAAGAGCATGACTCGGATGACCCCTCGACATTTATGCGCCAGACTGACGCCAGGAATTTCACCTGCGACGCCCTCGGCGGTATCAGCACGTCACCGTGGCAATGGCTGGATTGGGATGCACAGATTCGGCGGAAATCCAGCGACACTGATTACAACCATTTGACGGATGTTTTCAACGGCATTCCCGCCGACATGACCAACGGCTATCCCGCATTTATCCTCAACCGCAAAATCAAAACCGACGAGTTCGAGACGAAACTCGCGTTACGCCCGGCAAACTGGATCAAGACAACGCTGACGTATCAGGTTTCCGCCACGGATTATTCATCGAAAACCGACCCTGCGTTTGATTTTGGCTTATCGCAGGAAGTTTCACCCGGCGGTGAAATTTTGGACGGACTCTATCACGCGCAGACATGCGGCTTGAGCGCCACGCTCACGCCATTCCGGCAATTATATTTTTCCGGTGCGTTCACTTACAACCGTTCGAGCGTCGTCACCGCCGACAACGGCGACCCGTCCATCGCGCCGTATCGCGGAAACATATGCACGCTCACCACTACCGCGGCTTACGAGTTGAACGCAAAAACCAGATTGCAGGCCGGCTATGTTTTTTCATGCGCCGATTACGCGCAAAACAATTCCGCAGCCGGAGTGCCGCTCGGCCTCGACTTCACTCGCCACGAACTGCTCGCCGGGCTGGTGCGCCAGATCACAAAAAACCTGTCCGGCGCATTGCGCTACGAATACTCCCAATACACCGAACCCAGCAGTGGCGATGCGCGCGATTTCACCGCACACGAAATTTTTGCAACGCTGGCCTACAAATGGCCGTGAAGGCTTTCAATCTTCAGTAAGGGCATATATCACGCTGATTGTCGGATTCGATTTTTAAGAAACCGGACCATAATTGCAGAAAACCATCACTGCCCACCGGTATTACTCTGTATTTGCACAGCTTGGGCTTTTGATGATATGGAAACCGTCCGGGCGACGGCGGAATGCGCCAGTGTAAGGGACATCCGTGCGGAAACCACCTGTTTCCATCACCGAAAAATCGCAGTTTTCAACGGAATGCTCTGCATTTCAGAATATCCGGCAAGTGTCTGCTGAGTTTCGCAAACAAATTTCTTCCTCAAAATTAGGCAGGCGGCTTTGGAAATCGCCGTCTATCTCTGCTGCTGGATTTTGTAGTTTAACATTTGCTGTTTGAACTCTTGAGCCTGCTGGTCCTGGGGATCCATGCGCAAGACTTCGTCGAACTGCGCTCCCGCTTCATTCACGCGTCCGAGCTTGTAAAGCGCGACGCCAAGATTCGCGTGCGCCTTTTCATAGTCTGGATTTAAACGCACCACCTGCTCAAACTCCGCCGCCGCAGCCGATACTTCATCCTGCTGCGCCAATTCATCACCGAGCCGGTAATGCGCCTCCCAGTAGTTCGGTTGGAGGTGGATCGCCTCACGCAAGCGCGCGATGGAATCGGGACGGCGGTTTAGTTTCCAGAGGACTTCGCCGCTGTAAAGATACGCATAGGGATCATCCGGGTTTATTTGGCGGGCGCGTTCAAGCTCTTTCAATGCGGTCGCCCATTCACCCTGGCGGGCATAGACAGTTCCTAATTGCAATCTCACGTCGCCTTGCGCGGGACTCAATGCGGCGGCTTGCTTGAAAGCCTCCAGAGCTTCGACGAGCCGGCCCTGGTCTTCCAAGTCGAGACCGAGTCGGTAAAAGGGGAAATAAAAATATGGTATGAGTTCACAGACCTTCTGGCGTTCAATTGTGGCCCGTGGGTCATGCGTGGCTTCCAAAAATTCGGCAAAGTTCTCATGCAGCCGGTAGTCTTCCGGCCTGCCCGCCAGCGCGGTTTCATAAACTTGGACGGCTTGTGCCGGCGGGGTGGACCCAATCCTGGCCCGGCATTCGCTGATTTGTTTATTCAGCGCGGCCAGTCGTTGGCCGTTGTCGAGCTGGTCCGTGAAGGGCGGCCTTTGGATACGCCGGGCGACCTCTTCCAGAACGGAAACCCGGTTCCAGTCGGTAAGCCCAAGCAAGCGTTCACACTGTTCTTGTGGCAACCAATCCGCCGCCGCCGCGTGCGTGAGCCGGGCCGCCAGTTGGTTCTGTATTTGATCGGCCCACGTCCGAGCCAGCAGATAATTTCCTGAAAAATTCAAGTGCACATGCTCGAAGAACGACTCTTTTCCAGAAATCCCTTCGGGGGTGGCGGACGCGAGCGCCGCGGCAGCGTCGCACAAAACCAGATTCCTGCCAGCGAACTTGGTCCCGGCGGCTTTTATCAAGTTGTTAATGTGCGAATCGGCCCGAAATGGCAACGCATCGTCATCCACTGAAAGTTGAAAATGTTGTCGTGCGGCGTCGTAATTGGTCAGATGGAGCAGGCATTCACCGAGCTGATATTGCAGGTCTGCGGATTGCGGACAAAATTCCGCCGCCGCTTTGAACTGGCTGGCGGCCCCGGCAAAATTCCCGTTTTTGCTGGCCGTGGAAGCCTCTTGGTAAAGTTTTTCAAATGCCGCGCCTTGAGATGGGGGCAGATTGGAGACCGACAAGGAGGCAAAAGGCGGGCAGTCCTTTTGGTTGACGGCAACAGTGTTGAGCACAATCGCGGCGCCCGAATCGCGGCCGGCGCGCAACAGGTCTTCCAAGTTTTTGGCAAAATTCCGATAAACTATCTCCTTTCGGGGATCATTTGGCAGCACCTGGTTTTCACGAAACATTTCCATGCCGCGCCATTCTGCCGGCCCGGATGAACCGTGCCGGAGCTTGGCGACCACCGAGCCAAACAGTTGGCCCACCCGCGTCTTGAGGAGCAGCAGATGCAACCGCACGAGTCGGAGAGGCGGTGCTTGCGCGCCAAAGACAGTCGCGGCACCGAAGGGGCCGACCATCTCGTTGTTGCCCATATAGACAATCCAAACATCACCTTCATGCCGGGCACATTCGCGGGCGATTGGCAGGATCGCGTGCGAGTTGATCGCCGTTATTCCCGTATTGACCACCTCGAACTTGTTTTCCGGATACCGCGCCCGCAGCAGAGTTTCGAGATAACGTCCGGCGCCAAAGTTGGGACGCGGATCTCCCAGCGCCGCTGACTCTCCAAAAATGAAGATCCGAATTGTGCCCGGCGCCTTATTTGCCGGCATGATCATCGGCGATGCGACGCGGGCCAGTGAAGCGGGGAAAAACCGCAAACCAAACTGGTCGTTCTCGACAAAATAATCCTGGCCGGCAATGGTTGTTTTCTTAAAAAAATCGGTGGAATAACCATAGCCTCCAACGCGCAAAGCCAGCTCGACGCCAACCAGCAAAAACAGCGGCAATCCAACTGCGGCGGCCAGCCGGAATAACCATTTGCGTCCGGTTGTCAACGCTTCCGCGTGCGAACCAGCCCGCGCGCCACCCGCCGATCGGTTTGAGGCCAAGGGGCGTCGGCTGCGCTTCTTATTGTTCTGGGAACCTCCGAAAACTACTTTTCGGAGTCGAGTTAACAGTGATGGTTTAGTTTTTGGTGTGGCTGGTTTCAGAGCGGCTCCTTTTGTTGGTGTTTATTTGACATTTAATGGTTCGCGGTTGATTGGCTTTCGGTGGTTTCTGGTTTCAATCATCGTTTTCAGGCGCGTTCCGTGGCAGCAACTTCGAGCGCACGATTTGTTCGTAGCGGGCCATGTTGTAAATCAGGTTGATCAGGCCAATCGCCGCCGCGTTGCGCCGCCGCCTTGTGCAGCGCAGGTAAAATCTTTTCATGGACTGGCTCATGAGACCAAAGACGTGTTCGATCCGCGCCCGGATATTCGACTTCTCCAGCCATTGCATACGCAACTCCACATCAAAGCAACCAAAGGTCTGGGCAGTCGGATGAGTTTTCATGGCGCCAATCTTAAATTGTTTCCGCTGCTGCTTCAATCATTGGCTCAATTATTTTTCAACGTTGCTGCCCCGCTTAAAAGCTCAGTAAATATTGATCCTTATCGGTGTCGGGTGAGGCGGAAGAGAACGATTTTCAAATCCGCGTCCGTCGTCTGACGATTTCATAAGATCCGCCCGACTGAAAAGTTTTCGGAAATTTCTTTTTAAGCGTGTGCGAAAAGATTTATATCGCGGATGATTCACGCTGGCATCCGCTGCGACGTTCACGCGCCGGTTGTGGGACTTTAACGCGCGCATAAATGCACACAATCATGGAATGACCCAACGCTTTCTTGACTCGCAGCACGCAAAACTTTTATGATTATTTTTTTGATTTTAACAGATCAGCAACAAAAATTATTTATGAGCAAAATTCAAAACATCCAGGCGCGCGAAATTCTTGACTCGCGCGGAAACCCGACGGTGGAAGTGGACGTGATGTTGTGCTGCGGCGCGGCAGGTCGCGCGGCGGTCCCCAGCGGCGCAAGCACCGGCGAACACGAAGCCATCGAACTGCGTGACGGCGACAAAAAACGTTTCGGCGGCAAGGGCGTCCAGAAGGCCGTCGCCAATGTCACCGGCAAAATTGCGCCGGCGCTCATCGGCCTCGACGCGGAAGATCAACTGACCGTGGACGCGACGATGCTTAAACTCGACGGCACGGAAACGAAATCGAAATTGGGCGCTAACGCAATTCTCGCCGTCTCGCTCGCAAACGCCAAAGCCGCCGCCGCCGCGCTCGGCCAGCCGCTGTTCAAATATCTGGGCGGACCGAACGCGAAAGTGCTGCCCGTGCCGATGGCCAACGTCATCAACGGCGGCGCGCACTCGGACGCGCCGATTGATTTTCAGGAATTCATGATCATGCCGATCGGGTTGCCGACGTTCAGCGAAGGCCTGCGCGCGATCACGGAAACATTTCACGCGCTCAAGGCCGTGCTGAAGAAAAAAGGTTGCAGCACCGCCGTCGGCGACGAAGGCGGTTTCGCCCCGAAACTCGGCAGCGTGGAGGAAGCGCTCGAAACGATCATTCAGGCGATCAAGGACGCCGGCTACAAACCGGGCAAGGACATTTATTTGACGCTCGATCCGGCGGCGTCGGAATTTTACGACGGCAATTCAAAATACACATTCAAGAAAAGCACCGGCGAAACCGTCAGCGGCGATGACCTCGTGAATTTCTACGCGAAGCTGGTCGCAAAATATCCGATTGTCTCCATTGAGGATGGCTGCGGTGAAAGCGACTGGACAACATGGAAAAAACTCACGGACAAAATCGGCGACAAGATTCAACTCGTCGGCGACGATTTGTTCGTGACGAATGTGAAATTCCTGCAAAAGGGAATTGACACCGGCACGGCGAATTCAATTCTCGTGAAAGTGAACCAGATCGGTTCGCTCACGGAAACTTTGGATTGTGTCGAACTCGCCAAGACGCACGCTTACACAGCCGTCCTCTCGCATCGTTCTGGCGAAACGGAAGATTCGACGATTGCGGACATTGCGGTGGCAACGAATTGCGGCCAGATCAAAACCGGCTCGTTGAGCCGCTCCGACCGGCTTGCGAAATACAACCAGCTTCTGCGCATCGAGCAGTTGCTCGGAAAGAACGCCGTCTACGCCGGCACGAGCGCGCTGCCGAAAAAATAACTCGCGCCTGTTTTCTTCATGGCTGGAATTAAATTCCAGCCATGAAACGGCGGCTGGTTCCCCTGCCCCATCCCGAAGGCCGGTCAACAATCTTAAATAAATCACAGCGCAAAGATGGCACTGTGAATTGATTTTAACTGCGGATGAAGCAAGATTGGAATGAAAAATATTCCGTCAATCCGTGCAGTCAGGACTGGCGTTCGTCCGAGCGTAAAATGTTCAATCATTTCGCATGAAATTCACGCATGCAACCGAAGGTTCCGATACAAAACAGCCGTAAAATAATGCTGCGGATCTGGTTTTTTTCCAACCATTGACTTTCAAAAAACGGCCAGAAGATTGAAAAAAAATTAAAATCTTGAAACTCACGCAATCTTAGGCCAAAATTAACAATCGCATCTATGAAACCAGCAATTCGCAGCGCAGTTCGTTTGGTCGTCCTCCTAATTTTTTCCCTTCAAATCGGCCGCGCCGATGCCAGCGTTTCCGTTGACATTCAACCGGCCAGCCAAACAGTGTCTGCGGGCCAAAATGCGGTCTTCGGAGCGATTGTCACTGCGACGGCGGGAGAAAGCGTCACAGGTTATCAGTGGTTCAAGTCCGCCAACAGCCTGGGACCTTTCACCGGGGTTGGCACGGGGGCGGCTTTGGTGCTGGACAATGTTCAAGTTGGCGACACCGGATATTATTATGTGAAGGTCGCCTACCTGTCCGGCGGCAGCCAGCAAACGGTGTCTAGTTCGACGGGACATCTCACCGTGGATGTCAACCCGCGCATCATCACCCAGCCGGCGAGTTTAACCAGCCCGATCGGAAGCAATGCGGTTTTCAGCATTACGGTTGGGGGAGCATTGCCCCTCTATTTTCAATGGCGGCTTAACGGGTTGAATCTGGCGGACAATGGGCACGTTACGGGAAGCACCGGAACGAACCTCGACATCGAGAATTTGACGACAAACGATTCGGGCAGTTACGACATTGTTGTGACCAATGTTTATGGCGCAATCACAAGCCTGGTCGCAACGCTGCAAGTGGCGTTGATTCCGCCGGTCATCACGAGCGCGACCAACGCGACAGGAAAACAAGGGTTTGCTTTCGATTATACGATTGCCGCCACCGGAACACCGCCCATCACGTTTGGCGCGAGCGGATTGCCGGACGGCTTGAGTGTGGACTCTACGAACGGCGCGATTTCAGGCGTCCCGTCGGTTTCGGGTGTTTTCAACATTACTTTATTTGCCACAAATGGCGCGCAGACGGCGGCGGAAAATCTGATGCTTACACTGGCGGATGATATTCCTGCCATCACCAGCGCGACGAACGCGATTGGCCAGCAAGGAATTTTGTTCAGCTACATGATTACGGCCAGCAATGACCCGGCTTTGTTTAGCGCCAGCCCGTTGCCCGACGGTTTGAGCCTAAATCCGACGAACGGCGCGATTTCTGGCATTCCATTGGTCAGCGGCTCTTTCTCAATTGCAATTGGCGCGACCAACGCCTACGGAGGCGACAGCAATACACTGACATTGAATTTATCTTCCGACGTGCCGGGCATCACCAGTTCGCTCGTGAAAAATGGCAAGGAGGGCCAATCGTTCAGCTATACGATCGTGGCCAGCAATAATCCCGTTTCGTTCAGCGCCAGCCTGTTGCCAGTTGGTTTGACTCTGAACGCGGCCAGCGGCGTCATCTCCGGCCTGCCACTGGTCAGCGGCCCGTTCGCCGTCACCATTGGCGCGATGAATATGTTTGGTTCCGACAGCCAGACGCTGACGTTGAATCTGGCGACCGGCGCGCCGGTCATCACCAGTTCGCTGACGGCCAGGGGCGCGGAGGAGCAGACGAATTTTAGTTATACAATCAGGGCAAGCAATTCGCCGATGACACTTTGGGCGACAGGCTTGCCGATGGGACTGACGGTGAACACCAATACGGGCGCGATTACCGGCACTCCGCTCTACGCCGGCAATTACAACATTCCGCTGTTTGCCGCCAACGTATGGGGAGTCGGAACTGCCACGCTGCAATTGACCATCACCAACATGATTATCACCGATCTGGCCATTGCCGATGTCATGACTAATTACTCGTCGCCCTATCTGCTGGAATTCACCTTTTCACTGCGCGATGGCAGCGATCCCGCGACGAGTCACGCCGTCGTCGCTTCGCCGTCTTTGATGACCGTGACGGCATTTGAAGATGACGTGCCGGTCAGCCCGTCGGAAACGTCCGTCATCCTCCAGCGAGTGGACAGCCAAGGCTCCAAAGTGATCAAGGGCTACCTGGTCCTTGATTTCACCGAAAGCGTCGCTTCGCTGGCCAATGGCGACGCCAACAGCAACGGGATTTCAGATGCGGTGGACGCCGAAGTCGCCGCAGCCCAGGATTTCGTCAATCAACAGCCTGCGGATACTCAAATTGGCGTTTATGAATTTCACCGGGACGACGAGGTGCCCCAGCAGGTGGTTCCGTTGACCACCGACAAAAATCTCCTGGACAGCTCCATTGCGGGCATCTGGACCAATTACGTTCAGGACTTTCCGGCTGGCTCTCGCGCATGGGATGCTTTGGTCGCGGCGGTCGTCGCCTTGGGCAAGGCCAACAGCGATGAGGATCACTACATTGTATTCATGTCCGACGGTCAGGATGACTCCAGCATCAACACTGTTGACAACGTAATCACGGCGGCGACCAACGCTAACGTGCAGATTTACGCCGTCGGATTCGGCGACGAATTGGACTCGACCACGCTCCAGAACATTACAACTTCAACCATGGGGCGGTATTATGCGGCGACAAATCTGGCGGATTTGGACCTTGGTTTTGCCGAGGTTGGCAAGGATCTCAGCAGCGAATACGTTTTGAGGTGGGCGACCCTGAAGCGTTCCGCCACTTCTTTTAATCCGTCGTTCCAAATCAGTTACCAGGGTTTGACCGCCTTCTCGCCGACCAATCCGCCGCCGTTCATCAGCGGCACCAATTATGTGACGGTCACGAATACGGATGGAACCATTAGCACAAACCCGGTCACTGTTTACACGACGAATTACATCATTTCGCCCTTTGCGCCGACCCATTACGCGGGCAATATCCTGGCCGGCTCGCTGCGACTGGTGTCGGACGCCGACGTGCAGCCGGCGGGAATAACCTTGCGCACCACTTACGCGCCGCGATACATCAGCCAGTTGCGACTGCATTATCGCGCCAACTGGCCGGCGTCGTTGAGTTTGGAATCCACCAACCCCGGCGAAATGCTCGATGGCTGGACGTTGACCCAAACCAACGACGGCGCGGGCGGTGAATGGGCGCTGTTGAGCAGTCCTGATCCATCAAGCTTGGCGGACAGCATTCCGTTTGCGTCGTTTGGCAACCTGCTGACATTTTCGTTCCACGATCCCATTGTTGCCAGCAACGCTTTCAGCGAGTTTGACGTGGACAACACCATTTACACCAACGCCAACGGGACGAACTTCTACGGTTTCACGATGACCAATGCCGTCGGCTTCATCACAGTTTATGCAGTGCCGCCACCGCATGGCACGCCGATACCGTGGCTGATGGGATACGGATTCACGACGAATTTCGCCAACGCGGAATTGCTTGACCCAAATGGAAACGGTTTGCAGGTATGGCAGGACTATCTGGCCGGGCTGGATCCGCTGGACACCAATTCCACGTTCGTCGTCCAAATGGCTCCAGCGCAAAATCCGCCGCAAATTGTCTTCAACACCGTCGTCGGCCGGATCTATCGCATCGAATGGGCCGCGAGTTTGAGCGGCAATTGGACAATCTTGCGCGACGGCATCGCCGGCACCGGCGGCGACATCACCTTCACCGACCTGCGCGATTTAACCAGCGTCGGAGCCATGTTCTATCGTGTGGTGGTGGATGGCCCATAGACGCTTTGTCCAAAGCCGGCCAAATGCGCAAGCCAAAATCAACAAGATTGATCATTAAAGGCTTTCCGTCCCAAGATGCGCCGTCTGCCGGAACAACTTTCGTCAATCTTCAAAGCCTCCGGCATATTTTATCGGTTTGCTCAAGGCGTATGACAGGCGCTTAATTCCTCCTGCAACCTTTCCAGCGGCAAACCGACGACATTGCTGAAAGAGCCGGAAATTTGTCCGACGATTTTGTCGCCGTGCTCCTGAATCGCATAAGCACCGGCCTTGTCCAGCGGATTTATTTTTGAAAGATAGCCGCTGATTTGTTCCGCCGACAGCGGACGAAATGTCACGTCGGTGCTGACTGCAAAAATGCGTTCGCGGTGTCCGCGCAAATGAATCAGGCTGACGCCCGTGACAACCTGATGGATGCGGTCTTGAAGCCGCATCAGCATGAATTTAGCCTCATCAAGATCGCGCGGCTTGCCGAATATTTCGCGCCCAAGAAAAACCAGCGTGTCCGCGCCCAGCACGAGCGCGTCGGGAATCATCTTGGCGACGGCTCGCGCCTTGCGATGCGCGTTAAGCTGGCAAAGTTCGAGCGGAGACAATTGGTCGTCGAAAGTTTCCGTCGCATCGCTTGGCACAACCTCAAATTCCAGTTCCAATTGCCGCAGCAGTTCCGCGCGGCGCGGCGATGCGGAAGCCAGGATGAGCGGCGGTAGTTTCACACTGCCAATTTAAGCAAGATTGAAGAATTGTCGAGCAGCCCAAATCATCGCCATCCCAGTCTTAATTTTTGATTTATGAGGATGACGACGAGGATTTGCCGCTTGAAACTTGAAAGTTGAAACTTGAAACTGCTGGAATGCAAAGTGACCGCCGCATCGTCAATCTCGCGCTCATCGGTTTCATGGGCACGGGCAAGACATCCGTCGGCAGGCTCGTTGCCGAGCAGTTGCATTTCGAATATCTCGACACGGACGAACTGATCCAGTCCCGCACCGCGCGCGTCATCAGCGACATATTCAAGACCGACGGAGAACCGGCCTTTCGCGCGCTCGAGGAAAAGACCGTCGCCGGGCTTGCGGATCGCACGAAAACCGTCATCGCCACCGGCGGCGGACTGCCTGCGAATCCCGCGAATCTCGCCAGCCTCAAAATCCACTCACTGGTCGTCTGCCTCTGGGCGTCGCCGGAGAAAATCTGGGAGCGCGTGAAAAACCAGTCGCACCGCCCGTTGCTGCATGATCCCGACCCGCAGAAAAAAATCCACGAACTGCTCGCCATTCGCGAGCCGTTTTACAAGCAGGCGGATGTTCTGTTGAACACGGAACTACGCTCGCTTCGCGAGGTCGCGCAGCAGGTCATCCATCAATTCCGCCTCGAAGCCGCCCGATGAAGGAAAAAATCCGCCAGCGCGCGTTGGAATCGGGCTTCGACGACTGCCGTTTCACTTCCGCCGCTCCGCCGGAAAATGCGCCGCAGTTTTCAAAATGGCTCGAAGAAGGACGGCACGGTGAAATGAACTGGCTGGAGCGTAATGCGCCGAAGCGGATTGACCCGCAAAAAGTTTTGCCCGGCGCGAAAAGCGTGATTGCGCTGGCGGCGGGTTACCATGGCGGAAGTCAGAAGCCAGAAGCCAGAAGCCAGCGATTCGGCGTTGTTGCGCGTTATTCCAGGTTTGATGATTACCACGATGTCCTGGCCCAGCGCTTAAAGTTGTTGGCCAACCACATTGATTTGGTGGCCGACCGCAAGATCCGCTCGCTTTGGTATGTGGACACCGGACCGGTTTTGGAACGCGACCTGGCGCAGCGCGCCGGACTCGGCTTCGTCGGCAAGCACACAAACCTTATCAGCCGCAAACTTGGCAACTGGATTTTCCTCGCGGAAATTTTGACGACGCTGGAACTCGAACCGGACGCGACGGAAAAAAATCACTGCGGAAAATGTTCGCGCTGCATTTCAGCCTGTCCGACCAACGCCATCACCGCGCCATTTCAACTCGATGCCCGCAAATGCATTTCGTATCTGACCATTGAACTGAAAGGTCCGATTCCGATTGAATTTCGCCGTGCCATCGGCAACCGCATTTACGGTTGCGACGACTGCCTGGCCGTTTGTCCGTGGAACAGGTTTGCGCGCGAAGGCAGTTTGATGAAGTCGCACGCGCGAAAAGATTTGGAGCAGCCGGACTTGATTGAATTGCTGCAACTCGATGAAGCAAACTTCAAATTGCGCTTTTCCGCCTCGCCGGTTTTGCGGACGAAGCGGCGGGGTCTTTTGCGAAACGTCTGCGTCGCGTTGGGCAATGTCGGCGATGGATCCGCCCTGCCCTATTTGCATAAAGCCGCGACTGACCCGGAACCGTTGATTGCCGAACACGCGCGCTGGGCGATTTCAGAAATCGAGTCGCGCAAAACCATTGAACACATTTGACGCCGTGGCCTTTCCCGCGCACACTTTTGCGCCAGTGAACCATCTCTATTGCGGCGACAATCTCCAAGTCCTCCGCGAGCACGTTTAACAATTGCTGGAACCCGATTAAAATCTTCGCCCGATAAAACCGCTAATTCAACGTATTGGCATTGGATGTGTGAATGTGAATGGCGCGGGATTTTGTTCCGATTTTAAGGATGATGACTCGGCGCGACCCAACCACGATGCCATGTATAATTCCAGAGGTCGTTCAACTTCACGAGTTCAGCGTGATCATCGGCGAACGACATGTTGATCCTGCCGGGAAGCATCTGGCCGCTGGCATAACGATAAGCCTTCGGCGCGGCGGCCGCAGGACGGTTGTCATGCCGGTCAATCAAACAAAGTCCCATGCTATGCCGGCACCCGGAACGTTGGCCGAAGTAGCCGTCGTAAAGGTCTGACGGATTGAGCGTGGGATCTGTTGCCAGCGGGAACACGTAATACCAGATTGAATCCTGAAAAAGCGGTGTAGAGGCAGGGGTTTTGAGGTCCGACTCCTTGTTGAAGAAAAATTGCGGAAACGTGTTCACCGGCGTGTGACTCACCGAAAGCCAGCCATTGATGGCGTAGCTCCCCGGTGTGGTTGGCGACGGGGATTTCGAGCCGTAATACGTGGCATCAGCAGTGCCCCACCCATCGCCTGACGGCGAGGTCAGTCTCACTCGCGTCGAAGGGCAGATCAATGAGCGGGCATTGCCGATCGCGACGGTCATATCCACGCTTGTCTCGTCCGCCACCGCCAAGATCAATTTCCCTTGATTGTCGTCGGTGTATATTTGGCGCGAAACCGACATCTGCTTCAAATTATTGAGGCAGACAATCCTCTGCGCCTGCAGCTTTGACTTTGCCAGCGCCGGCAACAACATCGCCGCCAGTATGGCGATAATGGCGATCACCACCAGCAACTCAATCAGCGTGAAGGCGGTCGGAAACAATTCTCCGGCTGGACGGAGTAGCGGTCGGCGTGGGTTCACAAAGCGACTTTGCATCATCTGATTCGTCTGGTAAAGGCATTTCAACCGGGCCGTGTCCTAATCTCCACGTTCTCTGCAAGCATATCGCGGACGAATCCCTTGACCTGATTTATCTCGACCCGCAATTCAATTCCGCTCGAAGCGCAGATTGAGGTAAATTACTGCTCCACCGCCCTATAAAATCTTCGATTGTAATTCGTCGCCGCCGGATCGCTGAAATACCGGGGCGAACCCGTGAGGATGAAATTCGCGAATGGCTGCCAATCCAAAAGGTTGCTGGAAGCCTTGAATGTATAATTGCTTCCGGCTAATCCGTAAAACGCCATTTGAAAATCGCCACTCTGAATTCCAAGGCCAAGCAGAGTGTTGTCCGGCGGAGTCACAAAGAAAGAATGTGTCACGCTGGTTGCCGCCGCGTATGAATTATTGCCCGCTTGCGACGCCGTCACCGTGACGGCTCCGTAGCCGGTCAGCGTGATAATGTTTCCGCTCAATATCGCCGGGCCGGAAGTGGGATAACTGACTTGTAAACCGGAACTCGCCGTCGCATCTAGTGGGAATGGCGCATCGCCGATTTTTTGCAAACTCAACGCGCCGAAGGTGATCGTCTGCGGGATTTGGCTGACGTTGAAACTTTGTTGCACCGTCGCTGCGGCGCTGTAATTGGAATCGCCCGGCTGATAAGCAAGCGCCGTCACCGCGCCGCCGCCCAGCAAAGTGAGATTGTTGCTAGCAGGCTGTTGAACAACGGCTGATTTTTCGCAGGGCGGCATTGCGATGAGTTTGAAAATCAATTTTGAGGGTGTGAGGGTCTGCAAATCATG
>DATCDZ010000119.1:0-14031 GCA_036510395.1 Verrucomicrobiia bacterium
GCGGTTTGAAGTCGAGCCGATGGACGGCAAAAAAATTCGTCTGCATGAATTGTTGAAACGTCGTGTCGAGATTTTCTGCGGACAATGACAGCCAGCGCGGCTCTTCAGTCCAGTCTTGGCGGCGAAACTGGCCAAGCGGCTGGTTGCGTAACGCCGGCCCGGCGAAACCTTCGAGGTGCGGCTGGGCAAAAAGTGTCGGGTCTTCCAGCGCGAGCATTTTGCTTGAATTATCCGCCAGTTTCAGGCTGGGAACATTTGTGCCGGCGAGCGGGACAACTCTTTTTTTTCCGCCAAGCGCGAATATGATCGCGACGTGCGCAGCGAAAATGATTGTGACAGCCGCCAGCCATTTTTTTTTCGACCAGCCTTCGCCATCCGGCTCTCGCCTGGGCGAAGCTTCCGGCGCAGGTGTATTTGCCGCCGCGTCGTTCATGGCTGGTCGGGCGCGCTGATGACGCGCGGCAGCGTGGCGAGCAGCACGTTGGTGATGCCCGCGTCGCGCGCGAGCATCGTCAGGCGGACAAGCTGTCCGTAAGTCACGGTTTTGTCGGCCTGGATGACAAGCGTGAGCGGTTCGCGGGAATTTTTCACTGCGTTTCTCAAGCTGGAATTCAAATGCGCCTCGTTGACGATCTGGTTGGCAAAATAAAGCCGGCTGCTCGAATCAACGGCCACGGCCACGCTTGGTTTGTCCGTGCCGGGCAAATCATTTGCATCAGGCAATTGCAGCGGCAGTCCGGGCGTGGGCAAAAGCCCGGTGAGCATCACGAAAATCACCAGCAGAAAAAAAACGGCGGCGAACGGCGCGATGTCAAACGGGCTGCGCAGCAACCGGGTGTTGCGATGAAATTTCATGGGGATTTGTCACTGCCGCCTTCGGTGACGATGTTGACGATTTCGCCGGAGACGCGTTCCATGTCGAGGACGATTTTGTTGACTCGGCTGACGAGGTAATTGTATCCGGCATGGGAAAAAATCGCCACGGCGATGCCCGCCGCCGCGCAAATCAGCGCGTGCCAGATGCCGGCCGACAATAATTCCATATTCGAATACAGACCTTTCTTTTCGATGACCTTGAAAACATCCATGAAGCCGACAACCGTGCCGAGCAGGCCGAGCAGCGGCGCGATCTGCGCGATGGTCGCGAGCAGGTTCAATTTTTCCTCAAGCAACGGCACTTCGGTCAGGCCGGCTTCCTCGACGGCTTCGCGAACGCGCTCACGGCCTTTGTCGCGGTTGAGGATTGCGGCTTTCACCAGCCGCGCGACCGGGCCGGGCGTGGCGTCGCAGATGGAAACGGCCTCGACGACGTTGTCGCGCTTGAGCACGTTGCGCACACCGTTGAGAAATTCCGTGGAATTGATCTGCGCGCGGTGGCAGTGCAGCGCGCGTTCGATGAACACGGCGATGGCGATGGCGGCGGCGATCAGGATCAGCCAGATCACCGGCCCGCCATTTACTATGAGCGTAGGCATGAGGTTTTATAGGCGTTTGCGGGCGAAGTTCAAAGCGTAAAATGAGGAGTTGGAAGTTTGAAGCTGGAAGTTGGCGGTTTGCAGCCGAAAATTCCGGCTTCTAAATTCTAGCTTCCGGTTTCCAGCTTCTATATTCTCAACTGATTATGGCTGTTGCAGACGAAAAAGTTCTCGTGTTTCCCCGCTCGCTTTTTGAGCGGCTTGGCGTTTTTCAAGGTTTCAACGCCGATGTTAATCGCTATCTGTCGGCAATCCTCGACAAGAAGAACAACAGCTTTCAGCCGCGCGCCCAGGCTGAAACCAACCCGGATTTCAAACAGATCATTCCATACGTCCTGGTCACTGACGGGAAAAGCATTCTTCACTATGTTCGAGGCAAGAAGGCTGGAGAACAGCGTCTGGTCGCCAAAGGGTCAATAGGCATCGGCGGCCACATCAATGACGAAGATCATTCGCTTTTTGCAGTCGGCTTGCAGGCATTCCAAGAGGCCGTCGAACGCGAAGTGCGCGAGGAACTTTCCGTCCAAGGTTCGTTTGATGCAAAGCCGGTTGGCCTGATTAATGACGATTCCACCGAGGTCGGGCTCGTTCATTTTGGCGTAGTGCATTTGTTGTTTCGCACACCGGACAACGTGAAGAAAAACGAACAAGTCATCACGCAAGTCGAGTTTGTCCCCATTGAAGAACTGAAAGCGAAGCGCGAGCAGATGGAATCGTGGTCGCAACTGTGCCTTGATCATCTTGACGCGTTGTTGAAATAAGACGAAGCGTTTGAACCCGTGAACGCGAAACTTAAAATTAAAAATTCAAAACGCAAAATTGTCGGAAACTGGCGCAGGGAAGTGGAGCGTGTTTTGATCACGGAAGAACAAATTGCGCGGCGTGTCAAAATTCTCGCGGGCGAAATCGAGCGCGATTTTCGCGGGCGCGAAACCGTCGTCGTTTCACTCTTGAGCGGCACGGTCATGTTTCTCGCCGATTTGATCCGGCATTTGAATTTGCCTTTGCGCCTTGATTTCATAGGCGTCTCCAGCTACGGCGCGGGCACGGAATCCGGCGACTTGGTTTTCACGAAGGAATTGCGCCTCGACGTCCGCGGACGCGACGTGCTGCTCGTGGACGACATTCTGGACACGGGAAAAACCTTGAGCCGCGTGTTGCCGAAACTTCGCGCGCTCAAACCGCGCCGCATCCAGACCTGCGTGCTGCTGGACAAGGCCGCGCGCCGCATGGGGAAAATCCAGGCGGATTACGTCGGCTTCGAGATTCCTGATTTATTTGTCGTCGGCTACGGACTGGATTACGCGGAACGCTACCGCAACCTGCCGTTCGTCGGCGTGCTGCATCCGCAGATTGCGCGGATTTTCGCAGATGAAATTAAATCTGCGTAAATCGGCGCAATCTGCGGATTTGGCTTTATTCCGGCTCCTGAATTCTGGATGCTAAATTCCATCTTATGGCATTTCTAAACGACAATTATCTCAAACTCAAGGCGGGTTATCTTTTTCCCGAAATCGGCCGGCGCGTGAAAACTTTTTACGACGCAAATCCCGAAGCCGCGAAAAAATTGATCCGCTGCGGCATCGGCGATGTGACGGAACCATTGCCGCCCGCCGTCATTGCCGCGATGCACAAGGCCGTGGATGAAATGGCCGCGCGCGAAACTTTCAAAGGCTACGGCCCGGAGCAGGGCTACGAATGGTTGCGCCACGCCATCGCGCAAAATGATTTTCGTGACAAAGGAATTGAAATTGCTGATGACGAAATTTTTGTCAGCGACGGCTCGAAGTGCGATTGCGGTGCAATTCTCGACATCCTCGGCGCGAAAAATAAAATCGCCATCAGCGATCCGGTTTATCCCGTTTATGTGGACACGAACGTCATGGCCGGCCACACCGGCGACGCGAACGACGCAGGTGCATTTGCAAAATTAGTTTATCTGCCGTGCAAACCGTCGAATGGTTTTATTCCCCAACCGCCGAAGAAACACGTGGACGTGATCTATCTCTGCTCGCCGAATAATCCGACTGGTGCAGCAGCGACGCGCGAACAGCTTGTAGCGTGGGTGAAATATGCGCTCGAAAATAAATCCGTGATCTTGTTCGACGCGGCTTACGAGGCGTATATTACCGAACCGGGCGTTCCACATTCGATTTACGAAATTCCCGGCGCGCGCGAGTGCGCGATTGAATTCCGCAGCTTCTCGAAGAACGGCGGGTTTACCGGCACACGTTGCGCGTTCACCGTCGTTCCAAAATCGCTCAATGCTTTCACGAAATCCGGCGAAGCGAAACCGCTGCATCCGTTGTGGAACCGCCGCATGACCACAAAATTCAACGGCGTGAGTTACATCGTGCAGCGCGCGGCGGAAGCGCTGTATTCGCCGGAAGGAAAAGCGCAAGTGGCCGAACTCATCAAACATTATCTTGGCAACGCGGAAGTTTTGCGCAAAGGCGCGAAGAAAGCCGGACTGAAATTTTTCGGCGGCGTCAACGCGCCTTATATTTGGGTGCGCACGCCCAAAGGCGTCACGAGCTGGCAGGCGTTCGACAAAATTCTGGCGGACGCGAATGTGGTCATCACGCCCGGTTCTGGATTCGGCTCGAAGGGCGAAGGCTTTTTCCGCATCAGCGCGTTTAACAGCCGCGCCAACGCCGAGGAAGTCGCGCGCCGGTTGCAGGAATTGAAGTGGTGAATGATCAGCGCCCAACTGACCGGCATTCGACCGCGCGGGTTTTAATTATTGTCGCGTTGGTCACGGTTGTTCTATCCGCTGGCGTTTATCTGCTGGAATCGCATATCGAATCGAAGAGGGTTCAAATTGAAATTCAAAAACGGCTGGATGCGATTCGCGACGCCGGCCAGCCGGTCACGGCGCAAGACCTTGCGAAATTATATCCCGACCCGCCGCCGGAGCAAGATGCGGTGCTGCTGCTGAAACCGGCGCTGGCGGCGCTGGTTGTTCCAGAGGATTCGACGAACCTTCCTTTTTTTGGCGGAGCTTTACCGACAGGAACCGCTTTATTTAAAAAGACCACGCGAGATGAAATACAGATGTGGATGGATCAAAATCAAAAGGCATTTGATTCTGTTCCGTCGGAAAAATTGAAGGGCGTCTGGATTGGATCCGGCTTCTCCGGCGGCTTCACAAATTTCCCGCATACGCCTAAATCCAAGATAAATTCTTTGGTCAGACTTTTGTGTTTGAATGTTGTTTCGCAGACTGAATCTGAACATTCCAGTGCGGCAATAAATTCTTTGCAGCGAGCCTGGGCGGTCGGAGCGATCTGGAAAAATGATTCTCCGGTTGATCTTTTGCTTCGAACTATTGAAGAAAATATGGTTTGCGAATCGTTGGAATACATGATCAACCGCTCGCAATTATCCAAAGGAGATTTGACGATTATCGAACAATCATTCCCCCATAATAGCACGAATAGCTTAATCGAGGTTTTCATGAGTGAGCGTTGTTTCCAAATTTGGGAATTGGAGAGAGTCCGTCAAAATCCAAGAGAACTGGCCATGTCTGGAACGACTTGGAAAGACCAAGCAGTTTCATGGTTTGAGTTTGCTTCTGGGAAGATGTATCGAGATTCAGATTATGAACTGATACTGGATAGAAACGAACGACGTCTTGAAGCAATGCGGTTGCCTGTAAAAGAGCAAATTAATGAATTACAACGTCTGGAATCGGAAGCAAAAAAGGAGAACCTAAATTCCACGATGGCCTTAAAGCTGATTGATGGTGTTCGGAATTATTCCGAACTGGTCAGTCGGGACGCAGGGGTGATAGCGCATTTACGAACTGCCCAGGTAGCGCTTGCTTTGGAACGCTGGCGACTCACGCATAACGGCAACGTGCCTGATTCGCTGGCCGGGCTTGCGCCGAATTTTCTTCCGGCAATTCCAATCGACCCGTTCGATGACCAGCCGTTGCGCTACAAAAAACTTGCTCGCGGTTATGTCGTTTACAGCATCGGCCCGAATTTCACGGATGATGGCGGCAAGGAAAAGCCCGCTGACGCCAAGGACACCGATCATTACGACATCACCTTCACCGTGGAGCGATGAATTTCGTCATTGCAGGAAGAATTTAATCTGATATAAGGAACGTCCGCTTTTTGTTTAGGCGGCTTGAACTTTTAACCAAAATCATTTATGTCACAGCATCGCAGTCTCCGCGCGGCGTCCACCTTGGGCGGCAAGCGCAATGTCCTCAAGCGTTTTGAACGCACGGCGCTCCTCGAAAAGCGCGGCCAGCGCAAGGCGGGCGACCGCATCACGGGTCTGCGCAAGACCAAGCCGGACGCATAAAAAAGTAGGAGCCGAGGTGACGAGGCTCAACTATTTGGAGCGCCTCGCGTTTTTGAAGAAAGGAGCCTCCTTACGCCGGCTCCTACAATTTACATGGTTCGTTTGCAAAAATTTCTGGCCGACGCGGGCATCGCCTCGCGGCGCGCGGCGGAGCAAATCATTTTGGAGGGGCGCGTTCGCGTCAACGGCCGGTTCGTCCGGCTGCTCGGCACAAAGGTTGATCCCGACCACGACGTGGTGATTCTGGACGGCAAAGTCATCCGCGCCCGGAAAAAACTTTACATCGCGCTGAACAAGCCGCCCGGCTGCGTCTGTTCGCACAAGGATGAACTGAATCGCCCGACGATTTACCAATTATTGCCAAAAGAGTGGCAAATCGTGAATTCCGTGGGCCGTCTGGATTTCAACAGCGAAGGATTGATTTTTCTGACGAATGATGGACAATTCGCTTTGCGCCTGGCGCACCCGCGCTACGGCGTCCGGAAAAAATACATCGTGACGGCGGAAGGCAGGGTGGAGCCGGCGATGCTGGCGGAGTTCACGCGCGGCATTTTTCACGGCGGTGAAAAGTTGAAGGCGGAAAAAGCATTTTTGATTTCCGCCAGCAAATCGCGCAGCGTGGTGGAACTGGAATTGAGCGAAGGCAAAAACCGCGAGGTCCGGCGGTTGTTTGAATCGCAGAATTTCTCGGTGAAACGGCTGCAGCGGGTGCAGATCGGGAAAATCAAACTGGGCGAGTTGAAACTGGGCAAATGGCGGACATTGACAGAACCGGAAATAAAAACTTTACTGTTGGAATCATGAAAACGAATTGCTGGCTGGTTTTAGGAATGATGGTTGCGACGGGCGCAATCGCGCAGGACAACACCAACGTGCCGACACCAGACGTGTTGCCGCCGATTCCCGCGCCGGTCACTTCGTCGTCGGCGGAAACAACGCCTCTGCCGCAGACACAACCGCCATCGTCAAGATCCGAACAGTCCAAGCCCGCGCCAGTGAAAAAACGCGTCGTCGCGCCGAAGAAAATTTCCGAGCCGACGGTAACGCTCGTTCCCGGTCTGGCGGAAGTCGCCGCAAAAAATCTCAACGTGCGCGGCCAGGCCGGATTGAAGGGCGAATTTTTGACGCATTTGAAAGCCGGCGATTCCGTGACGGTTCTGGGCGAGATCACTTTGGACAAGCACAAGCCTTATGAACCGTCGCAGTGGGCGAAAATCGCGCTGCCCGCCGGCGTGAAAGCCTGGGTCAGCGGACAGTTCATTGATGCGACGAACAACACGGTTCTGCCGAAGAAGTTAAATTTGCGCGCCGGGCCGGGCGAAAATTACAGCGTCCTCGGCGTCATTGAACGCGGAGCGCCTGTTTCCGCGATCACCACGAAGGACGGCTGGATGCAGATTGATCCGACGACGAACGCCTACGCTTTCATCGCCGCGATGTATCTGAAACAGGAGGCGTCGGGGACGATGCCGACGAACGTCGCGTCTTCCGAGGAAACCGAAACGCCGATGACGACCAGCAGCGTTGCCGAACCGCAACCCATCGTGACCGAGCAGCCGGCCAACGCCGCGCCGACAACAGACACAAACATCGCTCCGACACCGCTTGAAACCAATACTGCACCTGCGATTGACACAAATGCCATTCCTGCGTTTGTGCCAGCCGTTGACAACACGACCACATCTTCGGCCCCGCGCATCGTTTCGCACGAAGGCGTCGTGGCATACACAATCAGCCCGAATGCGCCGGCGAATTTCAAGTTATACGACCCGTCCACTTTCGAGATCGTTGATTATCTTTACACGACTGCGACGAACCTTGACCTGAACCGCTACGTCAACATGAGGATTGTCGTCACCGGCGCGGAAGGGCTTGACGAGCGCTGGCCAAACACGCCAGTCATCACCATCCAGCGCATAGAGGTGCTTGATACCAATGCCGTCCCAACCACCCCCATCAAGCACAAGCATTGACGGACGCGCGATTGCCGCGCAAATCCTGCGCGAACTTTCCGCGCGCGTCGGCGAACTGAAAAGGCGCGGCGCGCAGCCCGGCCTCGCGTTCGTGCGCGTCGGCGAGGACGCGGCTTCAAAAGTTTATGTCGGGCGCAAGGAAAAGGCATGCGTCGAACTCGGCATTTTTTCCGAGACACACGTTTTGCCGGAGGCGACGAGTGAAACGGATTTGCTCGCGCTGATTGCGAAATTAAATTCCGATCCGCGCCTGCACGGGATTTTGGTTCAAGCGCCGCTGCCAAAACAAATTTCAGAATCGAAAATTTTTTCCGCCGTCTCGCCCGAAAAAGACGTGGACGGCTTTCATCCGGTCAACGTCGGGAAACTGATGCTCGGCGACACAACGGGTTTTCGGCCTTGCACGCCGGCTGGAATTGTCGAATTGCTCGCGCGTTCAAACGTGGAAACCGGCGGCGCGGAAGTCGTGGTTCTCGGACGCGGCAACATTGTCGGCAAGCCGATGGCCGCGATGCTCTGCCAGAAAGGAAAAAATGCGAACGCGACGGTGACAATCTGCCATTCCGCCACGCGCGACATCAAATCGCATTGTCTGCGCGCGGACATTTTGATCGCGGCGATGGGCGTGCCGGAATTTGTGAAGGCCGGCATGGTCAAGCCCGGCGCGGTTGTAATTGATGTCGGCGTCAACCGCGTGGACGGAAAAATCGTCGGCGACGTGGATTTCGCCGCCGTTTCAAAAATTGCCGGAAAAATCACGCCCAATCCCGGCGGCGTCGGCCCGATGACCATTGCGATGCTGATGCAGAACACCGTCCGCGCCGCTGAAAATTCAATTTCGCAGGAGACGACGTAAGGAGTCTCTGTTTAGAATAAAACAAAAAATAAGAACCTCGTTACCTTGGCTCCTACAATTAAGTTTATGAATCCAACCCGAATTCTCCCCGACCTGCAAGCCTCGCTGTTGTGCGAGGAAGTGCGCCAGGAATCCACCGGCAATTTTTTCCTCATCGGCGTCGTCAACTTCATCCGCGTGCCGCAACTGCCGGTCGTCGCCGCGCGGCTCTGCGTCTTCAACCGCTGGACGGCGGGCATCGGCCAGTTCGTCGAAAGCATCAAATTGATCGCGCCCGACCAGACGACCGTCCTGCGCAAGGGCGAGATGAAATTTGAATTGAAAGACGCCGCGATGCACTCGACCAACGTGATGGTTTTCGGGCAGCTTGAATTCAAGGCCGCCGGGACTTATTTCATCGAAGTGATGGTGGATGACGTGATGAAGCTGCGCTATCCCGTGCCGGTCATCCTCGCGCCGCCGCAGAGCCAGAATCCGCAGCCGCCGCCTGGGGACAAGAAAGATTGATCTGGCCACGGATGAAACACAGGTTGAACACAGATGCTGAAAGAATTTTCATCCGTGTTTCATCCGTGCCAATCTGTGGCTGAATGAGCGTTTCCGCTTCAACATTCACCGAGCCGTTCACGCCGCGCGGCGTGGCCGCGTTCGCCCACGCGAAATTCAGCCGGCTGGCTCTCGTGCAGCTTGTTTTCGCGCTGCTCGCCGCCGCGACCGTCGTCTGGTTTCTCGACAACAGTTGCTTTCCGACAATCCGCACGGCGATTCATAACCTGCCCGACGCGGGGGAAATCTCCTCCGGCAAACTGGACTGGCGCGGCGGCAATTCGCAAATGCTGGCGGAAGGAAATGTTCTCGCGTTCGACGTTGACTTGGATCACTCCGGGCAAATTCACTCGACCACCGCCGATTTTCAAATCGAGTTCGGAAAGGAAAGCATCCGCGTTTTTTCGCTGCTCGGTTATTTGGAATTCTTTTATCCGCCGGATCGCTTTGCGCCCTTCAACCGCACGGATCTCGAACCGCTTTGGGGCGCGTGGGCGGCGGAAATTCTGTTCATCGCCGCCGCCGCGACCGTCATCGGCCTGCTGTCAAGCTGGTGGATTCTCGCGACACTTTATTTTCTGCCGGTCTGGATTCTCGGATTTTTCTCGAACCGCGACTTGAATTTCCGCGCAAGCTGGAAATTGTCCGGCGCGGCGCTCATGCCGGGCGCGCTGCTGACGGGCGCGGGAATTTTCCTTTACGGTTTTGGTTTTCTGAATCTGGTTTCATTCGGGTTCGTTTTTGCGGCGCATTTTGTCCTTGGCTGGATTTACCTGTTCGTCAGCCTTGTTTTTCTTCCGCGAACTTCCGATGCAAAACCGAAGACAAACCCGTTCAAGCGAAGCAATTAAGTAGCCGGAACAATTCGGCAGCGCCGTATATTCCACGACGTAAGCCCGCGCATTGGGAAATGACAAACAAAGTTTAAGATGGAACAAACGAAGCTTGGAAAATGACGGTTGAAATGTCAAAAGCCGTTAAAAACGGCCATTTTACTGGGACTATGCACATGACAAACAATTCGGTAGGGCGCGTCACTCCGTGCGCGCCGCCTCTTGTTAACCCATACGTTCGGCGGGCAGAGGACTGCCCGCCCTACCAGTTTTGCCCCATTATTTGTCATGTGCATAGCCCCACATTTTACACTATATTCGGCTTTATTTCACCTTTCTACAGATTCTTCCAATCGTTCTTTTTCTTCTTCATTTTTCTGGATTTCATTACCCAAATTATTGATGGCACTTTGGAGCAAAATTTGAATCTGCTCATTCAGCGTTTTGCCAGCGATTGAGTTGGTTGAAAAATTAACCCCCAAAGGAACAACTCGATATTCTTCGTAGGCCTTACAAATACCGCCGTCAAAATACCCAAACACCAAATAGTCTTCTCCTTGCCGAAGGTCATGGTCTGTTTGGAGGCGAGCGGAACTCAAATCATTTGTGCATTTAAGGACAGAAATGATTTGGATTTCTGAATCCGATTTTGTTCCGTCCATAATGATGACATTCGGATTGGGCGGCGTCGGCTTACCACATTGCACCACGATAATGTCCGGCGATGTTTCAGTAAGATTGTCCCATCCGTGAAATGGGGCGATTATGCGAGCCATGACGCTGACAACTACCAATGACGCAGCCAAGAGAATGATTTTTATTTTCATATTTTGATTTGTTTCAATTTAATAAGGCCCTTGCCAGCCGCCGGGCACACCTAAATATATTACACGACATTTTTTATCACTACCCCGAAATTGAATGGTGTTGCTCTATGTAAAAAAATCAACCCAATTTCCGTTTTCATCCCTGTATTGATCCGTCCATGTTGGGGTTGAAAAGGAAAAATCCACATAGGTTGTTCCGTTGAATATGTAACTGATTGGAACCAGCGGCATTTTGATATCATCTTGAATTGTGGGATCTCGCATGATACACCCCAAGCATTCGTTGATTCGTTAAAAATTAAGGTCGAATTAGTTCCATTTGGCCAAGTAAGACGCGTGTTAGGCGTTTGAAATGTGGTCGGCAATGTCGCGTTGCCAATTGTTGCAGTTACTGTTGCACTTCCGGGACTCATTTTTGCGGTGAACACGGTGCTTGATCCATTGGTCGAACTGATGAATCCTTCACCTGAAACGCTCCAAGTCGTTCCGCCCGGCATTCCAGCAAAATCTACCGATTCACAAATGCCGATTGTTGTTCTCGAATTATTTGTATTTCCAGTCGCCGTGCATTCGGTCGTATGCGTCAGGGTGTATTTCGTCGGCTGATTCAGTTGGAAAAAGTAGGAATTCATGCCCGCCACCGATGGCGTGACATCAATCGGAGGCGAATTGTCCGGCAGCAGAGCGTAGGCGTTTCCGTTAGTGTCCAGATTGCCAAAACTGCCGATGGCCATTTCATGGGGTGGACTTCCGCCGCCATTCAACGTGCCGGAGATGTCCCATAAGTTCTTTTGGGTCGAGCCGGGCGGCCCGCCGGTCTTGAGTTTTAATTTCACATGCACGTCCGATTTACGAGTTTCTTCCACATAGGGAGGTGATGTGCCATACTCGGTGGACTCAACGTTGTCGGCGTATGCTTCGTTCAACGGCACATAATATGTGGAGAAATTATTGGTCTGCCACGAGCCGTAATAGCTGACCGCGTTGTGGGATACGGCCAGAATTGAGGCCAGGAAAATCCTGGCCATACATACTTTACATAAATGTAGGAATACCCCACATCCCAGTTCGACGATATGTCAACTTCAAATCCGCCGCCGCCACTTTGCCATTGTTCAGTCCAAGACTCTTCCGCCGAATCTGCTGGAATGGCGATGTCTGAATAGGATTGATAGTAATCATAGTAAATGCCTGTCGCGTCCGCCGCCAACGCCGTTGCGCTTTGGCTGCTCGAGGAACTTGGATTGCTTTGCGGCATATCGGCTTGGACAGTCAGCATAGCCGCCACGAACAAAATAATTTTCGCCTTCATTGGCCACCTCCATTATTTGTCCATGAGCCATAGCCGCCGTTGTCGGAGTTTGGAATTGCCGTCACCTGCACGAGCCTTTTCGGAGCAATCGGCACATTATTCGCCGTCTATGTGTTTCCGCTCAACGTTGCTTTGATGCCATTTACTCATATCGTGAAATTGGTCGAGCCAATCGTGCCAGTCACGGTCGTTGCGCTGGCAGACACGGAGTTGATTACCAAGCTGGCATCGCCTTGAAGAACGGTGATGTTCGTTGTGCGATGTTGCCCGCCTCGTCAGTCACAGTCAGCGTCAGCGTGTTCGTGCCGCCGCTCAATGGAACATTCTGAACCCAAAAATTTCCGTTCCGTCCGACAGCACCGTTGATGATATTGGTGTTACCGACGCCGTCCACCGCTTGAGCCACGACGGTTGCCGTCGGGTCGCTGATTGAACCCGTCCAAAGGATGTTGCTGCCACAGACCTTCATTCCGTCCTGCGGCCATTTGAGTTGAATCAACGGCGGATTGGTCTTGCTGGAATAATCCAGCGTGAAGTTGAAATTGGTCATTGTCGCGTTGCCCGCCAAATCGGTCGCATGGAGCGTGATGGTGTTCAAGCCGTTCGTCAGCGGAATGTCGAAGCCTTGAAACGTGTTGGTTGTGAATTTGAAAACATTCGTGTCATAAAACTGGTCGAGAACGAGGATTTGCTGATTTGTCGTCAAACCTGCGGCGTTGGTCATGTCGTAGCCGATACTGCTCAATGCCTCGGGACTGTAACCCTGCAACTGCATCACTGGCTGCGTGACGATGCCATCGGTCGGACTGGTAACCACAAGCAAAGGCGGCGTGGTGTCCAGCGTCACGGAGGCCGAAGTCCAGTTTGTCTGGCCGTCCGAACCGATGAATCCAAATGTAATCTGATATACCCCGTCATTCGTTCCAAAAAGCACATACGGAACCGCGCTGAACGGAACCCAGACTGCATCGGCCAGATTTGTGTCATCCACCAGCACAGCCATCGCCGACGCCGGGCCGCCGGAGATGGTTGCGCTGATGAGATCGGTGTTCACGTCATTGTTCGCAAACGAAGCCGTCATGCCCGCCGTGTTCGTTGCCGGAGTGTCCGTCCGCGCCGCCCGGAGAAAGCCCATGTCCGTGAACGGATACGGCAAAGTGAAATTGGTCTGGCCGTTCGTGCCTTGCCGCACCTCGCTCCACGTTGCGCCGACGAGGTTGCTCGCGGAAAACAGGCCGTAAGCGCCTGCGGGGTCGGCCTCCAGCAGATTGATGAACAGATTCGTCCCGACTGGCGGCAGAACCGCCAGTTTCAGGCCGGGAACATAAGGCGGCGGAGTGTGATAATTTGTGTATGGCGGACAGTTTGTGCATGGACAAAGCCGATCGGCAGAGTTTGGGCAAAAAGGTTGAAGGTAAAAAGCAACGCAGACAGTCCGCATCCAATCCGTTTCCAGTTTTTCATTTAGTTCCTTTCCTGCGAACTTTCGCTCGGAACTAAAATGGCGCGGTCTCGACACGCCCCGTCCTAGGCACCACGAAGCGCATCCAAACCTGACGCGCCAAGCCGCGCCGGTTGACGCGTGCTTGGTTTGACAGATTTGGGAGGAGACCGAGGGAAATTCGTGGTTTCAGGACGGCTCCGTAGCAAAAGCTACGCAAATGCTTTTGTTTAAGATTTATTTCATTCGTTTGAAACTTCTCAACTGACGGTTTGACATTAACGCTATTCACAGAAAATAGGCAAGCATTAAAAATCGTTGTGTCGCGTAGTTTTCAAAACAGGAATTTTTTGTAGTTAGCAAAACAGGAAAGGTTAATTGGGTCGATTGGTGAAGAGGAGCACGGGTTTTTGCTTGGGATCGGGAGCGGAGGCCAGCACGGAGTGGTGGCCGA
>DATCDZ010000120.1:0-4593 GCA_036510395.1 Verrucomicrobiia bacterium
GCAGAAGCTCCCTCAACAGCGGTTCATGGACCAACGTCAGCACCAACACCATCACAGCCACAGGCTTCAACCTCCTCCTCCCCAACCCAGCCACAAACGGCCCGCTCAACTTCTTCAGGGCTCTGTGGATCGGACAATAGAAAACTTTTCATGCAAGAACGATAATTTTCAGGAACCTTTCAAATTGTAAGTTCATTCTCCGAGAATCATGCCGAAAGAAACATCAAAGCCCGGTCATAATCGGGCGCGCAAAGTGTGGGACTCATTCGGTGGCGGAACCGTCGGCGCTCTGCTCGCAATCTTGGCGGGCGCAAGCCTCCTGTATTTGAAATTCGGCTTGGGACTTATTCATTTGAGCTACGATTTGCCTTATGCAATACGTCCAGTCATCCAGCCGCAGGAAGCCGCGATTGTTTATCTCGATGACGATTCCCACAGGACATTAAACCAGCCTTACAATGCGCCGTGGGATCGTTCGCTTCACGCGCGCCTGCTCAATCGCCTGACTGCTGATGGCGCAAAAGCCGTGGCGTTCGACATTGTTTTCAGCGACGCCTCAAATCCACAGGCGGACGAAGCATTGGCAAACGCCATTCGCACGAACGGCAAAGTGGTTCTCGCGGCGGATAATGTGCCGAGTGATTATGGCCGCGATGGCGTGGAGGCAAAGCAAATCGTGCCGCCTTATGATCCATTTCTTGATGCGGCGGCTGGAATTGGCTCCGATGAAATGAACGCCGACGATGATTTAGTGATACGCAAGCAGGTTCCCATCTCACGTGACGACCAAATTCCGACGATGAGTTGGGCGGCGGCGCAAGTTGCCGGTGCGCCCGTCACGACCAACGCAAACAATCAATACGTTCCCCGCTGGTTGAACTATTACGGACCGGCAACGACCATTCCAAACGTCAGTTTTTATCGCGCGATTTCGACAAACATTTCTGACGCCGTGCCGTCCGGCTTTTTTAGCAACAAAGTTGTGTTCGTTGGCGCGCATTTACTCACAAAATTTTCTGGCGAACGGAAAGACGAATATCCAACGCCGTATTCCCGCTGGATCAGGGATTACCCGTTCATGCCCGGAACTGAAATTCACGCAACGGCCTTTCTCAATTTGTTGCGCGGCGACTGGCTGAACCGCCTGTCCACGAACGCCGAACTTTCAATTATCATCGGTTGCGGGCTGCTTTTCGGCTTTGGCCTCACCCGCTTTCGTCCGTTGCCAGCGACGGGCATTTCCATTCTGCTTGCCGCGCTTGTTGCCATTTTGGCCTATTTGTCATTTGTCCATTTGCACACCTGGTTTCCGTGGCTGTTGCTGGAAGTGCAGATTTTTGTCGCGCTGGCGTGGTCAGTCGTCTTCAACTCCATCCGGCTTTACGTCCAGAACAAACTCTACGAGGCGTCGCTGGCGCTTTACCTTTCGCCAAAGCTGGTGAAGAAATTCTCCAACAACCGGGAACTGCTCAAGCCCGGCGCGAAAAAAGAGATGCTCACGATCCTGTTCACCGACATCGCCGGCTTCACCTCCATTTCCGAGGGCATGGACTCGGACGATCTGGCGCACCACATGAACCTTTATTTCGAGACCGCCGTCGCGCAGTGCATCCATCACACCGACGGCACGATTGTGAAATACATCGGCGACGCCATTTTTTCGTTCTGGAACGCCCCGGATTTGCAGAGCAATCATCAATTGCGCGCCTGCGAGGCCGCGCTGCAATTTCACAACCTGCCGCCGCAATACATGAACGGCCAGTTGCTCATCACGCGCATCGGCCTGCACACCGGCGTGGCGAACGTCGGCAACTTCGGCAGCACCGCGCGCGTGGATTACACCGCTCTGGGCGAAAACATCAACCTCGCCTCGCGCATGGAAGGCCTGAACAAGTATCTCGGCACGACCGTGTTGCTGACCGGCGAAACCCATGCCGGTGTGTCCGGCAAATTCACCATGCGGTTCCTGGGAAATTTCCAATTGAAAGGTTTTGAGAAGAGCGTGGGCGTTTTTGAACTGATGGGCGCTTTGGACAAGGCGGCAGGTTTTCAGCCGGTGCTCGAAGCATTTGCCTCGTCACTAAAACTGTTTCAACAGGGAAAATTAGCCGAAGCCGAAACCGCGTTCTGCAAAGTTCTGGAAATCGTGCCGGACGACGGGCCGTCAAAATTTTACCTGAAGCAAATCACCGAACTGCGCGCGCATACAATGCCCGAAGATTGGAAAGGCGAAGTGGAGTTGAAGGAAAAGTAGAATAGCTGTCGCAGTCTGCAGGCATTAATAACCCTCCAAATTAAAGTTGAACGAGTATCAAAACTGTCAAGCTTGACTTCACCGGATGCCGTTTTGAGGTGCAATGTGGAAAGAGATCGTCGCTGCATCGCTGTGCGTAATTCATCGTCCTTTTTACGTGGGTTGTGTGCTGACCGATTTTCCGTCGCCGTTCAGCAAACCGCGCGAGCGCCACAGGTAAAATATCGCCGGATAAACCACCAGCACGCAGACGGTGGAGGTGATGATCCCGCCCACCATCGGCGCGGCGATGCGTTTCATCACGTCCGCACCGGTGCCGTGGCTCCACAAAATTGGCGCGAGGCCGGCGATGATGACGCACGCGGTCATGATTTTTGGGCGCAACCGTTTCACCGCGCCATGATAAATCGCGTCGCGCAAATCACCAAGGTTGCGCATCAAACCTTTTTGCTTCCATTCGTCGTAGGCAAGATCAAGGTAAAGCAACATGATGACGCCGGTCTCGGCATCGAGTCCCGCCAGCGCGATGATGCCGACCCAGACGGCCACGCTCAAATTGTAGTGCAGCAGGTAGAGCGTCCAGAACGCGCCGACGAGCGAAAACGGCACGGCCAACAATACGATGGCGGTCTTAATGGCGGATTTTGTGTTGAGGTAAATGATAAGCGAAATGATGAGCAGCGTCAGCGGCACGACAATGAGCAGGCGCTGCTTGGCGCGCTGCATATATTCGTATTGGCCGCTCCAGAAGATGTTGTAGCCGGACGGCAATTGGATTTGGCCGCCAGCGATAGCCGCGTTCACCGCGTGCATTGCGTTCTGGACGTAAGTGCCTACGTCAACGCCATGAATGTCCACATACACCCAGTCGTTGGGCACGGCGCCCTCTGTCTTGATGGACATCGGGCCGTCCACGACTTTGATGTCGGCGAGTTCGCCGAGCGGAATCTGCGCGCCGGTGGGCGTGGGAATGACGATGTCGTGCTTGAGCGAATCCAAATCGGAACGGAAATCACGGTCGTAACGCAGATTGATGGTGTAGCGTTGCAGACCTTCGACGGTGGTCGTCAACGGCATTCCGCCGAGCGCGACGGATAATACGTCTTGCACGTCGCCAACGTTCAAGCCGTAACGCGCGATGGCGTCGCGATTGATTTCAAACTCGATATAATGTCCGCCCATCACGCGCTCGGCGAAGGCGCTGGCCGTGCCGGGCACTTGGCGGACGACGGCTTCGACTTCGGTGCCAATGCGTTCAAGCTCGTTCAAATCCGGCCCGGCGATTTTGATGCCGACGGGCGTCTTGATGCCGGTGGACAACATGCCGATGCGCGTTGCGATGGGCATCGTCCAAAGATTGTTGAGACCGGGAATCACGATGGCGGTATTCATCGCGGTTTCCAATTCGTCCGGCGTGCGGCGGCGGTGCGCGATGATTTTGCCGTCGTCGTCCTTGATGTCCACGGCGGGCCACGCGGATTCCGGCTTGAGGCGGATGGTGGATTCAATCATGTCCAGCGGCGCGGGATCGGTGGCTGTGTCGGCGCGGCCGGCCTTGCCAAAAACGGTTTCGACTTCGGAAAACGACTTGATGATGCGGTCGGTCACTTGAATCAACTGGCGCGCTTTCGTCACCGAAATGCCGGGAAACGTCGTGGGCATGTAAAGCAGGTCTCCCTCGTAAAGCGGCGGCATGAATTCCGAGCCGATGTTTTGATACGGAAAAAGTTTGCCCGCCTTGAACGCCCATTCCTGCACGCGGCCTTGAGGCAGCACGTGGGCCACCAGCGAGTTCCACGGAAAAAACACCCAGCCGACAATAATGCCGCCGCACAACAACACTAGCCAGCGGTAACGAATCGCAAAATCCACTACCGGTTTGTAGAGCCAGATCAGAAAACGGTTGATCGGATTTTTCTCCTCATTCGGAATTTTGCCGCGGATGAACCAGCCCATCAGCACCGGCGCGAGCGCGATCGAAAGCAAAGCGGCGGCGGCCATCGAATACGTTTTTGTGAACGCCAGCGGCTTGAACAGCCGGCCTTCCTGTTCCTGCAACGTGAACACTGGCAGAAATGAAACCGTGATGACGAGCAGCGAATAAAACAGCGCCGGCCCGACCTCCACCGCCGCGTCGCGGATGATTTCCCAGTGCGGCTTTTTGCCCTGGTCGCGCTCCAGATGCTGGTGGGCATTTTCGATCATGATGATGACCGCGTCCACCATCGCGCCAACAGCGATGGCGATGCCGCCGAGCGACATGATGTTAGAACTCAATCCCTGTCCAAACATCACGAGGAAGGAAATCAGCACTGCAACCGGCAAAATGATGATGGCCA
>DATCDZ010000121.1:0-14763 GCA_036510395.1 Verrucomicrobiia bacterium
CCGCTGGATTCTCGGCGAATTCGCGAAGCTCGAAGCCGAAGTCCTCGCCGCCTACGACCAATACGAATTTCACGTCGTCTATCAAAAACTCAGCCAGTTCATCGCCGTGGAACTCTCGTCGGTCTATCACGACGTCATCAAAGACCGGCTCTACACCGACGCCGCGAATTCGCCGCGCCGCCGCTCCACGCAGACCGCGCTGCACCGGCTGGTGACCGGCCTGTGCCAGATGCTCGCGCCGATCCTGGCCTTCACGGCGGACGAAGCGTGGGAATTTGTGCCAGGAAAAAATGTGAATTCCGTTCACGAAAGCGAATTCAAGCCGGGCAATTTTTCAATTTCCGAAATCGAAAAAGAAAATTGGCAAAGTCTTTTGGAATTGCGCGGTTCTGTGCAACTCGAATTGGAACAAAGCCGCCAAGCAAAAGTAATTGGAAAAGCACTTGAAGCCAAAGTTTCTATTTCAAACAAAGCGAAAACTCATGGCGAAATTGCGGCAAAGATGCCAAATGACTTTCGGGAATTGATAAATGTTTCCCAAATTGAATTTCGTTCTGAAAATGTTTGGCCAGTGTGTATTGTTGAGAAAGCCGACGGCCAGAAATGCGAGCGCTGCTGGCATTGGGAAACAGACATCGGCCAGAACGCCGAACACCCGACGCTTTGCGGCCGCTGCGTCGAGGCGGTGATGCAATTCAAGGCGTAGAATCGGATTTGTTGACTAAACCGCTTATGGTTTTAGCCAGTTGGCACAGTTCGGCGATGGCTTCTTCTGCAGAATCAAAGCCTGTAGCCGATGTCCAATAAGGGTATTGGCCGTCTGTATCAGGGAGCATATGTTTTAACGCGTGCATTGTCTTTGATAGTCGCGGCTCGGATCGATCCTCCAGATAAGCTCGAATAAAGAACTTTTGGACGTTGCCGTTTGGTTTAATTAAAACCATATCGTTGTTGCCCCATTGTGGAGAAGTGCAACGGAAAGCCCATGCTTCATCTCGTGTATCGAAAATATGTCCTAGGAGACTATCGTTCAAACATCGCTTCACTTCTTGAAGGATGAACGACTGGTATTGAGTTGCCAGTTTTTGCACCTCTGCAATCTGGGCAGCATGCTTTTCAACGAAGGCCACTTGTTCAGGTTTCATGGGGGGAATATACAGTTCATTTTCCATGTGCAGAATAAATTCACGGGCGAAAATATGCCATTTGGAAAAGAGACGGGTGAAAAAGATTGCTGCCATTCTTTCTCGTAGTGCTTGGCAATACGACTTGTAGGAAACCCCACTCCAGCCTTTGGCCTCGCTTTGTCCGTCTGGCGAGAGGATTGAAAAAACAGTTTTTTCGCGCAGGCGCTTGGCGTGAGCCTCATATGTTGGAAATGGATTTGCCTGCCAGTGATAGATTTTGTTTTCGATGAGAAGACACCAGTCCACGCCGAGGATTTGCAAGTCTATACGTTTGTTATCATCGGTTGGCACTTCGCGCTTGATATCAACGTAGCTCAAATTGAACTTGCGGTAATCCTCCTTCATCTTTACGCACTCAAGAAAGGTGGAAAGAAACAAGTCTTTCAGACCATGTTCGGCGTCCGGCTTGAGGAAAAAAGCGAGCAAGTCGGAAGCGGGGTTTTCGTAATAGCCACGACCGCCGATAGCAAAGAGGGTCGCCTCTTTGGTCGGGGCGACATATGCCCCAACCTCTTTAAGAAAAGATTCCAGATCGGCGTTCATCCTGAAGTCTCGATGCAAACGATTTTTATAGAAAGTTACAATGCTGGCTCGTGCTTGCCTTTGTGTGCACCGAGTGGATGGCGAGAGCATGAGTTTCCGGTTAAGCTCGAAATACTGGACGCGCTGGTTCCACAAAATTTGCATTCGTATTTGGACTTTTCAGCACCTTCATACAATGCATGCTTGCCTTTGTGTGGACCGTTCGGATGACGCGAACAGGTGTTGCCAGTTAAGCTAGAGATGTTGGAGGCCGTTGTTCCGCAGTATTTGCAGTGTGGCATAATTTATTTGGTTGAGTGTTCTGGTCGTTTTATGGATTTGACTTTGCGCCCGCTAAAAATTTTATCAAGAAAAATCACACCGGCTGCTGCTGCGTGAGGCAGTGCAGCGAGCCGGCCAACCAGCCCCGTCAGGGGCGACATATTTGTAGAATCACATCCAAACATTTTCAAGCTCCGTCAGGAGCGGCATCTTCCGCACACCGCCCACCGATGTCGCTCCTGCCGGAGCTTATGATGTCCACAGAACGCAAGGCTACAAATATGCCGCGCCGATGGCGCTGCGGCCAACTGTCTCTTTTTGTCCACGCAATGTCTGACGGAGACCGTCCGAGGGCAAAACGGCGCGGTTTTTGCCATTTTTGGCGTGTTTCAGAGGTTTATTCGCTTGGCAGAATGATTCTGCCAAGTGGCGGAATTACTCTGCCAGACCGCCGAGCTACTCTGTCAACTGACAGAATTACTCTACCAGACCGCCGAGCCATTCTGCCAACTGGCAGAATTACTTTGCCAAGCCGTCGAGCTGCTCTGCCAACTGGCGGAATTGCCCTGCCAGACCGTCGAACGACTCGGCCATCTGGCAGAACCGCCCGACGAGCCTTCTGCCCGGTCTTATGGGCGTCCGCCACTGGGCTGCTGCGTGAGGCCAGTGCAGCGAGCCAAGCATTCACTTCTTCCGCCACTGCGTCTTCGGCGGCTCGGGCAAACCTTGCGCGCGCAGCGCCGTGCGGAAATGCAGTTTGGAAATTTTCGCCAGTTCGCCCGCGCCGCGCTCTTCCACAAATTTTTTCGCCGATGCGTCCACCGCTGCGGACGCGCCCTTCGGCAGTTTCATTTCAAATTGTTTTTCCAGTTTCGCCAGGCCTTTCACAAAACCGTCGCGCGCCAGGATCGAGGCCGCCGCCACGGCGATGTCTTCTTCCGCCTTGTGCCGCTGCACGAGCTGCAATCCCTTGCCCTGCGCCATCAGTGCTTTTTCAATCACACTTTTGCTCGCGGCGAACTGATCGCTGATGGCCTTCACCGGCGGCGGGTTCATCTGGTAACGCTTGCCCAGCAGATTTTCAATCACGCGCGCGTGACCCCACGCGAGCAGCGTGTTGACGCTTTTCATCTTCGCGTAAAGCCGGTTGTAAGCCTCGTTGCCGATGACGACAGAATCCGTCACGCAACCGGGCGTCGTGCGGATTTTCTCGGCGAGTTCGGAATTTTTTTTGTCGCTGGAAATATTTTTAGAATCGCGGATGCCCAGATCCTTCCACGCGGCGATGACTTTTTCGTTCACATAAACGCCCGCGATGGACAGCGGCCCGAAGAAATCGCCCTTGCCGCTTTCGTCCACGCCGATGCGCGGCAGAAGCAGGTCGGGATTCAAAATGGTTTCGTAGCCGAACTTGACCTCCTTGAGAATCTCCGGCTCCAGCACGAACTCGACAAATTCCGCCGTGCCCTTGCCTTGCACGACCAGCTTGCCGCTCTCGTAAAAAACGATGTTCGTCTTGTCCGACTCGAACGCGAACCGCGCATACGGCACTTCGCGTGGCTTCCAGTTGCGCGCCGACAACGCGGCCCGCAACGCCGACGCCTGTTCGTCGGTCAGCTTGCAAGTGTGGATGGTGGGCGGCTTCACGCGGAAAATTTTAACCACAAAGACACCAAGGCACAAAGGTTTTGAAACGAATTTCACGAAGGAAAACAAATTGCATTCGTGAAAATTTGTGAAATTCGTGTCTGAAATTGTTTGGACAAAAAATTCCAGCCCTAACAAAATCCGTTTTGTGAAACAATTAAAACACATCGTTCGTGCTTTATGAAAAAGCCCGAAATTAGTAGATACGCGTTTGCGATGTTTGATGTTCTCGGTTTCTCATCGTGGATTACGACCGTTGGACTTCAATCAGTTTTAGATTCATATCATCAGCTCATTGAGAAAGTGGTAATCAAGCCAAATGAAAAGGGAGGGTTGAGTGCCGTGCAAACTTCCGAAGGTGCTGTCTTCGCACTCACTGGACCGCCAAGTTATGCTTACTTCAGCGACACAATATTGCTCTGGCATCCACTTGTGCCAGCATTCGTTGACGACTTCGTAACGCGATGTAGCGAGTTGATATGCGAAGCCCTAGCCATGAATATTCCTTTGCGCGGAGCTATAACTCTTGGAGACGCTGTTCTTGATACCGAATCGAATTTCTTTCTTGGCAAACCAATCGTTGAAGCAGCAAAGCTAGAAAAAGCGCAAAATTGGATAGGACTTACTTTTGGGAATTCAGCAGTTTGGTCAGCTTTTCTTGCGCAACTGCACGGAACAACAATCATCGAGTATCCACCACCGACAAAAGATACTTTGAAAGAATATGCGTCGCCGATTGTAGTAGATTGGCCGCGTCGGTGGCGAGACAGACATGGAAAATGCCCTTCATCTAAACTGCGTGAATTGAATAAAGACCTAAAATTTTCGTGTTATTGGGAGAACACAATCAAGTTCGCAGAATTTTCACAGGCCAGGCACGACTGGCATTTACGCCCAGAGGAGATTGCACCTGATGCAGTGTTGCGACTTGTGTCGCGCAAAGAGGCGCGACTTTAGCACAATTATTTTCTTCGCGTATTTCGCGGTTCGGCAAATTTTTGAACTTAAAACTAAAAACTAAAAATTCAAAACTCGTCGCCGCGTTGCTGGACTGGTTCGCCGCGCACGCCCGCGACCTGCCGTGGCGGCGCACGCGCGATCCTTACGCGATCTGGGTTTCGGAAATCATGCTGCAACAAACGCAGGTGAAAACGGTGATTCCCTTTTGGAACCGCTGGCTGAGCGAATTGCCGACGATTGAAGCCGCCGCCAAAGCGTCTTCGGAAAAAATCCACAAGCTGTGGGAAGGTCTCGGCTATTACACGCGCGTCCGCAATCTGCAGAAGGCCGCGCAGCAAATCGTGGCGCAACAAACATCTCGTAGGAGACGAGGTGACGAGTCTCAAACTGAAAATAAATTAGAGACTCCTCACGTCGTCTCCTACAAATTTCCAGAAAATTTCGATGACGTGCTCGCATTGCCGGGAATCGGACGTTACACCGCCGGTGCGATTTGCAGCATCGCATTCAACCAACCCGCGCCGATCCTCGACGGAAATGTCATCCGCGTGCTGACGCGCGTTTTTGGCATCGCCGAAAATCCAAAAGAAAAGGAACCGAATAAACTGCTCTGGCAGATTGCGGAAGAGTTGGTTAGTCGCGCGAAGAACGCGAAGATGGCGAAGGGAAAAGATTCTTCGCGAACTTCGCGTTCTTCGCGCGAAACAAATTCGTGTTCATTTCTAAATCAATCGCTGATGGAACTCGGCGCGCTGGTCTGCACGCCGCGCAATCCGCAATGCCAGATTTGCCCGGTGAAAAAACTTTGCGTCGCGTTCAAGGAAAATCGAATTGAAGAATTGCCCAATCCAGGCAAACGCAAACCGGCGACAGCACGGCGGTTCGCCGCCTTTGCAATTGAAAGCAGCGGACGATTCCTTGTGAAACAAAGGCCGGCCGGCATCGTGAACGCGCATTTGTGGGAATTTCCGAACTTTGAAATCAACGGTGACAATTCCGCTGTGAAGGATGTTTTCAAATCGCAATTCGGTTTCGCGCCAAAAAGCATTTCGCCGCTTTGCACGGTGAAACATTCCATCACGCGTTACCGGATTACGCTGGAAGCATTTGCCGTTTCGTTGAAAAAACCGTCCGTAAAAACTGGCGACGTCTGGAAAACTCCGAGGCAAATGCGCCGTCTCGCCTTCACCGCCGCCCACAAAAAACTCGCCAGTTTTGCGGCGAACCGTATCCTGTCCGGCCGATGACTTATTTTGACCATAACGCGACCGCGCCGGTGATGCGCGAGGCGCGCGAGGCGTGGCTTCAGGCGACGGAGCATATTTCCGGCAATCCGTCCAGTCCGCACGGAACCGGCTCGCGCGCGAACGCCGCGTTGCGCGAGGCGCGCGAAAAGCTCGCGCATTTTCTCGGCTGCCACGCGGATGACATCGTCTGGACGAGCGGCGCAACCGAGGCGAACAACACCGTCATCCATCACTTCGCCGAAAAACTCGGAGCGACGGGTGAAGTCTGGGTTTCCGCCATCGAGCATCCATGCGTTGATGAATCGTCGAAACATTATTTTGGCAAGCGCGCGAAAACCATTCCCGTCACGCACGACGGCGTGATTGATCTGGACTGGCTCACGGTGGAACTGGCCGATACGCGGCCCGGCCTCATCGGTGTGATGGCCGCGAACAACGAGACCGGCGTCATCCAGCCGTGGCGCGAAATTCTTTCCATCTGCCGGAGCTACGAAGTCCCGTTCTTCACCGACGCCGTGCAATGGCTCGGCAAGATGCCGGCAAAGGATTTGGGCCAATGCGATTTTGTCAGCGGAGCGGCGCACAAGTTCGGCGGCCCGCGCGGCATCGGATTCCTGAAAATTCCGCACGGGGGCAAAATCACGCCTCTGCTGCTCGGCGGCAAACAGGAGCAAGGCATCCGCGCCGGGACGGAAAATGTCGCCACGATTTTATCCATGCTCGCCGCGCTGGAAGTCCGCGAAAAACAGATTGCGAACGGCCAGCATATTTTGCGCGGCGTCTGGCGTGAAAATTTTGAGAAGCAACTTTTGCGGGAATTGCCGGGCGCAATCGTCGTGGGCGCGAAGTCGCCCCGTTTGTGGAACACGGTTTCCGCATTGATGCCCGACGGCGCGCAATCGCGCTGGCTTTCCAAACTGGACAAGGCGGGTTTTGCCGTTTCCACCGGCTCGGCCTGCACGACTGGAAAAGAGGAGCCTTCGCACGTTCTTGCGGCAATGCACTTCAAGACGGCGGAGGCGCACCGCGTGCTGCGGTTTAGCAGCGGATGGGAAACCAACGAAGACGACTGGGACTCACTGGCAAAGACATTGGCGAAAATCCACGGCGACGTTTAATTTGGGTTGAGCAACCGCACTTCGCGTTGCGGGAACGGGATTTCAATTTTGTTCGCGCGGAATTGATTCAGGATTGCCTCGTAAATTTCCACCTGCGCCGGGTTATAATCTGCTACTTTCACCCACGGTTTAATTGTGATTTGGATGGAAAAATCCCCCAATGCCGCGATGCCTATGAACGGCAACGGGTCTTTGAGCACTCGCGGATTGGCGGCTAGAATATCACGGACAATTTTCAACGCGCTTGCCATCTCCGTTCCGTAACCCACGCCGACGCCCAAATCAAGCTGCCGGATGTGGCCGTAGTTGTGCATGATTTCACCGACGAGTTTGCGGTTGGGAATCATGACGTGCGATCTGTCGGCGTGCAGCAGCATCGTCGAAAACAATTCGATGTGCTTCACCTGTCCGCTCACGCCGGCGACTTCGATATATTCGCCCACGCGAAACGGCTTGGTGAAAATGATCACCAGCCCGGCGACCAGATTGCCGAGAACGACTTGCATCGCCAAGCCAATGCCCACGCCTGCAACACCGATGCCCGCGATCAACGCCGTGACATCCATTCCCGCCGTGCCGAGCGCGACGACCAGTGCCGTGACAAAAATCAACAATCGCACGATGCGCACAATGAGTATCCGCATCGGCGGCTCCATTGACTTGCGGCTTAACCGGCCGTCCAGAAGTTTGCCGATCCACCGCGCGACAATCAAACCCACCACCACCACGACCAACGCCGACACCAGCGCACCGGCATGACTGATGACGTATTCGATGAGCTTGTCTTTCCACGCGAGCGCGCTGCCGGAATTTACAGGGTCATTTGTCGGATTAGCCATAAGCTGCCTTCAATTGAACGCCATTCGTTAAACGAAACAGACGGAGTTCGTCAACATCTGAATGATTGACGCCGCCAAATTTTTCGCCAACCCTGCCGCCAGCATGACCATCAAAACGCGCAACCGGCTCATCGTGCTTTTTATTTTGGCGTTTCCATTTGTAATTCTTTTTGGTTTTTTGGCTTCACAAGTTGTCGGCCCGCTCCCGCCAATCCAACCGCTGCCGAATCCAAACGGCTATGATGATTTTGTGAAAGCCGGGAAAATGACGGCAAGCAACACTTCCGATTTCGACAAGATGAATGAACAGGAATTGCAAACGCTCGTGGACGGCAATTCAAACGCGTTGCAACTCGTGCGGTCAGGATTGCGAATGCAATGCCGCGTTGCATTGGATTATTCCCCCAATTCGTCCACGCTTTTAGACCAACTGGCTGGCATGAAGCGGCTGGCGCAGGCTTTTGCGGCCGAAGGCAGGCTGGCTGAAATGGGAAATCGTCCAGGCGCGGCGGCAAAATCTTATCTGGATGCGATCCATTTTGGAAATGAATCTGTGCGTGGAGGCGTTTTGATCAACGAACTGGTTGGCATCGCCATCGAAGCCAATGCGACAAGCCATTTGACGAACCTCGTTGAACGACTTGACGCAAAGTCCTGCCGCGAAACTGCCGCGACTTTGGAGGCCCTCGATTCGCAAAGGCAAACGTGGAATGAATTCATGCAGCAGGAAAATGACTGGTCGCACAGAGCTTTCACCGGCGTTCGCAACGAAATTGCGCGGTTGATGGCACGCAAATCTTTGTTGCCCGCCCAAGCGGCCGCCGGACGAAAATGGAAACAGCAACAAATCAAAACACGGCAATTGATAATTGATTTTGCAGCGCGCGCCTACGAACTGGACAAAGGCAAACCGCCCGTAAGCGTTGCCGATCTGGTGCCGGATTATCTCAAAGCCATCCCGCAAGACCCGTTCACCGGCACGAACATGGTTTATTCGCCCCGTTAGTTTCCCGGCGGCCGATGTGAATCGTCTCAATTCAATGGCCTGGTTGCACCCGGACAGCACACCAGCCACGCGAGAAAAATTCTTGATGAAATGCAGATTCAATGTAAGCTAAATCTGGTGAAACTCGCCGTGTTATTTGTTTGCGCCGCCCTGCTGACTTCGTGCCGGACCAAAATTGAAGCGCCCGCCAGCGCTCCGGCGGCCATTTCCAATCCGCCGGCAAAAACGGTTCAAGTCCCGAACGGCCGGGATTTGTCCGTTGCCCAGCGCAATGAAAAAGTCCGCATGGATTGCATCCAGAACCGACGGATCATCTCCGGCAAAATTGTGAAGGTGCTGCCGGACGGACTCGTGGTTGACAGCGGATACGCGGATCTGTCACGTCCCCCGCTCAACAAATCGTGGCTCGTTCCCGGCACGGTCACGGCCACGCGCCCCGCCAACCTTGTCGAAGCCAGCTATCCGGATGCCGTCTGCGTCGGCCTGGTTTTTCTGACCGACCTGCCGAAGTCGCGGGGCGTCAAACCCAAACTTTATGATTATGTCAGCCTTGAGGGTTTTCCCGTCGGCCAATACACCTATACTTCCGTCGGCGACATCCAGCGGACCGTCCGTAAATTCACCACCAGGCTTGAGAACGCCACCCAGTGGCATTTCGAACAAATTGAAAAGCAAAATGCGCCGTCGAAATGAAGTTTGGATTTAGATCTGCAAAACGGTTCTCCCGCAGCGTTTTTTTCGCCGGAGTTTTTGTCGCGCTTGGCGCAGTGGTCATTTCCCGCGCCGCGGGAAAAATGTCTTCCGCGCCTTACGGATTGAATTCGAGGCCGCCGTCGAAACCTTATCTGCAAATGCCAGACAACGAAGACGGCGCAATCCCGCGATTGCTGTCCCAGACCGGCGCTTTCAAAGACATGGCGGCGCTCGTGCCGGACGTTGCGCTGATCCCTTACGATGTCATCGTTCCCTTCTGGTCCGATGGCGCGCAAAAGCTGCGCTTTATTTCTGTGCCGGATGAAAAAATAAGATTTGCGCCAACGGGCGAATGGGTTTTTCCGCGAGGAACCGTTTTCGTAAAAACGTTCGAGCTGGCCACGAACGAGTTGAATCCCAATTCGCTGCGCCTGCTCGAAACGCGCCTGCTCGTTTGCGACACGAACGGCGACGTTTATGGCGTCGTTTATAAATGGCGCGCGGACGACAGCGACGCCGATTTGCTGGCCACCAATTTGACCGAGGCGATTCCCATCCAGACGGCGACGGGCGTGCGGACGCAAATGTGGTATTATCCGAGCCGCGCGGACTGCCTCACCTGCCACACGGCCAACGCCCATTACGTGCTCGGCGTGAAAACGCGGCAGTTGAACCGCGACTTCACTTATCCGTCCGGCGTGACCGACAACGAACTGCGCGCGTGGAACCATCTCGGGTTGTTCGACACAAATCTGAACGAGGCGGATTTGGGAAAATTTCCAAAGCTCGCGCGCCTCGACGATCCGTCGCGCAGCCTCGCCGACCGCGCGCGTTCGTATCTCGACGCCAACTGCGCGCAGTGCCACCGGCCCAAAGGCACCGTCGCCTATTTCGACGCGCGCTACGACACGCCGCCGACCGGCCAGAATTTGATTGACGGCCCGGTGCTGATTGACGAGCGGATTGACGACAACCCGCGAATCATCAAGCCAAACGACCTTTGGCGCTCGATACTTTTCATGCGCACGGACACGACCGAGGCGTTCAAAATGCCGCCGCTCGCGCGCAATACGATTGACCAGCAGGGAATGAATTTGCTCCGGCAATGGATTGAAAGCCTTCCCGGCCCGCCGGTTTTGCCGCCGCCAGAAATTTCACCGGGCGGCGGAAATTATGACCAACCGGTGAAGGTCGCTTTGAAAAGTGAACCGGGCGCGAACATCCGTTACACGCTGGATGGAACCGTGCCGACTACTTCAGATTTGCTTTACCGAAAACCGGTGCATCTGACCGGCCCGACGATTTTGCGTGCGAAGGCGTTCGCGCCAGGCTTCACCAAAAGCATAACCTCGCAGGAAATTTTCATCGTCAGCCAGTGACAACTTGCATCCGTCAATTTTCCGTTTCAGGAAACTTGCAACGACTCGACGGCGTTTCGGAAAATCAGTTTCTCATTCGTGCCGGCCTCGGCCAGCGCCTCGGCGACCAAATGATGTTTCGGTGACAGCGAACAAGCCGGGTCGGTGACGGCGGCATCGCCGGTCAGCAAAAATGCCTGGCAACGGCAGCCGCCAAAATCCATTTCCCGGCGCGGACAGCTTTGGCACGGTTCCGGCAGCCAGTCCGTGCCGCGAAATTTGCGGAAAGTTTCCGACTCATACCAGATTTTTTGGAGGGAGCGTTCGCGCACGTTGTCGAATTTCAACCCGTAAATTTCGCGCGCTGTCTGGCATGGCAGAACAGTGCCGTCGGCGGCCACGGTCAGAAAAACGTGCCCCCACCCGTGAAGACACGGTTTGGGAAATTGCTCGAAATAATCCGGCAGCACATAAAGAATTTCCATGCGGCCTTTGAGCCGCTCGCTCGCGGCGCGCGCGACGGCCGCCGCGTTTTCCACCTGCGCGCGCGCCGGCAAAAGCGCCGCGCGATTTTTCAAGGCCCAGCCGTTGAACTGAGTGTTTGCCAGTTCCAGCCGTTCCGCGCCCAGATCTTCCGCCAGCGCAATGATGGATTCGATGCGTCCGATGTTATGACGTTGCAAAACTACATTGACCGTCAGGGAAAAACCGGTGGACTTGACCAGCCGGGCCGCGCGGATTTTTTTTTCAAACGACGGCGCGCCGCCGGCCATGCGGTCGGAATTTTCCGCGTCGGCATCCTGAATGCTGACCTGCAAGCTGTCCAGGCCGGCATCGCGCAATTGCCCGGCGAGTTTCTCCGTCAACAAAGTGCCGCCGGTGCTTAAATTGGTGTAAAGCCCGAGTCCGCGCGCGTGCCGGATAATTTCCGGCGCGTCGGTGCGCAGCAACGGTTCGCCGCCGGAAAAATTGGCCTGCACCACCCCCAAAGCCTCCGCTTCGGTCAGAACGCGCTGCCATTCCGCCGTGTCCAATTCAGTTTTGTGGCGCGCGAAATCGAGCGGGTTGCTGCAATAGGGACATTGTAGCGGGCAGCGATACGTCAGCTCGCACAGCAGGGAAAATGGACGCGGCGTTTCCATGTCATCACTCGTTCAAGGCGACGAAACTTTTTTCCGCCAGCCGCTGTAAAATTTCCTTCACGTCTCCGTCAATCGTGTTCGCCTCGGTAGCATATTGCGAGGCGAGAGTTTTGACAATTTCCGCGACCGCACGCCGGCCGTCGCAGAGTGCGATCACATCGTGCGCGGTTTTATTGAGCACGAGCACGCCTTCGGGATAAAGCAAAAGATGTTTTTCGCGCACGGCGTCCCATTTCAAACGTGCCTTGCCGGCGAGACGCGGCTTGGAAGTGTCGGCGATGGGTGTCATTTTATTTCGCGATTCAGGACATACGCGAGGTGCATGGCGTCGAGCATGGCCCAGAGCAGTTCGCATTTGAATTTCAAAGCCGCCACGGCTTGTTCCTGCAACTCGCGGGTGCGGCAGCGTTCGATGATCAAGCGCAGTGCGAAATCCGCGTCGCGCGGCGCTTGCGTCAACCGTCCGCGAAAATAGCGCAGACCTTCTTCCTTCACCCACGGATAGTGTTTTTCAAACGCGGCGATGCGTTTGGTCATCAACGATGGCGCAAACAATTCCGTCAGCGACGATGCCATCGCGATGATCCATGGCTGCGTGCGGCAGAAATTGACATACGCATCCACGGCGTAGCGGACGCCTGGCAGCAGGCGCGATTGCGCGAGCAGTTCTTCGCGCTTCAGCCCGACGGCTTCGCCCAGCCGGAGCCATTTTTCGATGCCACCAATGTCGGCGTCCGTGCCGTCGTGATCCATGATGCGTTGAATCCACGCGCGCCGCAGTTCGCGCTTCGGGCAGTTCGAGAGAATCGCCGCGTCCTTGACCGGAATTTGCGTCTGATAATAAAAACGATTCGCCACCCAGCCTTGCAATTGCCGGCGCGTGAGTTTGCCTTGGTTCATCAAAACATGAAACGGATGCCGGTCGTGATAGGTTTTGCCCACGACGCGAAGACGGGCGACGAATTCATCCGCCGGCCAGGGCGAATTGCCGGAATCGCGCTTGGGATTTTTCATGGGTGAATATCCATTCCATCATGGGAAATTTCCAGGCCAGCTTGTTCGACTGCTCGTCGCTCTGGCGAGTTCTTTTTCAAAATGGGATTGGTGTTGTTGATGTGAGTGTAAATTTTACGCGGAACTTTCAGCGTGCGCAACCATTCAAGACTGCCGCCTTCACCGCCAATCCGCACATGACCCATCGCGTGCGCCGTGCGTTTGGACAGGCCGGGCGAAATCATCTCGCGCTCCGACCAAAATGTGCCGTCCCCCAGCAGACAGTCGCAGCCAGCGACGAATTCATTGACAGATTTATTGATGACAGGGAGGCCGGGAAGATAAACAAAACTTTTGCTATTCGCTTCGAGCCGGAGAGCAACGACTTCGCCGCGTCGCGCCGGACGGCGGGAATATGGCGGCGCTTTTTTGGTTTCCAATTCCAGCGCGCAAATGCGGATTCCCGCAATCTGAACCGGAAAAGTCGAATGACGAATCCGGCAATATTTTTCCAACGTCGGCAGCAAAGGAAATTCTTTAGTCAGCAAATTTTTAACCGCGCTGGTGCAAATCAATCGCAACGTTTTTTGCTCGCGCAATGAAAGAAGTCCGGCGACATGATCCATTTCTCCGTCGGTCAAAATCACGGCTTGAACCGCGCTGCCGCGCAAATTTTTACCTTGGGGCGAAAGCGGGGCGAAGGAGGCGAATTGAAAAACTACATCCGGCGAGGCGTTGAGCAGCAGCCAATTTTTACCGTCGCTGGAAACAGCCGCTGAAGATTGGGTGAGAAAATTTCCGCTCTTACGGGCGGAACGGCAATTAGCGCAGTTGCAGTTCCATTGCGGAACTCCGCCGCCCGCCGCAGAACCGAGGATTCTAATTTGCACGGCTAAAATAGAAACCGCCTCGGCCTTGGGCGCAACTTTTTTCGAGGTGCCAGCTTATTTGCCGGCGTTCACATAGGCCGTGACTTCCATGCTCAAGCTGATTTCTTCAAATTCAGGTTTGATCCATTTCATATTTTTATCTTTTGGTTGATTGCTTGAACAACCATAACCGATCTCCGTTGTTTTTCAAGGAAAATTTTGAGTTTCGGCTTCCGACACTTGCTGTTAGCCTGTTTTCATGCGCGAGCAATCCTTGGATTTTTTACGAACTTTGGTCAATACGCCCAGCCCGGTCGGCCATGAATCCCGTGGCCAGCGGGTCTGGCTCGATTACGTCAAATCGTTCGCCGAGGAAACTTTTTCCGACGCCTACGGCAACTGCGTCGCCGTGCTGAACAAAGGCGGTTCGCCGCGACTGATGATTGCTGCGCACGCCGATGAAATCGCGATGTCGGCCAGCTATATTTCCGACGAAGGTTTCATTTACGTCCGCAAAATGGGAGGCGTGAACGCGGCCATCACGAAGGCGCAACGCGTGGTCATTCATTCGTCGCGCCAGGGCGTGGGCGCGGTGAAGGGCGTCGTCGGCAACGTCGCGCCGCATTTGTCGCGGCAGGACGACGACAAGCCCAAGCCGCCGAAGATGCACGATTTGTTCATAGACATCGGCGCGAAAAATAAAAAGGAAGCTGAAAAACTCCTGCAGATCGGCGATCCAATTACGCTGGCCGATGAATTTGACCTGCTGCGAAATGATCTGGCCGTGGCGCGGGCCTTCGACAACCGCATCGGCACGTTTGCCGTGGCCGAGGCGATGCGGCTGCTCAAGGAATCTGGCAAAAAATTGCACGCGGAAATTTGCGCCGTCTCCAACGTGCA
>DATCDZ010000122.1:0-20514 GCA_036510395.1 Verrucomicrobiia bacterium
GGATAAAGCGAAAGCTCACCCATCGCGTAAAGGATGCGCCGCTGCGAAGGTTTCAAGCCGTCGCGCACGTCGGGCAGGGCGCGCGAAATGATGACGGACATGGAATAGTCGAGAAACGAATTTTTGATCTCGTCCGCGACGTTGATCTTCGCGATTTTTTCGTTCGCGGCGAACAGCGGCGTGTTGCTCACCGGCAAGGCGTTCGGGTCTTTGGATTTATTTTCGTCAGGCATGGAAATCAGTTGGTTTTAATTACAGAAAGTTCCTCGGGAAAACACGTCACGCCCATCCTTTTCGCGGCGTCGCGCAGTTTTCCATCCGTAGCGCACAGCGCACCGCGCGGATGCATTATCGCGGTCGCCAGGTGGATTGCGTCCAGCGACCGTAATGCGACTTCAGGGTGGCAGATCGTGAGCAAACCGGCGGCATGATGCACGACCGCAGAATTCAGTGGATGAAGGCGCAACAATTCATCCTCGTGCAGCGATTCAAAACGGACAAAGGCCGATTGCCGCTGTGCGGCGGAAATCCGCCCCGTCCGTTCCTTTATCAGAATCGCCGAGCGCACTTCGGCCAGCGCCAGTTCGGACGACCATAATTCGTGGCCGACAACGGCTTGGTTAAACCACGGCGAATCTTCCTCGCGCACGAGCAGCTTCACGATGATGGCGCTGTCGAGATACATCGTCAGGGTCGCGAGTCGCGTTCGGCGCGGATGATTTCATCCGCTGACGGCCCGCCATGCACGGGCTGTTTGAGCAGGTAATCACCCATGCCCTGAAAAACTTTATGCGCCTTGGGCAATGCCGCGCTCACCAGCCGCGCCTTGGGCAGGCCATCGCTCGTGATGGTAAGCTCGTGCCCGGACGCCACCCATTCGAGCAGTGCAGACAAATGCGCCTTAGCATCACGCACCGATACTACGCGTCCCCAATCGGCGACCGCTGCATCACGCAAAACCATTGGCTCTTCGCGCTTGGTTTTCTTGTAACTGATAGTTTTTTCTTTCATGTGCTTAATGTAGTCACATGAGACTACATTGTCAACCATAAAAATTAAACGTCCAGATTGCGCACGTTGAGCGCGTTGTCCTCGATGAACTGGCGGCGCGGCTCCACTTCCTCGCCCATGAGCCGCGAGAACATTTCCTCGGCTTCAACCGCGTCGGTCAAATCAATCCGCAACAATTTTCGCACGACCGGATTCATCGTCGTCTCAAAAAGCTCTTTCGCGTCCATTTCGCCGAGACCTTTGAAGCGGGTCATCTGGATGCCTTTTTTGCCGACGGCTTTCACGCTGTTCAAAATTTCAGGAATTGAAAACAGCGGCGTCACGTTCGCCTTGTCGCCTTCGCCCTCGATCAATTCATACAACGGTTTGTCCTGCGCGGCGTAGTGGTCCACGGCCAGGCCTTTCTTGGAAAGTTTGCCGAGCAAATCCGCGATGGCCTTGCTTTCAAGGTGCAAATCCGCCTCGACCGCGCGGCGTGTCTGGTTTTTCGGCTTGTCAGATTTTTCCTTCGCCTCGGCGTCGTAAAGGTCGGAATTCTTGTCCTTGAATTTCTGCACCTCGTCGAGGTCGTCAAAATAATGAACCGTCTCATCATTGCCCTCGCGGACTTTGATGATGAAAACAGGAAAAGTTCCCTTCTTGCCGCGCTTCTCGACGTAATTGCCGAAATCGCCGCCCTGACGCCGGATGAACGTCGCATATTTGTCGAGCGATTCGAGAAGCGTCAAAATTTCTTCGAGCTGCTTCGGCGCAAGTTCGCGTCCGTCCGCGAGATTTTTCAACTTCACTTCCTCAATGCCATTTTGCAGCAAGATGCGATTGAGTTGCACGTCGTCGTCAATGTAATCGGTCTTCTTCTTGCGCGTGATGCTGTAAAGCGGCGGCTGCGCAATATAGACATAGCCGTCCTTGATGAGCTTCGGCATCTGCCGGTAAAAAAATGTGAGCAGCAACGTGCGGATGTGCGAGCCGTCCACGTCCGCGTCGGTCATGATGATGATTTTATGGTAACGTAATTTCGCGATGTCGAACGCGCCTTCGCCCTCGCCGTCGCCGATGCCCGTGCCGATGGCCGTGATCATCGTGCGGATTTCCGTGTTCTGAAGAACCTTGTCGAGCCGCGCTTTCTCGACGTTGATCAATTTCCCGCGAATCGGCAGAATCGCTTGAAACTTTCTATCTCGTCCCTGTTTTGCAGAACCACCGGCGGAATCACCTTCGACGATATAAAGTTCCGTGTTGACCGGATCACGATCCGAACAATCCGCCAATTTTCCCGGCAAACCGCCGCCGGTCAGCGCAGACTTGCGGACAGCTTCACGCGCTTTGCGCGCGGCCTCGCGCGCGCGCGCGGCGTTCAAACTTTTATCTATGATGCGTTTCGCGACCGGCGGATTCGCGTCGAAATAACTCATCAGTCCTTCATAACTCACCGAGCCGACGATTTTTTCCACTTCGGGCGAGAGCAATTTAACCTTCGTCTGCGATTCAAATTTCGGATCGCTGTGCTTCACCGAAATCACCGCCGTCAAACCTTCGCGCACGTCATCGCCGGTGATCTGCGGGTCTTTTTCCTTCAGCAATTCATTCGACTTCGCGTATTGATTGATCGCGCGAGTCACCGCGCTGCGGAAACCGCTCAAGTGCGCGCCGCCGTCGGGATTGAAAACCGTGTTCGTGTAGCAAAGCACCTGTTCGCTGTAGCTGTCGTTGTATTGCAGCACGACCTCGACGTGGACCTCAATTTCCTTGTCGTCCAATTTTTCCTTGGTCTCCTTGTTGAACGAAATCGGTTTAGGATGCAACGGCTCTTTGCTCTTGTTCAACTGCCGGACAAATTGCTCCACGCCGTCGCGATAAAAAAAGACTTCCGGCTTCATGTCCGGCTGGCGTTCGTCCAGAAAAGTAATTTCCAGACCCGAATTCAAAAACGCCAGTTCGCGCAACCGCTGTGAAATAATCGCTGCCTTGAACTCAATCGTGTCGCGGAAAATTTCCGGGTCAGGCTTGAACGTGATGAGCGTGCCGGTGCTTTTCGTTTTGCCGATGACGTGTAACTTCTGAATCGTCTTGCCGCGCTCAAATTCCATGTGATGCACTTCACCGTCGCGCGAGACTTCAACCTCGAACCATTCTGAAACGGCGTTCACGCACTTCGCACCGACGCCGTGCGTGCCGCCGGAAAATTTATATCCGCCTTGGCCGTATTTTCCGCCAGAGTGCAAAGTCGTCAAAACCATCTCGACACCGGGAATTTTATATTGCGGATGGATGTCCACTGGAATGCCGCGCCCGTTGTCGCGGACGGAAAGCGAACCGTCCATGTGGATTGTCACTTCAATCTTGTCGCAATGACCGGCCAGATGTTCGTCCACGGAATTATCCAAAACTTCCGAGACGCAATGATGCAGCGCGCGCTCATCCGTGCCGCCGATATACATTCCGGGCTTTTTGCGGACGGCCTCAAGACCTTCGAGTTTTCCAAGCTGCGCCGAACCGTAATTTCCCTTCACCGCACCGCTCGCGGGCGCGTTTTTTTCTTCGGACGATTCAGAATTTTTTGCCATAAAATCGGGTCACGCCAGCGCCATCTTTACGCGCCGGACAATGACAAAAATTGTAGAAAAACCGCCCGTTTTACACAATGTTTATTTAAGGAATCTTTGGCCAAAAAATACCATTAGTTGTGGTAAATTTAGCTTGCCAACCAAACATATTGTGGTTTGAAATTTCGCCGAAAATGCAGTCTTAATTGCCACGAAAGGATGCAGAATTCGCAAGGTTTTTTTATCTTTCTTTGCGCTCTTTTGCGGCTAATAATTTGCCACTCGCCACGCTTCAAATTATTCTCCGCGCGTGCAACTCCACCACGAAGAACTGCTCGCGCCGCTGAAACAATTTTTCGGCTTCAGTTCGTTCCGGCCGTTGCAGGAAGAAATCATCCGTGACGCGCTCGCGGGCAAAGACGTTTTCGCCGTGCTGCCGACTGGCGGCGGCAAGTCGCTCTGTTTTCAACTGCCCGCGCTGGTGCGGCCCGGACTCACAGTCGTCGTCTCGCCGTTAATCGCGCTGATGAAAGACCAGGTGGACGCGCTGCAAGCCGCCGGAGTTGCGGCAACGTTTTTGAATTCGTCGCTCGCCGCCGGCGAATCCCGCCCGCGTCTGCGCGGATTGCACAACGGCGAATTTCGCCTGCTCTACGTCGCGCCGGAGCGGTTGATGTTGTCCGGCTTCCTTGACGACTTGAAAAAATGGAACGTGAATCTCTTCGCGATTGACGAGGCGCATTGCGTGAGTGAATGGGGGCACGATTTTCGCCCGGAGTATCGGCGACTGAAAACGCTGCGTGAAAAATTTACCGGCGTGCCGGTGATGGCGCTCACCGCGACGGCCACCGAGCGTGTGCGTGAGGACATCGTGAAACAACTCCACCTGCGCGAGCCGTGTTGTTACGTCGCCAGTTTCAACCGTCCAAATTTGACGTATCGCGTGCTCGCCAAGCGCAAGCCTTACGATCAGGTTTTGGAATTTCTGCGCACGCGAAAAAAGGAAAGCGGCATTATTTATTGCCACTCACGCAAAGCCACCGAGAACGTCGCGCAACGTTTGACCGACGATGGCGTGAAGGCCAGGCCATATCACGCCGGACTTGCGCCGAAAGAACGCTCTGAACATCAGGAACTTTTTCTACGCGACGAAGTGCGCGTGATTTGCGCGACCATCGCATTCGGCATGGGCATCAACAAACCGAACGTGCGCTTTGTAATTCATTACGACCTGCCGAAAAATATCGAGGGCTATTATCAGGAAACCGGACGCGCGGGACGCGACGGTTTGCCGGGCGAATGTGTCCTGCTCTTCAGCGCGGGCGACGTGGTGAAGCAAACCCGTTTCATTGACGAGAAGCCCGATCCCAAGGAACAGCAAATCGCCCGCGCACAATTGGAGCGGATGGTTCACTACGCCGAATGTGCGAAATGCCGTCGCAGCGAATTGCTCGCGTATTTCGGCGAAGAATTTTCCACCGACAATTGCGACGCCTGCGACAACTGCATTTCGCCGCGCGAAACTTTTGACGGAACGATTGCCGCGCAAAAATTTCTCTCCTGCGTGTATCGCGTCCGCCAGCAAAGCGGTTTTGATTTTGGAATCAACCAGATTGTCGAAGTCCTGACCGGCGTGGACACGGAAAACATCCGCAAGTGGAAGCATGAAAAAGTATCAACCTACGGCATAGGCCGAGAACTCGGAAGCGCGGAGTGGAAGACCATCGGGCGCGAATTGATCCGACTCGGCTTGGTTGAACAAAGGCTGGAAAAATTAAAATTCAACGTGCTCGCGCTTACGGATGAAGGGCTTGAGACTCTCAAACAGCGCAAGCCCGTGATGCTCACCAAACCGGCGACTGCGCCCGAAATCAAAGTCCGTCGCGCCGGTGAAATCGCGTGCGACGAAATCCTGTTCGACCGCCTGCGCGAACTCCGCAAACGCCTCGCCGACGAACGCGCCCTGCCGCCCGACATAATTTTCTCCGACGTCGCGCTGCGGCAAATGGCGCGGGATTATCCTGAAAGCGAGTCCGGCTTTGCACGCATCAGCGGCGTGGGCGAAAAGAAATTGCGCGAGTTCGGCGAAGTTTTTCTCGCGGAAATCGCCCTGCATCTGCTGACCAACCCGCGCCAGATTTTCGCGGACGATTCATTTGTTGCGCCGCCCAAGCCAAAAAAGCAATCAAACGACGGGGCTTGCGATCAAACTCTCTTCGAGAGATTGCGCCGCGTGCGCAAACGGCTGGCCGAAGAACGCGGCGTGTCTGCGTTTATCATTTTATATGACTCGGCGCTCCGGCAGATTGCGCGGGAATATCCGGCTACGGAAGCGCAGTTTGGACAAATCCGAAACGTCGGCCCAAAAAAAGCCAAGGATTTTGGCCCGCTGTTTTTGGCCGAAATAGCCGGGCATTTGAAATCAAATCCGCGCCAGATTTTTGCCGATGATTGATTTGCTGAACTTGACGCACACTAAATCCAACTCGCTTTTTTCGTCCGCGAACCTTATTTTCTTCCGATGGATTTGACTGAAAGTTTTTTGAAACACCCTGACACATTTGTCCGCCGTCACATCGGCCCGAATGTAAAAGAAGCAGGTGAGATGCTTGCGTTGCTCGGCCACAAAAATCTGGACGAACTGATTGACGCCGCCGTCCCAAAAAAAATCCGCCTCGGCCACAAACTGAATCTTCCCGACGCGCGCAGCGAACACGAGGCGCTTGCTGAAATAAAAAAAATCTCGTCCGAGAACAAGGTTTTCCGCTCGTTCATCGGCATGGGCTATTACGACACCATCACGCCGCCGGTCATCCAGCGCAACGTGCTGGAAAATCCCGGCTGGTTCACGCAATACACGCCGTATCAAGCCGAGATTTCGCAAGGCCGCCTTGAAGCGCTGTTGAATTTCCAGACGATGGTCAGCGAACTCACCGCGCTCGACATTGCCAACGCCTCGATGCTCGACGAGGCCACCGCCGCAGCCGAGGCGATGACGATGTCGCTTCGGCTCAAACCTGGTATCACAGGCTCGCCGGCAGCAAATATTTTCTTCGTCTCCGAAACCTGTCATCCGCAGACCATTGAAGTCGTCCGCAGCCGCGCCGAGGCGTTGAAAATTAAAATCGTCATCGGCAACCACGAAACGTTCACTTTCAACGAAAAATGTTTTGGCGCGCTTGTGCAGTATCCGGACACCTTTGGCACGATTCACGATTTTTCCGGCTTCGCAAAAAAAGTTCACGACGCCGGCGCGATTTTCACCGTCGCGACCGATTTGCTGGCGCTGACTTTAATCAAACCGCCCGGCGAATTCGGCGCGGACATCGTGGTCGGCAGCGCGCAACGTTTCGGCGTGCCGCTCGGTTACGGTGGACCGCACGCGGCGTTCTTCGCCACGCGCGACGAATTCAAACGCCAGATGCCCGGCCGCATCGTCGGCGTCTCCAAGGATTCGCGTGGCAAACCCGCATTGCGTCTCGCGCTCGGCACGCGTGAGCAACACATCCGCCGCGAAAAAGCCACGAGCAACATCTGCACCGCGCAGGCGTTGCTCGCGAACATGGCTTCAATGTATGCGGTTTATCACGGACCGGACGGCTTGAAGAAGATTGCAAAAAGAGTTCGCGCGTTGACCGAAATTTTGGCGACTGGATTGGAGAAGCTCGGCTTCACCGTAGGACAGGCGTCGCGCCTGTCTCCATCTTCAAATGAAAATGGAAAAGAAATGAGACAGGCGCGACGCCTGTCCTACTTCGACACGCTCACCATCGCGCTCGGTGACAAGCGCGCCGCCGACATCATCAAAATTGCCGAAGCGCACCGGATGAATTTCCGCGCGATTGATGAAAAGATGATTGGTATTTCGCTCGATGAAACAACAAGAGAAAGTGACGTTGCCGAAATCTGGCAAATCTTCAACGGCGACAAAGCTCCTGCATTTACAGTCGAAGAACTCGCTGCCAATTGGCAACCGGCAACCGGCAACCGGCAATCCTCATTTCTCGCCCACAAAATTTTCAACCGCTACCACAGCGAGACCGAAATGCTGCGCTACATCAAGCGGCTTGAATCGCGCGACCTTTCGCTCACCGCTTCGATGATTCCGCTTGGCTCCTGCACCATGAAGCTGAACGCCGCGGCGGAAATGTTTCCCGTCTCGTGGCCGGAGTTCGCGAAGATTCATCCGTTCGCGCCGGTCAAGCAAACACGCGGCTACCAGATTTTATTTCAGCAACTCGAAGACTGGCTCGCGGAGATCACCGGCTTCGCGGGAATTTCCTTGCAGCCCAACGCCGGTTCGCAGGGCGAATACGCCGGGCTCCTCGTCATCCGCGCGTATCATGAATCACGCGGCGACACGCATCGCAACGTCTGTTTGATTCCCACCTCCGCGCATGGCACGAATCCGGCCAGCGCGGTCATGGCCGGCATGAAAGTCGTCGCCGTCGCGTGCGACACGAACGGCAATATTGATGTCGCCGATTTGAAATCCAAAGCCGAGGCGCACAAAAATGATTTGTCCGCGCTGATGATTACCTATCCGTCCACGCACGGCGTGTTCGAGGAAACCATCCGAGAAATTTGCGAGATCATCCACGCGAACGGCGGACAAGTTTATATGGACGGCGCGAACATGAACGCGCAAGTCGGTTTGACTTCGCCGGGATTTATCGGTGCGGATGTCTGCCATTTGAATCTGCACAAGACGTTTTGCATTCCGCACGGCGGCGGCGGTCCCGGCGTCGGGCCGATTGGCGTGGCGGAACATCTCGTGGAATTTTTGCCCGGCCACAACGTCATCAATCTCGGCGGCGAAAATCCCATCGGCGCAGTCAGCGCCGCGCCGTGGGGCAGCGCGAGCATTCTCACCATCTCGTGGATGTATATCGCGATGATGGGCGCGGACGGACTGACCGAGGCGACGAAGTTCGCGATTCTGAACGCAAATTATATTTCCAAGCGGCTCGAAAATTATTTTCCGACGCTGTATCGCAATCACGGACTCGTGGCGCACGAATGTATTTTGGATTTACGCGCCTTCAAAAAGACCACCGCCGAAGATGTTGCGAAACGGCTGATGGATTATGGCTTTCACGCGCCGACATTGAGTTTTCCAGTCGCCGGAACTTTGATGGTCGAGCCGACCGAAAGCGAATCGAAATACGAACTCGACCGTTTTTGCGACGCGATGATTTCCATTCACATGGAAATGACGGCGATTGAAAACGGCACTGCCGACGCGAAAAATAATTTGCTCAAAAACGCCCCGCACACGGCGGATCAAATTGCCAGCGACAATTGGAATCGTCCTTACAGCCGCGAGCAGGCGGCGTTTCCGGCGAAGGATTTGCACGACTACAAATTCTGGCCGCACGTCAGCCGCGTGGACAATGTCTTTGGCGATCGCAATCCGGTCTGTTCATGCGCGGGGATGGAGAATTATTCGTAGCCACAGATTCACACAGATGAAACACGGATTGTAGCGGTCGGTCTATGCCTGCCGTTCCTTGATTGTCCGCGAAGCCCGGCGCTCACAGCGCGCCGATACAACGCTGAAATTAGTTTCCAACCGTGGCTGATCCATGATTCATGCGTCACGGCGAGCGGAAGCGGTAGAAACGACAGGGATAATTTGACGATTGCGAATCGCTGAAACTAGACGCGCCGCCAGTGAGCGTGTTGGTGGACACCGGCAGCCAGACGAGATTGGCGAAATTCGTGCAGGCTTCCACCACGATGACCACATTGGTTGGACCGGTGATGGTAAAGCCAAACTGCCCGCCTGCGGCGCTGAACGTAGTTGCCTGCGGATTCCACAGCATCGTCGGAAAGCCACTAAAAGTCGAACCCCAGCGGATGGTTCCGGGCAGATAATAGATGGTCACATTGGAATCTTGATAAAATACATCCCCACCGTCGCTGGGAGCATTTCCTTGAAAATAGAGAGCGGTCAGGTTGGTGCAACCCGCAAACGCCACGTTTCCGATGCTGGTGACGCTGCTGGGAATTGTGATGCTGGTCAGGCTGGTGCAATCGGAAAACGCAAAGTATCCGATGCTGGTGATACTATTGGGAAATGTGATGTTGGTCAGGCTATGGCAATCGGAAAACGCAAAGTTTCCGATGTTGGTAACGCTATTGGGAATGATGATGCTAGTCAGGTTGTAACAATCCAAAAAAGCATCGTCTCCGATGCTGGTGACGCTGTTTGGGATTGTATAACTTCCGACTTTGCCATCCGGATATTCAATGAGCGTGGCCTGGCTCTGATCGAATAATACTCCATTGACGCTGCTATAAATTGAATTTTGTGCGTCCACCGTTATCGCCGTCAAGCTAGTGCAATGGTCAAACGCAAAGTCTCCGATGCTGGTGACGCTGCTGGGAATTGTGATGCTGGTCAGGTTGTAACAATACAAAAACGCATAGTCTCCGATGCTGGTAACGCTGCTGGGAATAATGATGTTGGTCAGGCTGCGGCAACCGGAAAACGCATCGTCTCCGATGTTGGTAACGCTATTAGGAATGGTGACGCTGGTCAGGTTGGCGCAATATCCAAACGCAAAGTCTCCGATGTTGATGACGCTGTTGGAAATCGTATAACTATTTCCGACTTTGCCATCTGGATATTCAATGAGCGTGGCTTGGCTCTTATCGAATAATACTCCATTCACACTGCTATAAACTGAATTTTGTGCGTCCACGATTATCGCGGTCAAGCTGCTGCAAACGGCAAACACCATGCTTCCGATGTTGGTGACGCTGTTGGGAATAATGATGTTGGTCAGGCTGCTGCAAACGGCAAACGCACTTTCTCCGATGTTGGTGACGCTATTGGGAATGGTAACACTGGCAAGATTTGTGCAACGCATAAACGCCCGGTCTCCGATGCCGGTGACGCTGTTGGAAATTGTATAACTACTCCCAACTTTGCCAGCCGGGTATTGAATGAGCGTGAGTTGGCTCTTATCGAACAATACTCCATTGACGCTGCTATAAACTGAATTTTGTGCGTCCACCGTTATCGCGGTCAGTCCCGTGCAATCCTCAAACGCCTCATTTCCAATGCTGGTGACGCTGCCGGGAATCGTGACGCTGGTCAGGCTGATGCAACCAGCAAAAACAAATTCTCCGATGCCGGTCACACTGTTGGGTATTGTGACGTTGGTCAAGCTGCCGCACTGCAAAAACGCATCGTCTCCGATGTTGGTAACGCTATTGGGAATATTGACGCTGGTCAGGTTGGTGCAATCGACAAACGCAAAGCCTTCGATGCTGGTGATGCTGTTGGGAATGGTGACGGCGGTCATATTGGAATAGTGAAATGCATCGTTTCCGATGCTGATAACCGGCCAGCCATTGATGGTATCGGGAATGGTTACTGTCTCGCCGGTGCCGGTATATCCGGTGATCGTGATCACGCCGTTATTGGTCGTGTAAATGAATTGCGCCCCGGCGGATTGGACCAAACCAATCATCGCCAGCACCACGAGCAGTTTTTCGATTTGAGTTTTCATTTCGGTTTCAATGGTTTAGCAAACATCTCGCTGATTTCATCGCAATTCAATCTGAATCGCAGTCAATTCCGCGTGCGGTTCGTCTTCGACGTGATCCATCCGGTCGGCGCGGCGATACCAATAGCGGGCGTTTCCTAAATCGCCTTCCATTTTGTGCAACACGGCATGAATCCACGCGGCGGTGCCGTCTTCATATTGCTGGACGAGTGCGTGCGCCGCGTCCCATTTGCCGGCCAAAGCCAGTTCCACTGCTTGCAGTAAATTTTTATTCGTCGTGTTCATGAAATTTTTTTCCGGCAAAGGTTAGCTCTAGTTTTTGAATCGTATATATAATGAACCGCGCTCTGCCCAGTGAAGGTTATGCTCCGGCCTTGAGCCGCTTCTTCTCTCGGCGCGCAACTTTCTTGATGCTCTCGGCCACGGGCAGATTCTCCGGCATCGTGCCGCCGCAATTCCCGCGCATCTTTGAACGCGAAAGCCGGATGGCTTTCCGCATGAATTTCTCGTTCATAAGGACAGGATTAACAGAATGGACGGAATTGGGAAAAGAATTTTGTCTTTAACGGAACAAAGCCGCCGGATTTTTCTTCGCGCTCAAAAATTTGCCGCCGTTGAAAACCGCCTGAAATTTTCCATCGCGCCATTTTTGCAGACGATAAATTGCGCCGAACGCAAAATCCGGCGCCGCCGCGCCCGCGCCGCAGACAAGTTCCGCGCGCCAAACATTGTCCATCATCCACGCCGGTAGCCGCGCGTGATATGGATTGCGTTTCATCTCGCCGGCATGAAATGAAAGCGCCGCGATCAAATCCGCCAGATCGCCCGCGCCAATTTCAACCAGCAGATTCGGATTTGCCATCTGCCCCCAAAATTCCGTCTCGACGACGAAGCAATTGAAAACGCGCGGCAATTTTTTCAGCGCGTCCAAAACCAGAAAATGTGTTCCGACGTGCGTCGGATGAACGTCATTTTCATGCGGCAGAAAAATTGCGCGCGGTTTTTGTTCCGCGAGAATCTTGGCAATTGTTTGAACTGCGGAATTCCATTGCGCCCGGTTTTTCTGCCGCGTCTCCAGATTGATCTCCTCCAGACCAGCGACAATCAAATCGAAACCCAGAAATTCGCAGGCGTTTTTCAATTCGCGCCGCCGCGCAGCTTTTCTTTCCGTCTTGCTGCCAAGCGTGACCGCGACGTTGGCAACATTCCATTTTGCCTCGCGTTGCAATCGCAAGGGCAATCCGCCGACAATGCACTCGTCGTCAGGATGCGGCGAAAAAATCAAGACACGCGAAGCGTTACGCGAAATTTTGCGCGCGGATTTTTTGAACTGCGGCGGTGAAAGTTGTTTTCCGCTTTGAAAAAGTTTTGCGTGCGCGGAAACAAATTGGCGAAAAGCATGCATGTCTGGATTTATTCTCGAATGCGAATTCTGTGCGCCTCGACAATGAACAGTTTTTCAACGTAAAAATTTCGCGTCGGATTTGCCTTCAGGAATTGCAGGAAAAATTGCATCAGCGTGGAAATGATTTCCGGATGGTTGTGCAATTGAATCGCAACGATTCCAAGATGATTTTTTGGCGGATAAGCACAATGTCCGAAAAATCACCGTCAAGTGAAAGCAGAATTGCTCCGAGCGTGCGGTTTTTTTTTGATGACTGCTGAATCGGGCGAATTGTGTGGCATCACATCTCGTAATTGTGTGACTTGATGGCCGTCGCGCCGGAGCGTTTCGATGATTTCCGTCGGAACGCATTGGTCGCTGAAAAAATGCATGCTCATGCGGCCACGGCTTGGAACCCGGCCAAGTCGCGGGCGTAATCGAGACAGGCGGAAATGTTTTCAGAAGCCAGGCCGGGAAATTCGCGAAGAATTTCAGCGCCGCTGCGTCCCGCCGCGAGATAACCCAGCACAAGCGCGACAGGAATGCGCGTGCCTTTGATGCATGGCTTGCCGCGCAAAATTCCCGGATCGCTGACGATATGTTCGTTCCAATGCATGGTGCAAATTACCAATTCGTTTTCGCGGCTGCAAGCAGCCGTTGGCAGGTTACGAGCCGTTGCGGCCGCCAAACAACAAGCGCAGGCTGTTCATCACCACGACGACGGTGCTGCCTTCGTGGCCGACGACGCCGACCGTCAGCGGGATTTTTCCGAGCATCGCAAACGTCACCAGCACGACGACCGTGCCGAGCGAAATCACCAGGTTCCACCGGATGATGCCCCGCGCGCGGCGGCTCAAACGAAACGCCGCGAGAAAATTTTCCAGACGGTCGTTCATCAAAACCACGTCGGCCTGCTCCAGCGCCGCATCCGACCCGCGCGCACCCATCGCCACGCCGATGTGCGCGGCGGCGAGGCCCGGCGCGTCGTTCACGCCATCGCCAATCATCGCCACTTTTTCGCGCGCGCTCAACTGGCGGATCACCTCGACTTTTTCCTCCGGCTTCAATTCGGCGCGCACATCGTCCAGATGCAATTGCTCGCGCAAATGTTCGGCGGCGGATTTCCGGTCGCCGGTCAGGACAATCGTCCGCAATTTTTCGCGGCGCAATTCGTCAATGACCTCGCGCGCCTGCGGACGGATGTCATCGCGCAGGAAAATTCGTCCCAGCAAACCGCCGTGAGAAACCCAGATTTCCGAAACGCCGGAGTCGGTGGCGGTCATCGTCGCAATGATTTTTCCATGCTCCGTTTCCGCAAACCATTCGCGGCGGCCCAGCAGGCAAATTTTTCCGTCGCAACGTGCGCGCAGGCCGTGGCCGGTGATAGATTCAAAATGCTCGAATTCGACCGGCTCGAATTTTTGCTGTTTGCCAAAGCGCGTCACGGCGCGGGCGAGCGGATGCGTGGACAATTTTTCCAGCGAGTAGGCGAGCCGCGCGATTTCGTTTTCGCGTCCTGGCGGAAAACTTTCAATTTTTTCCACGCGCAATTCGCCGGTCGTCAGCGTGCCGGTTTTGTCGAGCGCGACGACACTGACTTCCGCCAGTTTTTCCACCGCCGCGCCGCCGCGAAACAGAATTCCGTGTCGCGCGCCAAACGCAATCGCCGCCAGCACCGCCGACGGAATCGAAAGCACGAGCGCGCACGGCGACGAGACGACGAGCAATGTCATCGTGCGATAAAACGCGCTGTGCATCTGCTCCGTGTTTTCAAACGGCACAAGCTTGAATCCCAGCCACCAGACAAAAAACATCGCGAACGAAAGCCCGAGCACGACGTAAGTGTAAATGGAACTGAACTTGTCCGTGAATTGCTGCGCCGGCGCTTTTTGCTGCTGCGCGTTTTTGATGAGTTCGATGATGCGTTGCAGCGCGCTTTCGGCGGCGGGTTTGGTGACGATGATTTCGACCGCGCCCCAAAGATTGATGGTTCCCGCTAAAACCGTTTCACCGATGTTTTTTTCAACGGGCGTCGCTTCGCCGGTCAAATTCGATTCGTCGGCGGCGGTTGCGCCTTTGAAAATTTCACCGTCCACGGGAAATTGCGAGCCGGGCTTGATGAGCAGTTTCATTCCGGGCCGGAGATTTTCCACGGCGACCTCGCGCTCACGCCAGGCGTCATCGAGCGCGGTGGCGGTTTTCGGCGCGTCGCGGAACAGCGAACGGATTTCCTTTTGCGTGCGGCCCAGGGCGAAATGTTCGAGCGCGCCGGACAGCGAAAACAAAAACAGCAGCGTCGCGCCTTCCGCCCACGCGCCAATGCTGGCCGCGCCGACGGCGACGGCGAGCATGAGAAAATGCACGTCAATCGCGCGCTGTTGCAACCGTTCCCAGACTTCACCGACGGTAAAAAATCCACCGGCAAAATATGCGGCGACGTAAAAAATTATTTTGAACGACGGCGAGACAGGCAAGATGCCTGTCCCACTAAAAAATCCGGCGATTCCCAAGACGCCGCACAAAATCGCGGCGACCATTTGCATTTTCCATTCGTCAATGGCGTGGTCATCGTCGTGGATTTCGATTTCGCGCGGGACGACTTTTGGAAACGGAATGTCGCGCCAGCGCCAGAATTTCGGCGCGGTCGGACAGGTGGCGCGCGCAATCGTCGTCGCGTCGCCTTCGTTGCGGATGATGATTTTTTGCAATTCGACCGGCGAAAGCGGCGCGTCGCAAGTTTCGCAACCGGATTTTCCCTGCAACAAGGCGCAGCGTCCGGCCAGTCCGACGTTGTAAGTTTTTTGGATTCGTCCGGCGATGTTTTCGGTGAGGCGCGGCATATCGGTCTTGCCGAGCGTGGCGACGGAAATTTTTTGGCGCGCGCGGTCAATCGTCACCGCCTCGAGCGCCGGTTCTTCGGCGAGCGTGTCCACGACCGAGCGCGCGAGACAGTCGGTTTCGCTGCGGCGCGCGGCGGATTTTTCAGGCGCAAGTTTCATGGCCAATTTATCTTTAGCACATTGCGCGCAACGGCGCGATGCAAAAGCGAAAGGCGCGGGAAGCCGTCATTTTATTTTTTTGCCGCCAGAATCTGTTTCGCCCGCCCAAGCGCCGCATCCACGTCTCCGCAAATGTTTTCCATGCCGATTTTATCAATGAAGCCCGACCGCGTCAGCGCGAACAGCGGTTGCGAATGCGGCGCGCATAAAATCAAATCTTTTTTCTTGATCCGCAATTTCTCCAGCAAATCTTCCAGCGCGTCCAATCCCGTTGCATCCAGCGCCAGCACGTCGCGCATTCGCAAAATCAAAACTTCTGGCAACTCCCCGACGCGGCGCAGCGACGTTTCCAATTTGTCCGCCGCGCCAAAAAAGAACGCGCCGAAAATGCGGAACACCATGACGCCTTCGGGAATTTTTTTATCCGCGACGGTTTGCCCCGGCGAACTTGCCTGCGCGACTTCATCATTCACCTGCGTCGCCTCCGAAAGCCGTTTCACCATCAGCGCCGACGCCAGAATCAGCGACGCGCCGACCGCCGTCGGCAAATCAATGCAAACTGTCAGCGTGAACGCGCAGAGAAAAACCGCCGCGTCGCTCTTCGGCCAGCGTTTCAAGCGGCGGAACTGATGCCATTCGCCCATGCGTAGCGAGACGACGACCAGCACCGCGCTCAATGCCGCGAGCGGAATATTTTTTGCCAGCGGCGCGGCGGCGAGCAAAACCGCCAGCACGGTGAGCGAATGAATGATTCCGGAAACCGGCGTCCGTCCGCCGCAACGAATATTTGTCGCCGTGCGCGCGATGACGCCGGTCGCAGGCATTCCGCCGAAAATTCCCATCGCAATGTTGGCGATGCCCTGCCCCATCAATTCCTGATTCGAGTCGTGCCGGTCGTCAATCATGCCATCGGACACCACCGCCGAGAGCAGCGATTCGATGGAGCCGAGCACCGCGATGGTCAGCGCCGCCGGCACGAGCGCGCGCCATTCGTCAAACGAAAGCGTCGGCCAGTGCGGCAGCGGCAGGCTGCGCGGCATTTCGCCGAACGCCGTGCCAAGCGTTTGGATTCCCAGTTGCGCCGGCCAGTCAAAAATTGCCGACGCGACCCCGGCCAGAATGACAATGACAATCGTGCCGGGAACATGACGCCCGATTTTTTTCGGCCAGAACCAGATTGCCAGCGTGCAAACAATTGCGAGAAAAACCGTCGGCCAGTTCGGATGAAAATTTTCTGCGACCGCGCGCAATTTACCGATGAAGTCCGGCGGCAATTTATTTTGCAGCCCGAAGAAATCGCGGATTTGCGTGCTCATGATGATGACCGCGATGCCGCTCGTGAAACCCGTGACCACCGGATACGGAATGTATTTGATGAGCGTGCCGAGCTTGCACAAGCCCAGCACAATCAAAATCACGCCCGCCATGAACGCGCAGACGACCAGCGCCTGCGGGCCGTGCCGCATCACGATGGGCGCGAGCAGCGGCACAAACGCGCCCGCCGGCCCGCCGATTTGCACGCGCGAGCCGCCGAAGAGCGCCACCAGGATTCCCGCGATGACCGACGTGAACAGGCCGATTTCCGGTTTCAGTCCCGACGCAATCGCCAGCGCCATCGAAAGCGGCAGCGCGACGATGCCGACCGTCACCCCGGCCAGCGCGTCGGCGGAAAATTTCCGCACCGAATAATCCTTCAGCGCGTCCACGAGCTTCGGATGAAATGAAAATCCAAATGCCATTTCCAAAAAGATTCAGGAAAATATTCCTTAAGTCTGATTCTGTGAAAGCTGCGATGAAATGCAAATCTAATTTTTGGAAAATGAAAACGCGCCGCGACGGCCTCATTATCTAACTATTCAAAGCAGAGCGCGTCTGACATCTTGCGCGACCGGCTTGACTAAAACTTGTCCGCCAATTTACAGGCAAGGCTTGGATGTCATCGTCCGAACGCAGGCTGCCGCGCAACGTTTTCAATCCATCCGCAGTCCGGTTGCGCGTAGGGACGGAATGTTTCGAGGCTGCCTTCGCGGTCGTTGTAAAACATCGCGCGATGCAGTCCGAGCGTGCCGGCGGCTGGCGTGTCAATCAAACTGGCAGAGTCGCTCGCGCTCATCTGGAACACGACGCGCATTTCAAATTCGCCCAGCGTCTTCCGCCCCAGGAACCGGCTCATGTTGTTGTAAGTGTCGCAGGTGATGATGACGTGGATTCCGCGCGCCGATCCTTCGGTGATGAGGCTCGACAAAATGGCGGCGGGATTCGGCGCATCGCCACTTCCGCTTGAAAAACTGAATTCATCCTCCGACCGCAGCTTCTTAAAATTTTGCAGTCCGTTGACCAGCACGAAAATTTCCGGCCCGGACGATTCGTTTTCCGCGCGCCGTTTCATTTCCTCCGCCAGCGAGTTCATCACTTCGGCGAGATTGCTATTGCCGCCTTGCACCGTTTCGTGCGGCACGGAGCGGACAATGCGTTCCAAAAATTCCCGTTGCGGAAAACCCGGCGGCGTGCTGTCGAGCAGGACAAACCGCGCCGCATCCTTCGGAAACTGCGCCGCCAGCGAAATAAGCGACACCGCCGCAATCGTGGTCGTGCGCTCTTCGCTCTGGCCGACGACGAGGAGATTGCTGCCGCTCTGCCGCCGGAAAACCGCCTCTGTCGGGCCTTTGATGGAATTGGGCGCGCCGAGCCAGACGCTGGATTGCACGGGAATTTGCGCCGCAACTTTTTCCAACGCCTCGCGCAAAGAAAGATTTTCGCGCACGTCCGCCGGGGCGTTTCCTTCAAACACCAGCGGGCCGGGATACTGATTCGCCTTTTGATCCGCGCGCTCACGGATTTTCGCGAGATAGCTGTCGCGTGTCTTATCGGAAAGCCAGACGGCTTGAAACGGGCTGTTGCCTTCCAGTGCGCCCGCTGCGTCGTTGTAAATGCCTTCGCCAGGACGCGAGAGCAGGCGCGGCGCGGGATTGTCCTGATCCATGATTAGGTAGGCGTCGGCCTCGTTGCACTGGAGCGCGATGCGTATGACCATCTGCCCGATGGTCGCACGGGCGAGCGTGTAAGCGCCGCCGAGCGTTTGCGAACCGAGGATGACATGTATCCCGAACGCGCGGCCCTGCCGCACGATGCGATCCAGTAAAACCGCCGCACCCTGCGAGATGCGGTCTTCTTCCGTGAAAAATTCCTGGAACTCGTCAATCATCAGCAGCGTGCGCGGAACCGGTTCAGTTCCACCCGCACGTTTGTAACCCGCCAGATCCTGCGCGCCGAGCTTGCGGAACAAATCGCCGCGCCGCCGCAATTCTTCGTCCAGCCGTTGCAGCACGCTCAAGCCAAATTCGCGGTCGCTCTCGATGGCGACGACTTTCGCGTGCGGCAATCTGCGGCTGCCGTAGCATTTGAACTCGACGCCTTTTTTGAAATCAATGAGGTAAAATTCCACCTGCTCCGGGCTGCACCGCAGCGCGAGATTGGTGATGATGACGTGGAACAACGTGGATTTGCCGGAGCCGGTTTTGCCCGCGATGAGCGCGTGCTGGCGCGTGCCGCTGCCAATTTCGAGATATTGAAATTTCGTCGCGCCGGAACGCCCGATGGGCACGCGCAAAATTTCCGTGGTTTCTTCCTGCCACAATTCAGCCGGCGCGATTTGTTCAAACGGAACCTCAACGCGGTTGGCGTCCTTGCTGCCTTCGCCGACGCGATGCAGAAATTCAGTCGCGAATTCTGGCGGCGGCGGCGGATCCAGCAGCAGCCGCACGCCCGGCGGCTGGCGGTCGGCGAGTTCAAAACCACGGCTGGTGTGGACGAGGCAGACGCTGTTATTGCGAAGCTCGTCGGGAACAAAATCCTGCGGCACCGCGTTCCGCTGATCCCAATGGATGAGCGTGAAGACGCCGCAGCGCGCGCCGTTGGCGGCGATGTTGCGGAGCCGCTTTGCCGCCGTGTCGCTGAAGTTCACCGGAAACGACGCGATGACGAGAAAATGATATTTCTCCGCGACGCTGCCGGCCTGCGCGTTGTATTCCGCGATGGTCGCGTATTCGTTGCGGAGATACATCTGGATGATTTTTTCCATGTGCTCGTTCAGCTCCGCGAGCTTCTCCTCAAACTGCGCCGACTGCGTCCAGATGCGGCTGTTGATGCTGCCTTCCTCGTAATCCGCGAGGTGCATGAGCGACGAAAAATTCTGGCCGAGCCCGACCGGGTCGAAAATCGTGAAGATCAGCTTGCCCGGCGGCGTGGTGGCCAGCAGCCGGAAAATGATGCTGTTGATCGCGCCGAACGCCTCATCGCCACTGCCCTTGCCGGTCTCAAAAAGGATCGAGCCTTGCGCCGGAATCAGCAGCGAGAGCGGCGCGGAAATGATTTCCGGGCCGGGCCATTTCAACCGCAGATTTTTTGGCAGCGCGCCCGCAAATTTTTCCACCGGCGATTCCAGCCGGGCGAATTTCGCGACGTTTTGAAATTCAGTTGGCGGTGTCCAGTTTTTCCACGACGCATCTTCCCACGCCGGAAAAGTTTTTTCCGCCGAGTCGCTGGCGGCGCGCAGTTGATCGCACAATGGCGTGATGCTGTTTTTCCAGTCCGTTTCCAATTCCTGCCAGCGTTGCTGATGCTCGGCTTCAATCTGCGCCATTTTGTTTTGGTGCGCCTCGGAGATTTGCCGGACTTGCGCGGCGTCTTCCGCCTTCAAACGGGTCATGGCTTCGGCGTGGCGCGGTTGAATCCGTTCAAGCTCCGCACGATACCAACGTTCGTTTTTCTGCGAAACCCGCGCGGCCTTCTCGCTGATGACCGTGGAATTGGTGCTGCGCGATTCGCCGATGTCGCGGACAGCCTGCCGCCATTCCTGGTTGAAATTGTCCCTGGTGGTTTCAAATTCATTTTCAATCCGCGCCTGTTCCGACTGCAGATGTGCGGCGGATTTTTCAGAGCAGACATCAAACAGCCGGCGCATTTTGGCCAGGTCGCCGGCGATGGCTTTGGCCAGCGGCGCTGCCAGTTGGCCACCAACAAAATAAATGATGACGACAAGAAAAATTGCCGCCAGC
>DATCDZ010000123.1:0-7129 GCA_036510395.1 Verrucomicrobiia bacterium
CTTTTCTTTGGCTTTCACTTGCCGTATCTTGTCATCAATAAGGCAAAATACGCTTGATGGCAAATCGCAAAGTTTTGGTTCAAAGCGCAAAAGCTTGAAACCATGACGCAAACGGCTACGCTGGCACAGGCTTCGACAAGAAACCAAACTTGGAGCTTTTATGAAAATCTGGCACGGACAATTTCTGGCGGTGATGGCGGTTTCAATTTATCTCTCCGGCTGCAACAAACCGCCGGGCGAATCCGGTGGCGATGTTATCAAGGTCGGCGAGTTCGCGTCGCTGACCGGCAGCGAGGCCACGTTCGGACAATCGTCGCACAAAGGCACCGCGCTGGCGATTGACGACCTCAACGCGTCGGGCGGCGTGCTGGGTAAAAAAATTGAGATGCTCACCGAGGACGACCAGTCGCAGGCCGGCCAGCCGGCGACGGTGGTGCGCAAACTGATTTCCAGCGACGGCGTCGTGGCGATCCTCGGCGAAGTCGCGTCATCGCGTTCGCTCGAAGCCGCGCCGATCTGCCAGGAAAATAAAATTCCGATGATTTCACCCGCGTCCACCAATCCCAAAGTCACAGAGGTCGGCGATTACATTTTCCGCGTGTGTTTCATTGATCCGTTTCAAGGCACCGTCATGGCGGATTTTGCGCGCAAGACGCTCAAGCTCCAGAACGTCGTCGTTTTGACCGACGTGAAAAGCGATTACAGCCTTGGACTGGCGAAATTTTTCAAGAAGGGTTTTGTCGCCGACGGTGGAAAAATCGCGGCGGAACAAAATTACAGCAGCGGCGACAAAGATTTCAGCGCGGAATTGACGGCGATCAAAGCCGCGAATCCCGACGGCATTTTTGTTCCCGGTTATTACACCGAGGTCGGGTTGATTGCGTTGCAGGCGCGGCAACTCGGCATCACCGTCCCGATGTTTGGCGGCGACGGATGGGAATCGTCCTCGCTGGTGCCAATCGGCGGCGCGGCGCTGGAAGGCGATTATTTTTCCACGCATTTTTCGCCGCAATCCACATCGCCCGTCGTCCAAAATTTCGTCAAAGAATTCAAGGCGAAATATAATGAAACGCCCGACGCGATGGCCGCGCTCGGTTACGATTCGGCGATGATTCTGGCCGACGCGATGAAACGCGCGGGAACCACCGACGGCGCAAAAGTCCGCGACGCGCTGGCGGCGACAAAAGATTTTCCCGGCGTCACCGGCCAGATCACGATGGACGCCAACCGCGACGCCTCCAAGCCCGCCGTGATTTTGACGATAAAAAATGGCGCGTTCCAATACGTCCAAACAGTGCAGCCGTAAGGCATGACTGAATTTCTACAGCAGTTGATCAACGGTCTTGCGCTCGGCTCCATCCTCGCGCTCATCGCGCTCGGCTACACGATGGTTTACGGCATCCTGCGGTTCATCAACTTCGCGCACGGCGACATCTTCATGCTCGGCGCGTTCGCCGGATTTTATCTCGCGCCGAAAATTGCGACTCTTCTGCCAATGCCATCCATTGCGGGCGCGTTCGTGGTTATGGGAATTTCAATGGCGATTTGCGCGGCGATCGGAATCGTGATTGAAAAGCTCGCCTACCGCCCGCTGCGCCGCAGCCCGAAACTGACCGTTCTGATCACGGCCATCGGCGTTTCACTTCTAATCGAATACACCTGCCAGAACGACCATGTGTTCGGCGCCGCGCCAAAAAGTTTTCCGCAAATTCTTCCTGTTTATCCCATCACCAGGCTCGGCGGCTTGAGCCTCAACAGCAATCAAATTGTCGTCTTCGCCGTCACCTTGATTCTGCTGCTCGCGCTGCGGTTCGTTGTGTTGAAAACCAGACTCGGCCTGGCCATGCGCGCGCTGTCGTTCAATCCCGAAGCCGCCGCGCTGATGGGCATCAACACCGACGTTGTCATCTCGTTCACGTTCGGCCTCGGTTCGGCGCTGGCTGGGGCGGCGGGAATTTTGTTCGCCGTGAACTATCCGGCCATTGATCCGCTCATGGGCATTCTGCCGGGGCTGAAGGCATTTGTCGCAGCGGTGTTGGGCGGCATCGGCAACCTGCCCGGCGCGGCGCTCGGCGGCATCATCATCGGCGTCACCGAAACCCTCGTCGCCGGCTACATTTCCTCGACTTACCGCGACGCCATCGCGTTCGGCATTTTGATTCTGATTTTGCTCGTGAAACCGTCCGGGTTGCTCGGCAAAAGGGAAATTGAAAAAGTATGAATTTCCGCCATGCCAAAACTTTTTTGCTGGGCGCGCTTGCGTTGTGTTTTTTAGTTTCGCTGTTTGCCAATCAAATCAATTCCTACTGGCTGTTCATCAGCTACGACATAGGCGTCAACATCATCCTCGCCGTCAGCCTGAATCTGATCAACGGCTACACCGGCCAGTTTTCGCTCGGCCACGCGGGTTTCATGGCCGTCGGCGCATACACGGCGGCCGTAATCACGAATCAATTTGGCGAACTGAATTTTTTTGCCGCGAACGGAATTTTTATCGTCGCGCTGGTCGCGGGCGGACTCGCGGCGGCAATCGCCGGCTTGCTCGTCGGCATTCCCACGCTGCGTTTGCGCGGCGATTATCTCGCCATCGTCACGCTCGGTTTCGGCGAAATCATCCGCGTCATTTTTCAGAACATGAACGCCGTCGGCGGCGCGCGCGGTTTGAGCGTCAGCCACGGCTGGACAAATTTCTTCTGGGCGTTCGGCTTCGCCGCCGTCACGGTTTATGTCGTCACCGCGCTCGTCCATTCCACTTACGGACGCGGCTTCATCGCCGTGCGCGACGATGAAGTCGCCGCGTCGGCGATGGGCATCAACCCGACCAAATACAAGGTCACCGCATTCGTCGTGGGCGCATTTTTCGCGGGCATCGCGGGCGGGCTTTACGCGCACTCGAAACAATTCATCACGCCGGGCGGTTTCAACTTCATGGAATCCATCGCCATCGTTGTGATGGTCATCCTGGGCGGCATGGGCAACACCATTGGCGTCATCATCGCCGCGATTCTGCTGACGCTGCTGCCGGAATTTCTGCGCCCCGTCGCCGAATACCGCATGATCATTTATTCGCTGCTGCTGATAATTTTAATGCTCACGCGACCGCAAGGACTTTTCAGCCTGCGTAAATCGCCATTAAAATAAAATGTCCGCATTGCTCCAACTCGACAAAACCACCATCCGCTTCGGCGGCCTGACGGCGGTGTCGGCACTGGATTTGCAAATCGGGCGCAACGAACTCGTCGGACTCATCGGCCCGAATGGCGCGGGCAAGACGACGGCGTTCAATCTGATCACCGGCGTTTATCAGCCGACGGCGGGCGCGGTTTCTTTCAACGGACAATTGACCTCGAACCGCAAGCCGCACCAGATCACCAGGCTCGGCATTGCGCGGACGTTTCAAAACATCCGCCTGTTCGCCTCGATGTCGGTTTTTGACAACGTGCGCACCGCCGCGCGCTTGCATTGTCCGCGCGGCGTCCGCAACGCGCTCTGGCGAGGACGCGCATTTCGCGACGGCGAAAAAGAAATCGCAAACGAAGTAATGGAACTGCTGGAAATTTTTCAACTCGGAAAATTTCGCGATTCGCTGGCGAAAAGTTTGAGCTACGGCGACCAGCGGCGGCTGGAAATCGTCCGTGCGCTGGCGACGAAACCAAAATTGCTGTTGCTCGACGAGCCCGCCGCCGGCATGAACGCCAGTGAAAAGATCGAACTGATGCGGCTCATCCAGTTCATCAAGGACAAGTTTCAGATTTCCGTTTTGCTCGTCGAACATGACATGAAAGTCGTCATGGGCATCTGCGAGCGCATCGCGGTTTTGGATTACGGCGTGAAAATTGCCGAAGGCACGCCGGCGGAAATCCGCGCGAATCCAAAGGTAATTGAAGCATATTTAGGAGAAGAACACCCAAAAAATGTTTAAGCAGCCACAGAGGCACGGAGGCACAGAGGAAAATCTGGAAATTTATTTTCGGACAACTTCGGGTTTTTTTCTCTGTGCCTCTGTGCCTCTGTGGCAAATCCTATGTTAGAAATAAAAAATCTGTCGGTCAGCTACGGCGCCATCAACGCGCTGCACGGGATTTCCCTGTCCGTGAAAGCAGGCAGCATCGTCACGCTCATCGGCGCGAACGGCGCGGGCAAGACGACGACGCTCAAGACGATTTCCGGCCTGCTCAAGCCGAAATCCGGCGAGATTTTTTACGACGGCAAAAACATCGCCGGTCTGCCGCCGCATCAAATTGTAGCGCGCGGCATCTCTCACGCTCCCGAAGGCCGGATGATTTTTTCGAACCTGACGGTGCGGGAAAATTTGCAACTCGGCGCGTATTTGCAGAAAGACAGGCAAGTCGTCCGGTGCGAATTGGAACACGTTTTCAAATTGTTTCCGCGATTGCAGGAGCGTGAAAAGCAAGTCGCCGGAACACTTTCCGGCGGCGAACAGCAAATGCTCGCGATTGGCCGCGCGCTGATGAGCAAACCGAAATTATTGTTGCTCGACGAGCCGTCGCTCGGCCTCGCGCCGCTTTTGGTAAAAACAATTTTTGAAAAAATTGTCGAAATCAACCGCGAACAAGGTTTGACGATTTTGCTGGTGGAGCAGAACGCAAACCTTGCGCTGGAAATTTCCCGTTTCGGTTATGTTCTCGAAACGGGAAAAATAATTTTGCAGGACGATTCCACCGCGCTGCGCCGGAATCCGCAGGTCAGGAGCGCCTACCTCGGCGGCTGATCACGGGCCGATCAAAATGCGGTAGAAGCGCTGTTTGTTGGTCGCATCCGGGTCGGTCAAAAGAAACGAATTGGTCGCCGAATTGTTGGTAACAAACAGCGGTGTCCAGTTGGTGGAACTCAAATTGGTTGACAACTGGAGCGTGTAATTCTGGTTGGCCGCGCCCGTGAGCCGCATTTGGAACCGGTTGGTCTGCCAGCTTTGCGAAACAAGGACGGGATTGGAATTGATGGTAATGGAAAGAACTTTATTTGTGATCGTGCCGATTTGATCCTGCACTTGAAATTTGAAAGTGGAAGGCTTATTTGTCGTCGGCGTGCCGGAGATGAGTCCGTTGGAGTTCAGCGATAAACCTGCTGGCAGTGGAGATGATACGGTGGCGAGTGTCCAATAGTAAGGCGACTGTCCGCCGGTCGCGCCGAGTTGCGCGTTGTAAACCGCGCCGACGTTGCCGTTGGGCAACGAAGTGTTCGTGATGATTAACGGCGGCAATGGCGGGTTGACGACATACAGCGGCAAAGTTTGATAGACCGTATTCGCCGCGCCATCCGTCACCTGCACGTCAAAACTATAGGAGCCGGTCGTTGCCGAGAGCGTGCCGGAAAGAACGCCGTTGGTGGCCAAAGTCAAATTCGACAGCACGACGGAAATGGAATAATCTGCCACTGCCCAGCTATACGGCAGCGTTCCGCCGGAAGCCTGAAGTGTCTGGCTGTAAAACTCGGTGTTCGTGCCGTTGGGCAGGGAAAAAGTCGTGATTTGCAAGGGCGAAGCGGCACCAACGATGGTCAGCGATAAATTTGTGTCCGCCGAGTGGCCATTGCCATCGTTCACGTTCACGGAAAAATTATAGGTTCCGGAGGCGTCAGGAGTGCCGAAAATCTCCCCGTCAGAATTGAAGGTCAAGCTTGACGGAAAATCAGATGGGTCATCCAACGACCATATGAAGTTGTTGTTACAATCCGATCCCTGAAGTTGAATGTCGTAATAATCGCCATTCGTGGCGTCGGGCAGCGGAGAAGTGGTGGTGATGGAAACTCCACCGCAAAGTTGAACCGTGAAATTGTTCGTGCCGTTGTTGTTGTTGATGGTGACGTTTTGGCTGGCGGGGTCTTCGTAATTTTGGTCGTTGAGAACTGTGCTCAAGCTGTCATTGTCGCCACACCCGCAATCATAAACATTCACGCTCCAGTCGCCATTGGCCACGTTCAACGAGTAATTGCCATTGGCATCGGTGTCCATCTGGGACTGGTAGCTATTCGTGCCGATGGTCGCATAAGCATCAACTTGAACGCCGATGACATTTGTGCCGTTAAACTGGACATTGCCGGTGATTCGATTAGTCGCAAGAACGGCTGTAAAATCCTGCCGCATCGCTTGTCCGCTGCTGACGAAATCGTAACCTCCCTGTGAAAACAGGTAATTGGTGGGGCTGCTGTCATTGCTGACTTGCACCTGCCATGACATTCCAATGTCCATCACGCCGACGACGTAATAACCGTTTGTGTCAGAATTACCGTCTGACGAATACGCGCCGCTGGCATAGGCGTTAATATCAATTCCCGGCAAAGGATTTCCAAAATTATCTTTCACAGTGCCATAAAACAGCGCCGTGGCTTTTTTGAAAGGGAAAACAAGTCCGGTAGTGCCGGCATTGACATTGGTGTTGTTATCGTAGCCGACATAACCAAGCGAGTTCAACGAACCGGCGGCATCGCCGCTGATGCCCCACGAGCCGCTGCCCACCCGCAACGTGAAATTGCCATTGGTGTCGGTGAAACCAACGGCAATCGAACCCGAGTTGGATGTCGCCGGCACCATAACGCCCGGCAATCCAATGCTGGAATTGTCGGCGTCCACAAGCTTGCCGGAAATAGTCGCCGTGGCGCTTGTGAGCGCCAGATTGGTGGTGGTCGTGCCGCTGCTCACGGTTAACAGCGGCGACGTTGAAAAATTGGCGACGTAATTGCTTTTGAAAGCTACCGGCTCATAGGTTCCCGGCGGAACCTGAATGCTATACACGCCCGAATTATTTGCCACGGTTCCTCCCACTGGTTCACCCGGCCCATGGTCACTGCCGCGCGGGGCGGGAAACAAAATGATGACGGCATTGGGAACCGGCGTGGTGTTGCTGACCACCGTGCCGGTAATTCTCTGCGCGTATGGAAAATTCGTGATGCTAAAAAAAACATTTGTCGTCGAAAAATGTCCCGACGGACTGGACAACCGGAAAATGAATTGCCCAATGGTGTTCTGCATGAAATTGTGGTCTGGAAAATTTAATTTCGCGGCGATTGAACTATTGGCGCTGCCGTCCGTGTCGCCGGGAACATTGATGTTGGTCACGCCGCCGATGACCATGCCCGCCTGTCCGTCCGTCAGATTAAACTGCTGCAC
>DATCDZ010000124.1:0-6142 GCA_036510395.1 Verrucomicrobiia bacterium
GGTCGGCTCAATCGTCGCCAGCGGTCGGACGTAATAGTATTTGTCGCCATCCACTTTTTGCGCCGGGTTGGGCGCGAATACAAATTGCGGCGTGCCGAATTTTGCCAGCAGCACATCCGGCAGCGCCAGCGAGCGGTTGAGGCCGCGGCAGGTCAATTGCCCAAGTCCGCCAGCCGGTTTTTCTCCATGACGAATGCAGACAATTGTTTCAACCGACGGTCCGGCCGTCGCTGGCGCAGTGATCGCATTAGTCGGAGCATCAGCTTGGACGAAAGGCGCAAATCCAATGGCCAAGATGACAAATTGTTTTTTCATGTGATTTTTATCGAATGTAATTAGCGCCGCCGCATTAAAGCAAATCGTCTTACTTCTGCCACGGTGCAATTTTTTCATCCGCCCAGATTTTCGCCACCGCCTGGCGTTCGCGCACGACGGCGAATTTTTTGCCGTTCACCAAAATTTCCGCCGGCAGCGGACGGGCGTTGTAATTGGAACCCATGACCGAACCGTAAGCGCCCGCGCTCAACAGCGCGACGGCGTCGCCTTCGCCCAGCTTTGGCAGCGGCCGGTTCTTGCAGAAATAATCGCCCGATTCGCAGATCGGTCCGACGACATCGGTTGAAATTTTTGCCCCGCTCTTTTTATCGAGCGGAACGATTTCATGATACGCATCGTAGAACGCCGGGCGGATGAGGTCGTTCATCGCCGCGTCCACAATGAGGAAATTTTTCCTGCCGGTGCGCTTCACATATTCGGCGCGCGTGACGAGAATGCCCGCGTTGCCGGAAATGAAACGTCCCGGCTCGATCAGGATTTTCAGGCCAAGCGGCTGGAGCAATGGCACGAGGCGCTCGGCGTATTTGGCCGGCGTCAGAACGTTCTTTGCGGCGGAACTTTTCCACCAGCTTTCCGCGCCGCTCGACAGCGCAGGCTGATAAACAATGCCCAGCCCGCCGCCGATGCTGAAAAAATCCAGCGCGTGTTTTTTCTTCAACTTTTCCACAAGCGGGAGAACTTTGCGGACCGCCTGCTCGAACGGCGATACGGTGGTCAACTGCGAGCCGATGTGCATCTGCACACCGCGCAACCGCAGATTCTTCAGTTTGCTGGCGCGCGCATAGATGACTTCGATTTTTTCAAACGCGATGCCAAACTTGTTTTCGTAGGTGCCGGTTGTGATTTTGGCGTGCGTCTTGGCGTCCACGCCGGGATTCACGCGCACGGCAATGGGCGCAACCTTTTTGAGCCGCGCGGCGATTCGGTTGATGCGCTGCAATTCCGGTTCGCTTTCGACGTTGAAGGAAAAAACATTTTGCCGCAGCGCGAATTCAATTTCACTTTCCGTCTTGCCGACGCCGGCAAAAACGCATTTCTTCGGGTCGCCGGCCGCCGCGATGACGCGCTGCAATTCGCCGCCGCTAACAATGTCGAAGCCGCCGCCGAGGTTCGTGATCGTCCGCAGCACGGCGAGGTTCGAGTTCGACTTCATCGCGAAGCAGACCAGATGGTTGAGCGGCGCGAGCGCGGCATCGAGTTTCTGAAAATGATCCGTCAGCGTCCGCTGCGAATAGACAAACAGCGGCGTGCCGAATTTTTTGGCGAGCGTCTCGATGGCGACGCCTTCGCAGAACAGTTTTTTGCCGACGTAGCGAAAATTGTGCATGGATTTTTAGTTAAAAATCAAATGTTGAAAGTTGCAGGCTGGCGCGCAAGGGAAATCAGTCCGTCCCGAATCTTTAACCTGTCTTCCAAAAGCCAGCCGATTACGGTTCGGCCAGAATTTCCGCGCGGTTGGACTGATATTCGGCGGCCGTAACCTGGTCGGCAAGGTATTTTGCGAGGAGCGCCTGGAGTTGCGAATCCTTGGCTGCGGAAATCGGCAGCGGCGGTGCGGTGATCGGCGGCAGGCCAAGCTCCTTGCCAGGATAATTCGCACTGGCTGGCGGCGTTGCGATAACCGGAGACTGAACCGGAGCGGCAGCAGCAAGTTTGCCCGCATTCATGGCGGCCTGTTGCGCATTCAACTCGCGCAATTTGTTTTCCAAAGCCGCCCGTGCGGCGGTCTGCGCCGCGTTGTCCGAAGAAGATGAGGCTGCCGTCGTTTCAGCCTTCTGCTGCGCGTCCAGTTCAGCCATTTTTTCCTGCAACGCTTCCATCGCTCTCGCCTGTGCCGCAGTGTCCGCAACTGCCGGCGGTGCCGTCACATTCGAGGAAACCTTCTGCTGCGCGTCCAGTTCAGCCATTTTTTCCTGCAACGCTTCCATTGCCTTTGCCTGTGCAGCGGTGTCTGACGGCGGCGCCGCCATGTTCGTGGAGCCTTGCTGCGCGTCCAATGCGCGCATCTTCGCATCCAGAGACGCGCGGGCGGCGGCCTGCGCCGGATTGTCCTGCGCGTGGACGTAGATAAAACCGGCGCAAAAAACAGCCGCGCAGACCAGCGGCCTGAATTTGGAAAATTGCATACTGCTTTTTACGCCAACTTCGCGTCCGATGCAACTGCTTTTCCGCCCGGAACAAAAAGTTTTTGCCATGCGCCCGGAAATGGATGACTCAAAACCGAGCGCCAAATGATGCCGCGAACCTGTCCGCGCGTGATTTTCAGGCGCCGCAGCGGATCAAGAACTTTGCCGTCGCGCAGGCATGAAATCGTTTTTGCGCCGATCAAAACCGGCCACGCGCACGCCAGCCGCACTCGCATCTGTCCGCGCGGAATGATGTTCGTATATTTCCAGCCCGCCGCCAGATGCGACTCCGCCGCATCCAGATAATGATTGTAAAGCGGACGCAGTTTGCATTCGTTCACAGGCTGCAACAAATCTTCGGGCGTCAGTCCGGCTTCAAGCAGTTTTTCCATCGGCAAGTAGCAGCGGCCATTCCGCAAATCTTTTGGCAGGTCGCGTAAAATGTTCACAAGCTGCAAACCGTTGCCGTAGCGGATTCCGTCGGCGAGCATATTCGCGTCGTCCATTTTTGCGTTTGGAAACAGGTGCGCGCGACAAATCTTCGTCCAGAACCCGCCCACGCAGCCGGCCACGCGATAAGTGTAATCATCCAAATCCGCCGCCGTTTCGAGCGCGATGATTTTTGTGGTGGGGCGAGCGTCCTCGCGAGCCGCGAATGTGGAAGACGGCTCGCCGGGAGTCTCGCCCCACCGGCCAAACCGCCGCAAATCCAATTCCTGCCCGCCCATGATGGTCGTGAGAACTTCGCGAACCAATTTCAAATCAGCGGGCGAAAGTGTTTGCAGCAGCGTGAGACTTGCTTCGACTTTTTCCAGCAATAATTTTTCGGCGGATAAATTTTGTTTTTGCGCCAGTTCGCCGAAGTTCAGCGGCGCGGAATTCTGGCCGAGAATCCGTTCGCGGAGTTTCTGCAATGCCTCGAGCCGTTGCGCCACCGGGAGAATTTCCGTGTCCGCGATAGAATCCGTTTGTTTTCTGCCGATTGTGCAGCGTTGCGCCACCGGGAGAATTTCCGTGTCCGCGATGGTGTCGGTCGTGCGCGCGAGCAGGTAGGCCACGCCGATTTGCGGGCGCACGCGCGCAGGCAGCACGCGCAACGTCAGATAAAACGAGCGCGACGTCGCCTTGAGCAGAGTATTTAATTCCATTACTTCGGCCACTCGCTGATTCGTGTCCAAGATTTTTGCAACCAACGCATATAATCTCGCGGTTTGGGCATCCGATTGGCCACGGTTAAACTGCCAAGAGACTTGTCTGGCCACAGATGAAGTCGGTCGGCAATCCCGATTTCTTGAGACAACCTTTCCACCGTTTGCAACGCGTTAACTGCGTAATTTTGCCACTGCTCACGGGTTTCAAAAACATCCGTTTTCAATTCCAAACCAAGTTCATCAGCGTGTGATTGAATTCGTTCCACATTTTCAGCGCGGATATTGATTGGCTCGTGAAAAATGGTGACGGGGTTGACTTCCGCTATGGCCTCAAGCGTCGCGCGCAAATCGGCTTCGTCGCACTCTGGGTAGGTTGGGGCAACGGCCACATAAACATTCAGTCCGGCTTCATTTGCTGCCCGGAGCGTTGCGAGGCGTTGAGTTGGTGCGGGAGCTTTGGGTTCGTATATCTTCGAGAGATCGTTTCGCAAGGTCGGCAAACTCATTCCGAACAACAGGCGCGAACCGAAAGTTTTATACAAATCGAAATCCGCTCGCGCCAGCGGGCTGCGAGTGAGGATGCGGACATTGAGCGTCGAATGATCACGAATCAGCTCCAACGAACGGCGAACCAGACGGCGGGCATGTTGTGACAGCATCCGTTGCCGCTCCGGGTCTGGGTGATGAATGACTTGGTAGGGATCGGTGGTGGTGCAATACATCACCGCACGATTGCCGTCAGGCTTGAGAAAACGCTTGGGCGTATTTTCAGCGGCACGCAACGACGCCAAAAATCTGTCTTCTTCCCAGGGTCGCAGCAAAACATAATCACCCCACTCGGCATCGGGGTTCTCCACACCATATTCAGCCAGCTTTGGTCCCTGCTTAATTGTCGCCGCACTTGGCACATAACAGAACCGGCACGCGTGCGAACAGCCCACTGCGACGTTGAAAGACCAATTTGAGAGACTTTTATAAATGAAATTGTTCTCGGCAATGACGGCGGGCGCGTGCCACATGCCCACTCGGTCATCGCGACGAATCAGCGGCGGCTGCATAACTCGCGGGTGAAGCCGGGCTGGTCTATCGAGAACAAGATTCATAATTTCGTTCGCATTAGCATCGTCTTGTTACCCGCCAAAGTCGAATTCCATCGGCAAAACACCTTTCATCGCTTTATCCCAAAACTCTTTTCCTTTGGGATGCTTGCTCGCATAGAGAAGTAGATAAAGCGGGGTGTTATTATCATTTGTGATTAGCACTTCGCGTCCAACAAAACTAAAGCCAAGCTTGTCGAGTTGCACTTTGTAAAGCTCAAGAACGCCACGAAAAAAGTCGCGGGCGTTATGCCTTGGCAGTTTTTTCCATGAATCGTTGCCGAGAAATTTCGTCAACGCGGATTCTTCATTGGCGTCAGGTGTGTATTGATGAATGTTCATCTTAATCCCCATCCCATGTTGAATGTTGATGAGTAGATCGCAGCGCGTCTTGGTATGAAGCGTTTCAATAAGAGAAAATGGAGCGTGACCAATGCCGGTAGGATCAATAAAAGCAAGCGTCAGCGAACCAGCAGGAATCTGCATTTTCTTGACTGCATCGGCACAATCTCCACACCAGATTTCTGTATTGGCGGCATTTTCAAAATTCTCCAACCGTTGAGCAAGCGCTTCTGCTGCCGGCACGCTCATTTCAGTGAAGATAAATTTAGTGAATTCTTTTTCGATTACTTTGAGCGGTGAGCCGAGGTCTTCCTTGCCAGTTTTTCTGATGACACAACGACCCGGACCGGAAAATAATTCAAGATACACGCGGCTTTTCCAGAAATTCTTCATTCCCGTCGCGAAGAGATGCGCGTAGTAGGTGAGCAGCTTGTGCTTGGTTTCAATCCACGCTCCGCTATCTCGAATCGGTAGCCCATCTTTCGCGACGCTGTCTTTCCACGGTGTTTTATCCGCTGACGGTAAGAATTGAATTGGCGGTTTCATTTAGAATCTTGTTCACGAAAGTTGTTCCCGCCAGCGCGCCAGTTGCTTCGCGACTTCCTTTGTTCCCGGTGCGCCGGTCAGGTTTCGTTTCGCCATCGCCGTTTTCAGATTGAACACGCCCAGCGCGTCGCGCCCGAATGTCGGGTTCACACCTTGCAATTCGGCGAGCGTCAGTTGGTTCAACGGTTTGCCGGTTTTTTCCGCCAGAGCCACCACTGCGCCGACGACGTGATGTGCCTGGCGAAATGGCATTCCCTTTTTCACCAAATAATCGGCGAGGTCGGTCGCCAGCAACGCCGGGTCGCTCGTGGCGGCGGCGCAGGCGGCGCGATTGATTTTTACATTGCGCAACATCGCGGAAAAAATTCTCACAGTCGCACGCGCGGTGTCGGCGGTGTCGAACAGCCGTTCCTTGTCCTCCTGCAAATCGCGGTTGTAAGTCATCGGCAAACCTTTCAACAGCGTGAGCAGCGACATCAGGTTGCCGAAGACGCGGCCGGTCTTGCCGCGCGTGAGTTCGGCGATGTCGGGATTTTTCTTCTGC